>NZ_JAELUC010000001.1 GCF_016429155.1 Pedobacter sp. ASV12 | reverse complement strand
CCCCCCCCCCCCCCCCCCCCCCCCCCCCCCCCCCCCCCCCCCCCCCCCCCCCTTTTTAGATGTGTATAAGAGACAGGGGATGTGAACTTGGGTTACGGAATTTCGTTGCGTAAACAACTAGGTCATGCTTTTGGCTTAGAAGGTAACATCTTCCGTGGCAAACTATCTGGCACAAACAAAGATGCTAAAGGTGGTGTTAGATACGGAACTAAAGAATTCGAAACCGACATTCAGTATGCTGCTGACTTGAGAGGTGTTGTGAATGTTGCCACTGTAGATTTCCTACGTCGCGAAAATTCAGTTAACTTCTTCGTTACTGCTGGTTACGGTTTAATGGCTTACAATCCAAAAGTAACCTTAGCTAATGGTACTGTTGTTAACAACAAAGGTAAATATGGCGAAAATGGCGATAACGACTTCATCAAAGAAGCTTATATCCCTGTAGGTGCTGGTATCAAATTCAAAGTTTCAGACCGCGTATCTTTCAACTTGGCTTATACCATGAACTTTGTTGATGGTGACAACGTTGATGGAGTTTATGCTGGTGGTACTTCAAAAGATAAATTCTCTTACGGTTCTGCTGGTTTAGAATTCTCTCTAGGTTCTAAAGCTAAACCTAACTTGGATTGGGTTAACCCAGTAGCTATGATGTATGATGAATTGAAAGATCCTTCATTACGTCAAGAAGTTGAAGCATTGAAAAACCGTGTTTCTAACGTTGAGAAATCAGTTGAAGACTTGAAAAAAGACTCTGATGGCGACGGCGTAGCTGATCAATTCGATAAATGTGCTGGTACTCCAGCTGGAACTAAAGTTGACGGTTCAGGATGTCCACTTCCTGCTCCAACTGTAATCAATAACACTCCAGTTGCTCCAGTTGACAACAGAACTGGTTTTGAGCCAATCCAATTCGAATTCAACTCTTCAGTTTTGAAAACCGAATCTTATCCAATCTTAGATAAATTATCTTCAGTATTGCGTGAAAACGGTGGTAAAGTAACTTCTAAAGGTTATGCTTCTAGCGAAGGTACTGCTGCATACAATTTGAAATTATCTAAAGACAGAGCTAACTCTGTTAAAACTTACTTAGTAAATTCTGGCGTTAACGCTAGTCAAGTAACTGTTAAAGGTTACGGCGAAGCTAACCCAGTTGCTTCTAACGACACTGAAGAAGGTCGTATCCAAAACCGTCGCGTTGAGACTTCAAGAAACTAATCTTGCTTAACTCGATAAGAAAAGAGCCCCGAAATTTCGGGGCTCTTTTTTTTTATCCTTACATTTGTATCATGTACTTCTTCAGAAAGAATAACCCAGACCGGCCAAAAAATACCAATATCAAGATTATGCATGCCATTAATGCCATAGCCATTACCTTGTTTTTGGGTGGTATTATCTGGAAACTCGTACAGTGGTTTATCCTCAAAAAATAAGTAGCCGACTAGACACCCGATCCATAAAAACCAATAGATGAAAACAATAATCAATACCAGTAATGCTCCGGCCCCAATTGGCCCTTACAGCCAGGCCGTAATTGCCAATGGATTTCTGTTCGCTTCGGGCCAAGTGGCCATCAATCCCGAAAACGGAGCACTTAACCAAACTTCTATTGCCGAAGAAACACACCAAGTGATGCGCAATATCAAGGCCGTGTTGTTAGAGGCCGAGTATGATTTTGAACACGTGATTAAAACCACCATCTTTCTGTCTGATATGAGCCTGTTTGCCGAGGTAAACGAAGTGTACGGTTCTTACTTCCAGGCTGAGTACCCTGCCCGCGAAACCGTTGCCGTAAAAGGCTTGCCTAAAGGCGTAAACGTAGAAATTTCGGTAACCGCCTATAAGGCTTAAGCATTGCAACGGGCTAAAACCAAATATCTGCTGGCCGGATTTCTTTCCGTAGCCATTTGGGGCTTCTTTGCCATTCCGCTAAGGAATATCAAGGCATTCCCTTCGCAGGAAATCCTTTATTACCGCATATTTACTTCTTTGGCGGTGATATGGATGGTTATTCTCTTGTTCAGAAGGAAATCGCTGGCGCAGGATATTCAATATTTCAAGTTGGCTTTGCCCAAAGAAAAACGGATCATCGTATATCAAATCTTAGGGGCCACGGTGTTGCTTACACTCAATTGGTATACCTATATCTATGCAGTCAATAATGTGAGCCTCAAATCGGCGGCATTTGCTTATATGGTATGCCCGCTGATTACCGCTTTCGGAGGCTTCCTGATTTTGAAGGAAGAACTTTCGAGGCTTAAGCTGATTGCTTTGGGCGTTGCCTTGCTCAGCATTGTAATGTTGGCCACTGGCTCGTTGATAGAAGTAACTTGGTCTGTAATCATTGCAGCGCTGTATGCGTTTTACCTGATTATCCAGCGCAAAATGCAACACTTGGATAAGCTCAATGTATTGGCTGTACAGATTGCCATTGCCGTACTGCTGATGCTGCCATTTTATTTGAGCAGCCATCAAGACTTTCCTGCCAGCGTTTGGTTTTGGGGAAACATCGTGGTCATTGCCGTGCTGTTTACCATCATTCCGTTGTTTCTAAGCCTTTATGCCTTAATCGGCATTCCTTCTTCTACTTTAGGTATTATCATTTATATCAATCCCATTATTGCCTTTACAGTGGCCATTGTTTATTTTGGAGAGCAGATAGACCTGCACCAGCTGTTGGCCTACCTCTTGCTGCTGTTTGCCGTTTTGCTATTTAATTGGAACTTGATGAAAGATATTTTTACTTTTAAGAGAAAATAAATTCGTTTTGCAGGCTTCAAATTTAGATACACCTCTTGTTTACCTTAAGGGCGTAGGCCCTAAGCGTGCAGAGCTTTTGCAAAAGGAATTGGGCATGTCCAGTTATAAAGACCTGCTTTACCATTATCCATTCAGGTATATTGACCGCACCCGTTTTTACCAGATCGGAGAGCTCGATCCCGAAATGCCCTTGGTGCAGGTGGTTGGTAAAGTACTGAGCAAGGAAGTAATCGGAGAAAAGCACAAAAAACGCTTGGTAGCCAAATTTGCCGACGAAACGGGCGCCATCATGGAACTGGTCTGGTTTCAGGGTATTAAATGGGTAGAAGACCATGTGATGCGTGGCAGTACCTACATCGCCTTTGGCAAGCCTACTTTTTTTAATGGCCGCTTTAGTATTTCGCATCCCGAGCTTGAAAACTATCCCCGTCAGCCAGGCTTAACGGGTAACCTTACCCTACAGCCGATCTATAACTCTACCGAAAAACTTAAAAAGAACTTTTTAGATAGCAAAGGCCTGCAGAAGCTGATTCAGCATGTGATTGAACTGCATATTAACGAGGTTCGGGAAACAATGCCGGCCTATGTGCTCGAAAAATATAAGCTCATCAGTCGGAAAGAAGCTTTGGTGCACATCCATTTTCCCGCCAGCCAAGCCAAGCTGCAACAAGCCGAACGGCGACTGAAATTTGAGGAACTGTTTTTTATCCAGTTGCAGCTGCTGTACAATAAGCAGGTGCGCAGCCTTAAGTTTAAGGGGCTCTTATTTGATATGGTTGGCGAGCGCGTAAATACTTTTTATAAGGAAATGCTGCCTTTTGACCTGACCAATGCCCAAAAGCGGGTAATTAAGGAAATCAGGATCGATACCCAAAAGGGCAGCCAGATGAACCGCTTGGTACAGGGCGATGTGGGCAGTGGCAAAACCGTAGTGGCCCTGATCAGCATGTTGTTGGCCAATGATAATGGCTATCAGGCCTGTATGATGGCCCCTACCGAGATTTTGGCCCGGCAACATTACGAATCGCTGGTTTCGCTGTTAAGAGGTGAACTGGTTAATGTTTCTATTCTAACGGGGACTACCACCAAGAAGCAACGCACGGTTTTGCACCAGCAATTAGAAAATGGCGAAATCGATATCTTGGTGGGCACTCACGCACTGATTGAAGACAAGGTTAAATTCAAGAATTTGGGCCTGGTGGTTATTGATGAGCAACATCGATTTGGTGTAGAGCAAAGGGCCAAGCTGTGGAGGAAGAATACTGTTCCGCCTCATATTTTGGTCATGACTGCTACGCCCATTCCGCGCACTTTGGCCATGACCCTGTATGGCGATTTAGACGTTTCGGTAATAGACGAACTTCCGGCAGGTAGAAAACCCATAGAAACGAAACATTTGTACGAAGGGCAGCGTTTGAGGATGTTTGGCTTTATGAAGCAGGAAATTGCCAAAGGCCGACAGGTGTATGTGGTTTATCCGCTGATTAAGGAAAGCGAAAAACTTGATTTGATGCACTTAGAGGCGGGAATAGAACAGCTGCGATTTGAATTTCCATTGCCCAATTACCAAATTAGTATTGTACACGGGCAGATGCCCAATGCCGACAAGGAATTTGAGATGCGCCAGTTTATTGAAGGCAAGACACAGGTCATGGTGGCCACAACCGTAATCGAGGTGGGGGTTAACGTACCCAATGCCTCGGTGATGATTATCGAAAATGCCGAGCGATTTGGACTTTCGCAGCTGCATCAGCTGCGTGGGCGTGTAGGCCGTGGGGCCGAGCAATCTTATTGTATCTTGATGTCGAGCAGTAAGCTGAGCCAAAACTCAAAACTGCGACTACAAACCATGGTGAAAACCAATAATGGATTTGAGATTTCGGAGATAGACCTGCAGCTGAGAGGGCCTGGCGATATTACCGGGACCCAGCAAAGTGGCGTGCTCGAACTGAAGGTAGCCAACTTGGCTAAAGACCAAATCATTCTGCAGGAAGCCCGAAATACGGTAATCGAAATATTTGAGCGCGACCCGATGGTGAGCCTGCCAGAAAATAGCCTGCTCAAAACCTATCTCGACAGAAAAAACCAAGGAATTGCTTTTGACAAGATTTCTTAGGGAATAGGCCATTAACCATGGGCTATCAACCACGGACTTCCAGGCGCTAGTCTTCGTCGCTTCCTGGCAACGAACCAGCTCCGGTATAGGCTCCTTTGCGGATAATCGGCATCTTTAGGTATTTATACAAATCGTCGAGGTGCATCAAGCTGCCGTTGGTTAGGTTGCCCAAAAATATGACCACGATATCCTTGTCCAAATCGCGTACATAGATGTGGCGGAAACCATGCCACCAGCCGGTGTGGTAAACCACTTTGTCCATGCCTTTGCCATCGAACATGCGCCAGCCGTAGCCGTAGTTAAAGTGGCCGTTTACAGGTTTGTTACGACCAACATAAGCCGAATCAAGGCTCTTTTGGCTTAACAGCCGGCCGTTTTTAAGGTATTTGTCGTACAGTACCAAATCGTGCAATGTACTATAAATGCCTTTGTCGCCCACGGGACCGTCCAAAAAATTCTGAACCACCGAATAGCGCCAGGTACGGTCGTGACCGACTACATCAACCGGAATTTTCTCATATTCAGTGGTCGAATAAACATGGGTATGCTTCATGCCTGCTGGCTTGAAGATATGCTCCATCATGTATTGCGAATACCTTTGCTTGGTCACTTTTTCTATAATGGCGCCCAACACCATAAAGTTGGAGTTGTTGTAATGGAAAACCTTGTTGGGTTTGGTGTACGGATTAGGTTTTTTATCGGCTATGATGTCCATTACCTCTTGGTTGGTAACGCCTTTTTTCATGTTGAGTTTTTCCTTGCGGTAAATATCGTCAATGAAATAAACGTAGTTCATCATGCCGCTGCGGTGCGATAATAAAAGTTCTATCGTAATTCCGTCGTAAGGAAAATTAGGAAAGAACTTTTTCACGTCGTCGGTCAGTTTGAGCTTGCCCGCCTCAACCAGTTGCATAATGGCTACGCCGGTAAAGGTTTTGGTAATAGAGGCCAACTCAAATTCCGAATTGATTTTCAGGCTGTCGCGATGCAAGTAATCGGCCCAGCCAATGGCTTTTTCGTAAAGGATTTTTCCTTTGCGGGCCACAAGCATATTGCCGTTAAATCCGTATTTTTTGTGCAGGTTTTGTACAAAGTCAGCAATCCAGGGATCGCCTTTTTTAGGGTCGTAGGCAATGAGCAGGCTGTCGGCCTTGTCGTCCTCCTTGGTTCTTATTTTCTGCTGCGCAGCCGCTTTTTTGGCTTTTTCTTCTTTGTTGGTACAGGCCGAAACCGTGATTAGAGAGAGCGCAACGGCGGTTAGGAGTAGACGAAACTTCATGTAATAAAATATACGGGTTTAAAAGCCAGCAAAATAACGATAATTGGGTTTTTAAACCTAAAAGAGTTTTAAACATTAGCTTAATCTAATCAAGCCGATGCTTTTAGCCTTCCTTTTTGAGCAGCACGATACCGTTCGAATCGTTGTCGACATCGCCTCTAACCATGGCTTTGATCGTAAACGCGGCGCCGGTTTCGTATTCCTTGATATTGAACTTGTAAACATGGTCTTTTTGCGTCGAACCCGTACTTCCTTCGTGGAGGTCTTCGGCTATTTTTAAGCCGTTTTTCCATACGGTAATTGATTGGATTTCTAGTTTGGTGCGGCCTCCGGTATACATAAAGGCAAGGGCATAGTTGCCGTTTGCATTGATTTTTCCAGTTGCATTGATTTCAAAAGGGCTGTATGCTTTTCCTGTGATCTTGCTGGGATTCCACTCGGCCACTACTTCGCCATATTTTTTAAACTGTTCATATTTTTCTGGAAAATAAAGCGGCAGCGAAAACTGTTCCCTGTTCAGTACGGTTATGGCCATCAGGTCTTTGAGTTCGCCAACGGTTACACTTTGACTATACACCGGAGCGTAGGGATTGGGATAAGTTCCGTCGGTAGTATAACGGATTTGGGCACCATCAACCACGTTTTTGAGCTTAACCACATAGCCTTTATCGGTTTTTTCGGCACTGATCAATTGGGGTTGAGGCAAACGGAAGCCATAGCCTGCCTGTTGGTAGCGCAGGTAATGGCTGGCAAGCCTTCTTTCAAAGCCCTCCCAGTTTTGTTGGGCCAGTGGCGTCCAAACCACCTCGGCCAATGCCGATAGGCGTGGAAAAGTAAGGTAATCGAAATATTTTTCGGAACGGTTTTCATTCAGTGGGCCTATTTCCTGCAAAAGTGTGCCATGTATAAACTGATCGGCCCAAAGGGTAGCCGAAGCCCCCAATACCTGTTGGCGGTATTTTTCGTCAAGACCCGGAACCAGCGGATTGAGTTGGTAAACTTTTTCCAAGGGAACAAGGCCAACCCAGGTAGCCGCTTTTACCTCGCCCGGAATATTGCTTTCGGCCATGTCAAAATAGCAAAATTTGGTTAGCGACAGCACCACATCGTGGCCGTTTTCTACGGCCTTGAATGTTTTTTTAGGGTCGTGCCAAACCATGCCTACCACTTTTTCTTTCAAGCCATCTTCAATAATTTCGTCCCAGCCTACCATGGTTTTTCCATAAGGCTTCACCATATTTTGTACGCGCTGGTTAAAATATACTTGTAAAGCGGCTTCGGTTTTCAGTCCCAAGTCGGCTTTGCGCTTTTGGCAATCAGGACAGGCCGCCCATCTGGTATAAACAGCTTCATCGCCGCCAATGTGTACATATTTAGAGGGGAACAAGTCGAATACTTCCTTAAAAACGTCGGCCAAAAAATCAAAGGTGCTTTCCTTGCCCACGCAATACAATTCCTTGCTGATGGAGTGTTGGGTAGGCATTTCGAACTGCTGGCCCGTACAGCCCAGGTAAGGATAGGCCACCACTGCTGCCAAAGTATGGGCCGGAAGCTCTATTTCTGGTATAATTTCTACGTTTCGCGCCGAAGCGTAGGCTATCATTTCCTTAATGTCTTCTTGGGTATAGTAGCCGCCGGTACGTTCGGCGCCTTGGCCTCGCCACGCGCCAATCGAAGTTAGCTTGGGGTATTTCTTGATTTCCAGCCGCCAGCCCGCATCATCGATCAGGTGGAAGTGCAGCTTATTCATTTTGTACATGGCCATCATGTCGATAAACCTCAATACATAAGCCTTGCTAAAAAAATACCTCGATACGTCGAGCATCATGCCTCGCCATGGATAAAGCGGCGCATCTTCAATATCAGCTCCCTTAACCGTCCAGGTTTTGCCTTTTTGGCGTTGCTGGTTATAGATTTCGGCAGGTAACAATTGCAGCAGCGTTTGTATGCCGTAAAACACGCCTTTGCTGGTATTACCCATAATGTTAACCTGCTTATTCCCAACGGTTAGGCGGTAGGCTTCTGGGTTTGCCACAGCTGTTTTGCCCAAAGTCAGCCAGATTCCGTCTTTGGCCGATTGGGCTTCCCGCAACTTAAAATCATAGCCGGTGGCCGGCGATAAAGCCGAGGCCAGTAATTCGGCCTGCGTTTTAAGTCCTTTCTGGTAGTAGATGTTGGTTTGGGGCCTAATGCTAAAAACAGTTCCGTTTGCTTTGACCTTTTGTGGCAAAGGAATGATGTTGAGTTGCGAAAATGAATGAAACGCCCCGGCAAACAGGCATAAGAATAAAAGACAGGCGGCTTTGGTACGCATAAAAATAGTTTTGGTTGGCTACAGTTTCCGATTTTACCCTTAAAGTAAGGATAGAAGACCGGCTTTTAAGGCCTTAACAGTGCGCAAACGTTTGTTCATGTGGCAGTAATGTTGCAAATTATCTAGGCTAAAAGAGGGCTCGTTTAATCAAAAAACTTAAATTTGCCAAAAAAACAGCAAACATCATGAGTTTCAGAATAGAACACGATACCATGGGCGAGGTACAAGTGCCCGCCGATAAATATTGGGGCGCTCAAACCGAACGTTCGCGTAATAATTTTAAGATCGGACCGGAGGCTTCGATGCCAAAGGAAATTATACATGCTTTCGGCTATTTGAAAAAGGCTGCCGCTTTGGCCAATACCGAGCTGGGTGTTTTGCCACAGGATAAAGCCACTTTAATTGCCAAGGCCTGCGACGAGGTGATTGCCGGCAAGTTGGATGCCGAGTTTCCTTTGGTGATTTGGCAAACCGGATCGGGTACCCAAAGCAACATGAACGCCAACGAGGTAATTGCCAACCGTGGCCATGTGCTTAACGGCGGCCATTTGGGCGACGACAAAAAGGTGCTGCACCCGAACGATGATGTCAATAAATCGCAATCTTCTAACGATACTTATCCAACCGCAATGCACATTGCGGCCTACCAACAAGCGGTAACCGTAACCATCCCGGGATTGGAGAAGTTGAGAAATACCCTGGCACAAAAAGCCGCTTCGTGGACCGACATTGTAAAAACCGGCCGTACGCACTTTATGGATGCCACACCGTTAACCTTGGGCCAAGAATTTTCTGGCTATGTACAACAGATAGACAACGGCATCAGGGCGATTAAAAATGCGTTGGAAATGATCAAGGAGTTGGCTTTGGGTGGTACTGCAGTAGGCACCGGCTTAAATACGCCAAAAGGTTATGATGTGTTGGTAGCCCAAAAAATTGCCGAACTAACCGGCCTGCCTTTTGTAACGGCTCCAAACAAATTCGAAGCTTTGGCCGCACACGATGCGATGGTTGAACTGTCGGGCGCCTACAAGCGTGTTGCCGTTTCATTGATGAAGGTGGCTAACGATATCAGGATGCTGAGCTCGGGCCCGCGTTGTGGCATCGGCGAAATCATTATCCCTGATAACGAACCTGGATCATCGATTATGCCAGGCAAGGTAAATCCAACCCAGCCAGAGGCCTTAACCATGGTTTGCGCACAGGTAATGGGCAACGATGTGGCGGTAAGCGTTGGCGCCAGTAACGGCCATTTCGAACTGAATGTATTTAAACCGGTTATTGCGGCCAACGTATTGCAGTCGGGTCGTTTAATTGGCGATGCCTGCGTTTCGTTTAACGACAAATGTGCCGAGGGCATCGAGCCAAACAGACCAGTCATTAAACAGCACATGGAAAATTCGTTGATGCTGGTTACGGCTTTAAATCCGCATATCGGTTACGAAAATGCCGCTAAGATTGCCAAAAAGGCACATAAAGAAAATAAAACCCTGCGCGAAGCTGCTGTTGAACTGGGCTTGCTCACCAGCGAGCAGTTTGACGAGTGGGTTCGTCCGGAAGATATGGTAGGCAGCTTGAAATAAGTTTGAGCATGAAAGTAAAAAGTTTAAATAGCATATTTTAATTAGATGAATACTAGCCATAAGATTCTCGGTAGAAAATCCTATTTTTTACTTTTTACTTTTCACTTGTTACTTTGTTTAACTGCCTGTACCCGTTTGCCTAACGTACAGGGCAGAGGCGAAACCATGCTGCAAGGTGTATGGAACCAAGACAGCGTAGCCAATGCCAAAGACCTGCTTTCGTATACGCAGCACCATTTCAAAATTAGCTGCGATTCGTTTTATGTAGACCTGACTACGCATTCGAAAGTAAACTACTATTCCGATTCCTGCTTTAACAACGGCGTTTGGAAAGAATATGCAAAAGGTACCTATGCCGTTAAAGGCGATACCTTGATTTTGAATGGAACTTTTACCAAAGCCAATTACAAGCAAAAGGTTTCGGGCTGTTACCGCAGCGGGCGCTACCTGAACAATTTTAAAATCAAATCATCCAGTGGAAGCAGGTTGGTGCTTGAAAACCTGGCCGACCAGCGCGAGTGCGTATTGGTCCTAAAGGAGCCAATTACCTGCGTCCCTAAAGAATTGTAATCCTAAACAGATGAAAAAATTAAACCTGTTAAAAAAATTAGCCATTGCTTTTGTCTTGGCTTATATTCCTTTCACCGCTGGTGCATGGGGCGTTTTGGGCCACCGTATTGTTGGCGAAGTGGCCGACTATTACCTCAGCCCGAAGGCCCGCAAAGCCGTACAGCAGATTTTGGGTGCCGAAAGCATGGCCATCACCGCCAACTGGGCCGATTTTATCAAATCAGACACGGCCTATAACTACCTGAGCAATTGGCATTATGTGAACCTGCCCGAAGGATTGTCGCAAAACGATGTATTCAGTTTCTTAGACCATCAGCCTGGGCCAAACATCTATAACAAAACCAATGAGATGATTGCCGTGCTCAAGAACCCGAAAAGCACAGCCGAACAAAAGAAACTGGCCTTAAGAATGGTGATCCACCTGATAGGCGATATGCACCAGCCGATGCACACCGCCAGAAAAGACGATTTGGGCGGCAACAAGATTTTGCTGACCTGGTTTGGCGAAAAGTCTAACCTGCATCGTGTATGGGACGAAGGATTGGTTGATTTTCAGCAACTGAGCTATACCGAATACACCAAAGCCATTAATCACCCAACTGCCCTGCAATTGGGCGCCTGGCAAAAAGCCAGTTTAAAAGACTGCGTTTATGAGTCGTACCAAATCTGCAACAAGATTTATGCTACAGGCGTTAAAAACGACGATAAATTAAGTTATAAATACAATTTTGATTGGATCGACACCGTAAACGAACAATTGCTGAAAGGCGGTATTCGTTTAGCCAAGGTGCTGAATGATATTTATAAATAGTTCGAAAAGCTAATCGCAAATACGTGAGAATTTTAATGGTTTGCCTGGGCAACATTTGCCGTTCGCCTTTGGCCGAGGGCATTATGCGCCATTTGGTAAACGAACAGCACCTGGACTGGCAAATTGCCTCGGCAGGCACAGGCAGTTGGCATGTGGGACAAGCGCCCGATAGCAGGAGCATAGCCATTGCCCAAAACTTTGGCTATGATATTTCGGCTCAACGTGCCCGTCATTTTAACAAAGCGATGTTCGAGCAATTTGACCATATTTTGGTGATGGACAGGAATAACCTGAAAGACGTACTTGCCTTGGCCACCACGCCGGCACAACGCCAAAAGGTGAAGCTGTTCCTAGACGATGAGGAAGTAGCCGATCCTTATTACGACAATGCCCTTTTCGAGCCGGTTTGCGCACAAGTCGAAAAACGTTGCAAAGAACTGATCGAAGAGTTTAGGGGTAGCTTTTAGTCGGAAGCCGGAAGGCTCATTAGCCACTAGTCAACGGCTAAATCGGATGACATGCTGCCAACTGAAAACTTCCATTTGACCTCTTCGCTTTAGCCTTTCAGCTTTAGTTTTTCGCCTTCCACCTCTCTAGCGTTGGTCAAGTAAATATAGTTGAACATGCAGAATGAGGCCATGGCGCCAAAGGTGTGCCACAGAAAATGCGTGCCTGTGCTTAGCCATTCCCATTGATCGGCAATGCGAAAAGTAAGCGCAATGATAAAAGCGAACAAAGCCATGCCCACCCATTTGCCGTTTTTCCATCGGGTGCTGATCAGGTAGCCCAATACCGGTAGGAGCACCAAGGCCGCCATCATGGCGTAATTGATGTTGATGAACAACTGCATTTTATCGTGGGTAACCATGCTCCTGAAAAAGAACTGCAAAGCCACATAAGCCAATACCAGCAATACCGCATAATACCACCTGAAAAGCTGCGCCAAAAAATAAACCCCAGCCGATATACACAGCAGCATAATCGGCATCCAGTCCATCATGATAAACATTCGCCACTGCCTAAAAGCATGATAGGTAGTACCCCCAATGCCTCCGATATAAAGCAACACCAAACAGTAGGTTAAAAACATATGCGATTTATAGTCTTTCCATAGCCTTATAGTCCAGTAAAAGGCAATAGCCAGAAAAAAGCAGGAAGTAATGGCATTGAGCGGCTCCGGAAAAAAGTGCTGCAAATTGGTTTCCGTGTAAAGCGTTCCACCGTCTGGCGGGCGTTGAAGTGCTAGCATAACAATGATGGATTTCTTTTAGAAACGCAGCGCGATTCCAAATGTTTTGATTTATTTTGATGAACCCGTACAATTGACGAAATTGTGCCTTTAAAATACTCAATAGCTCAAGCAAATGCAAAATCCACAGTTGTTTATGGTTCTTTTGGGTTGTCGGCCAGCCAGGAGGCATACCGAACAGCACGATGTTTTTTTCGGCATTGCCAACTCCCTAAAAGAGCTGGTTCCGGAAATGGTAGAATTTTGGCCCGAAGCCAAAGGCAAGATCCATATCGATGCCTGGCGCGTAGTGAGTAAGGTGGGCAACTATAGGATAGAAGTGGTTGAAAAAGGCCATCCCAAAACTGACCCGAACAGCTTGTTCTTTCTCAACCTGGGGGGCTATCGCAAAAACGAATTCGACGAACTGCACTACAAAATGTTGGTGGTAGCCGACCAAAAGGCGGTAGCCATCGCAACCGCCAAAGAAACGGCTTTTTATAAACAAACCTGGTTTGACGGGGCCTCCTCGCACATCGACGACAAGTATGGCGTAGACGTAGACGATATTTTCGAAATAGAAGACATCCTAAGTTCGGCTACCAAAAAAAAGTATGCCTTGAAATTTACGCCAGGCAATATCGAGGCCGAAGACGAGATTACCCTGGGCTATTTTCCTTTGGCCAAAATTGTAAAGGGAGAACTCTAGCATAAACACTTGCGAAGCCTTCAAGCTTCGCAAGTATTATTGATGCATTTATTGTGCAGGCTGCAAATGGGTACCGATGGCAATTCTGTTCCAGGCATTGATAGTTACAGCAACCATCATCAGTTGGGCAATGTAATTATCATCAAACAGTGCTTTTGCTTTTTGAAAGGTTTCCTCCGAAAGCCCGCCATTGGCAATCAGTGCCATTTCTTCGGCCAAAGCCAAAACAACTCTTTCTTCCTCATTAAACAGGTTGGTTTCGCGCCAGGCGTTTAACAGGTAGATGCGCTGCTCGGTTTCGCCATATTTGCGGGCGTCTTTGGTATGCATATCAATACAAAAGGCACAGCCGTTGATTTGCGAAGTCCTGATCTTGATCAGTTCCTTGTGCATTTTGTCTAATTTGGTGGTAGCCAGGTAATTTTCTAGGCCCAGCATGGCTTTATAGCCAGCCGGCTCTAGTTCGGCGATATTAAATCTTGGGTTCATAACTTTATTTTAAATGATGAACCAAAATTAGGCTACATGCACCGGTAAAAACTTAAACCAGTTTAAGAAATAAAAACAGAGTGGCCAATAGCCTATTTTTTGCGCAGCTCGCTCAGGTATTCGGGTGTGATGCCCAGATAGGAAGCCAGCATATACTGCGGAATGCGCTGTACAAAATCGGGGAATAGCGTAACAAAATGCTGGTAGCTTTCTTCCTTGGTAAAATCGTGGAAGTACTTGACCCGCATTTGTGCTGCCGCATAAGCCCTTTGCATCATGATCCTGAAATAGCGCTCCAGCTGTGGCAGCTGCCTAAAAAGCTCGTCTTGCCGACTGCTGGCAATGCCCACAATCTGGGAGGCTTCTACCGCCTGGATGGAAAAGTTGGATGGATGCTGTGTGCTGAAACTCATGTAGTCGGCTATCCACCAGTTTTCCAGTGCGAATTGTACAATCTGCTCGGTGCCTTTGTCGTTCACAAAAAACATGCGCAGGCAACCCTGTTCTACAAAATAATGATACCTGCAAATCTGGCCTTCCTGTAACAGCAATTCCTTCTTTTTGGGGGTTAAAGGTTTGATTTGCTGCAGCAATAAGGAAGTTTCATCGTCGGTTAACGATACGTAACGTTTAATATGCTGAATAAAATTGGGATACATGGCCTAAATATATCAAAGCTTTTGCAATTTGAACACATTCCCAAATGCGCTAAGCTTCTTTAAACTTTTGGCTCAAGGTCTCTGTTGTTTAACTACACTAAAAGCAGTAGAATTATGGAAACGAAAACAATAAGCGCAGAGGTACTGAACGACCTTATCCAAATTAACAACGACAGAGTGGCGGGCTATGAACGGGCTATAAAAGAGTTAAAAGAGGGCGATGCCGATTTAAAGGCTTTGTTTGTAAAGATGATTGGCGAGAGCCATCAACATAAGATGGCTTTGGCTACCGAAGTACAGGCATTGGGCGAAGAGGCCGAAGAAGGAACCACCACATCGGGCAAAATATACAGGGCCTGGATGGATGTAAAAGCCGTGTTTACGGGCAACGACAGAAAAACAGTGCTCAATAACTGCGAATTTGGCGAAGATGCAGCTCAAAAAGCCTACAAAATGGCTTTGGAAGAAGAGCTGCCGGCCAACATCAGGAGCCTGATCACTGATCAAAAAGTAGCTTTGAGGCAATCGCACGACGAAATTAAAAGACTGAGAGACTCCCAAGCGTAGTTTTGAAAACTCCCTAGAATCACAAAGTCCCGATGTTGCATCGGGACTTTGTTTTTTTATTTCTGTTCGAGTTCCTGGTCCAGGTAATGGGTTACTTTTTTAATCGCGTTATCTATGGTATCGCTTAAAATGGTAATGAAAGAGCCCGGCTTGGCTGTATGGATTAGGTTTTTCAGGCAGTCGTCGCCATGGTTGTTAATGTCGATCTGGATGTCTGGTTTTACCTCTTTTAAGCCGGTAAGCAATAAATCGATCAGCTCCTGCTGTTTGCGTCCGCGCAGGTATTTCTCTTGGCAAATGATTACCCGATCAAACATTTGCGCGGCAATGCGAGCGGTTTCGATAATGTCTTCGTCCCTTCTGTCGCCGGTACCCGAAATTACGCCCACATGCTCGCTGGCCTCAACGGTTTGCAGGTAGGTTTTTACGCCGTTAAAACCATCGGGATTATGCGCAAAATCGACCAACACCTTAAAGTCCTTGAACTTGAAGATGTTCATCCTGCCCGGCGTAAGCGCGGCCGACGGAATGAAGGTTTCTAATGAAGTGCGGATATCTTCGGTTTTATAGCCCCACAAAAAAGTGGTGAGCGTAGCGGCCAATACATTTTGGATCATGAAATCGACTGTACCGTTAAACGTAAGTGGAATATGCGTGGCTTTTTCCACGCGGATTTTCCAATCGCCTTTTTTAATGGTCACGAAACCGTTTTCGTAAATGGCGGCAATGCCTCCTTTTTTGCAATGCTCCTTAATGACCGGATTTTTCTCGTCCATGCTAAAATAGGCCACATTGCAATCGGCGCTGGCCGCAATCTTCAGGCAGTAGGCATTGTCGGCATTGAGCACGGCCCAGCCGTTTCTTTTGACGGCACCAATAATCACGGCTTTCACGCGGGTCAGATCGTCGAGGTTGTGGATGTCTGAAATGCCCAAGTGGTCTTCCTGGATATTGGTAACTACACCAATATCACATTTGTTAAAGCCCAGCCCTGAACGCAAAATACCGCCACGGGCGGTTTCAAGTACGGCTACTTCAACTGTTGGATCCTTTAAAATAAACTCGGCGCTAAAAGGGCCGGTGGTATCGCCCTTCATCAACATGGTATTCTGCACGTAGATGCCATCGGAGGTGGTAAAGCCTACGCGGCTGCCATTGTTTTTTACAATGTGCGCAATGAGGCGGGTGGTGGTGGTTTTACCGTTGGTGCCGGTTACTGCGATAATCGGAATGCGGGCATCTTTGCCTGGCGGATAAAGCATGTCTATTACCGGAGCGGCCACATTGCGGGGCAGGCCTTCGCTTGGCGCGAGGTGCATCCTAAAGCCTGGCGCGGCATTTACTTCTAAAATCACGCCTCCGTTTTCGGTGAGGGGTTCGGTAAGGTTCTGCGCCATAATGTCGATGCCACAAATATCCAGGCCTATAATTCTCGAAATACGTTCGCAGTTGAATACGTTTTGCGGATGTACCTGATCGGTCACGTCTATAGAAGTACCGCCGGTGCTCAGGTTGGCCGTCGACTTGAGGTAAACCACTTCGCCTTTCGGAGGCACGGTTTCCAAGGTATAGCCTTTCTTTTCGAGCAGGTCTAGCGTATCGCGGTCTACATTGATTTCGGTGAGCACGTTTTCATGGCCATAGCCACGGCGCGGATCGGCGTTTTCTTCATCAATAAGCGCCTGGATGGTCTGTTTGCCATCGCCTTTTACATGGGCGGGCACACGCAGCGCGGCGGCTACCATTTTATGGTCGATCACCAATACCCTAAAGTCGTGGCCGGTAATGAAGCGTTCTACAATAATCCTTCTGGAATGTTCTTTGGCATAGTGGAAAGCGGCAATCGCTGCTTCTTCGGTTTTGACGTTAATGGTGGCGCCACGGCCATGGTTGCCATCCAGGGGTTTAAACACCAAGGGGAAGCCTACTTTTTTAATGGCTTCGTGCACATCATCGAGGGTGGTTACCGTTACGCCTTTGGCTACCGGAATGGCAGCATCTTCCAGCAAACGCTTGGTTTCGTCTTTGTTGCCGGCAATATCAACTGCAATGCTGCTGGTACGCTCGGTCATGGTAGCGCGAAAACGCACCTGGTTTTTGCCATAACCTAATTGTACCAAAGAACCTTTGTTAAGCCTGATCCATGGAATATCGCGCGCAATCGCCTCATCCACAATAGAGCCGGTACTTGGGCCCAAGCGTTCCGATTCGCGCAGTTCGCGCATGCGGTGAATGTCGTGTTCCAAATCGTATTCTTTGTTGCCGATCAATGCTTCAGCGATGCGCACCGAGGCTTCGGCGGCATAAACCCCAGCCTTTTCTTCCAGGTAACTGAACACCACGTTGTAGATGCCTTCGGTTTTGGTTTGCCTGGTACGGCCAAAGCCCGTATCCATGCCCGCCAAGGTCTGTATCTCGAGCGCAATATGCTCAATCACATGACCCATCCAGGTTCCCTCTTCTACCCGCGCTAAAAAACCACCTGGTGCACCCTTAGAGCACCTGTGGCTGTGCAGGGTGGGAATCAGCTTTTCTATACGCTCCCTAAATCCTTCGATGAGGTTGGTGGGCTTTTGCTCCATATCTTCGAGGTCCAGGCGCATCTGGATTAATTTTTTTCTATTCACCGACCAAATATTTGGTCCCCGTAAAACCTGTATGCCTAATATCTTCATTTATGGTATAAAATTGTTTTTTTTGAATGCGTTGTTGAGGTGGGGAGATTATCGGTTTCGGGCGAGCCCGACAAACCTCAGCTTAAAGTATAAAAAAAAATTCAAATTAACTGTGGCCCCCTGCAATTAAACTTGTTCATCGGGCTTCCAAATTCTGCTTTGATTGTTAATTAAAAGTGTAATATTGATAAAAATACTGTTAAATATTAGGCTAATGCGCATATATTTGGCATTTTAGCAACATTTACACAGGTACGATGGCTCCAAAAGGAAAATTAATCATCATAGGCGGCGCAATAGATACGGGAAGCTTTGCCGAAACGCAATTCGGATTGCCACAGAACATGAACTTTTTTGAGCGTGGAATCTTAAAGCGGATTACCACCGAATCAATTAAAGGCCACGATTCGCGTTTCGAAATCATGACCACCGCATCGCTTATTCCTGAAAAAGTTGGCGAAGAATACATCAAGGCATTTGCGCAGCTCGATGTGCATAATATCGGAGTGCTGAATATTGGTAGCCGCGAGGAGGCCAACAATCCCGAAAATGCTGCGCGCATTAAACAGGCCGACGTCATTATTTTTACTGGTGGCGACCAATTGCGCCTATCGTCTATTTTTGGAGGCACCGAGATCCACCGTATTTTGTTAGACAAATACGAAAACACTGATTTTGTCATTGCCGGAACTTCGGCAGGTGCCGCCGCCAGCTCTAAGAACATGATTTACCAGGGCAGCAGCAAAGATGCTTTGCTAAAGGGCGAAGTAAAAATTACTGGTGGCCTCGGTTTTATAGATGATGTGATTGTAGATACCCATTTTGTACAGCGTGGCCGTATTGGCCGTTTGTTGTACGCTACGGCCAGTAATCCAGGTATTTTGGGCATTGGCTTGGGCGAAGATACCGGGCTGTACATCCACAACAATACCATGGAAGCCATTGGCTCGGGTATGGTCATTTTGGTAGATGGCCGTTTTATGGCCGATACCAACCTAACCGATGTAGAAATGGGACAGCCGGTTTCGATCAAGAACATGGTGGTACATGTGATGTGCGACGGCGATATTTACGACTTGGTTAGCCATCAATTGGTTATCCATCATCCAAAAGTTATACCTACAGCCTAGCCATAAGCGTTAAGCATGTGGCGGGAAGCGGTCAGCGTATAGCATTATGCGTTTTGAACGCCAAGCCTAAGACCCGTAAACCCCTAACGCAATACCCAATACTCACTACGCAATACGCAGATGAAACTAATCATACACGGCGGCTTTTTCAGCGAATCAGCCACCAACCAGGAAACCAAAAAAGCCAAGCAAGATGCCTTGGCCCAGATTGTAACCCAAGCGCACCAGTTTCTGACCAAGCATACGGCTTTAGAAACCGTAGTATATGCCGTTGGCCTGTTAGAAGACAATGAGCTGTTTAATGCGGGCATTGGTTCACAGATCCAAAGCGACGGCAAAGTGAGGCTCAGTGCGGCTTTGATGGATGGCCAGACCCAAAAATTTAGTGGCGTTATCAATTTAGAAGATGTAAAAAACCCGATTGAGGTAGCCGAAAAGCTATTGGCCTATGATGATCGGGTACTGAGTGGCGAGGGCGCACAAGCCTTTGCAAGAGCCAACAACTTCGACTATTTTAATCCAATTACCCCGCAACGTCAGGCCGAATATGAGGCTAAATTAAACCAGCAAGACCGGAAAGGAACGGTAGGCTGCGTAGCCTTGGATGCCAACGGAAACCTGGCGGCGGCAACTTCAACAGGAGGCAAAGGCTTCGAAATTCCTTGTCGGGTAAGCGACTCGGCCACGGTAGCGGGTAATTTTGCTAACAATTTTGCCGGAATTTCGTGTACCGGCGTGGGCGAAGACATTGTAAGCGGCGCCTTGGCTGCCAAAATCGTGACCCGCGTTACCGACGGCTTTAGCCTGAAAGAGGCCTGCGACAAATCTTTTGTCGAACTGCAGGCATTCGACGGCTTTGCCGGCGTGATCGGAATCTCGGCTAAGGGCGAAATTTACCATTGCGACTCTCATCCGTATATGGTTTGGGCAGCTTTTGATGGTAGTTTACAGGTGTTTAACTAAAAATAGCTATCTTTATCAGATGAACAAGATTCACCTGGCTCTCGCATCCCTATTTTTTGCTTCTGCTGCCTTTGCTCAAAATGTAAATTCTGGGCCTCAGGAAACACAAAATGCGGTAGGGAATGCTATTAATATCGCGGTTTCGCTTAAAGACGAAACAAATGGAGATGAATTTTTTGCTGATGCCGAACGCAACGAAAGGCAAGGCGACCTGAACGAAGCGCTTACGCTGTTTGGCAAAGCGGCCTTCGAATACAACAACGACCGTAAATTTAGCCGTTATGGCGCGGCGCTGCTGCGCATGAGCAACATCCACCTCTTGCTTTCGCATTATACCGAAGCCGAACAGGTGGTGCTCAATGCCGCCCTTAAAACCTACGCCAAAATAGGCAGCAAGGCAGGCCAGATGGCAGCTTATAATCAGCTGGGCAAGATTTATTATGCGGCCAATAAGTTAACCCAATCACTCTGGTTCTATACCCAGCAGGGGATTCTGGCACAACAGCTTCGCAACAATACTTCCTATATCGATTCGGTATTGGGCATTGCCCAGGTCAAGATTAAAAAGAAAGAATACGGGTTGGCTACCAAAGATGTGAACCGTGCCGAACTGCTAGCCAAAAATGCTAAAATTACGCAGTTCAGTCAGCAGATAAAAAACAGCAGGCTGCTGATTACCGAAAAAACAGGGCTAAAAAAATAAACAAGCTAACTAGCTGAATAATAAAGTTTACAAAAAAGATACAGATAATTGCTGTATCTTTTTTGTTTATTTAAGAAATTGGTATCATATTGGATGATGATTTTATAAGAATGGATTTTAAAACTGTTAAAGAGATGTTGAGAAGAGTATTGATGATTACGTTTACAGCCGCGGCCTTGGCCTGTAGCGCGTCGCCAAAACCGCAGAAAATGGTTGATGGCGTACAAAATATTAAGCCAGATGAGCAGCAAAGCCTGGTGCTAAGGCAAGTGGTTAACCTGATCGAAAGCTATAACTATAAGAAATTGGAAATCAACGATTCGATTTCTTCTATCATTTTAGACAGGTATATCAAGGCATTAGACCCTTCTAAATATTATTTCCTGGCCAGCGATATCAAAGACTTTGATAAATTCAGGACCGAGCTCGACGATGATTTCAGGA
The DNA here is from genome assembly GCF_016429155.1 of Pedobacter sp. ASV12. Classification (GTDB taxonomy): domain Bacteria; phylum Bacteroidota; class Bacteroidia; order Sphingobacteriales; family Sphingobacteriaceae; genus Pedobacter. The sequence goes on along the minus strand of NZ_JAELUC010000001.1, from coordinate 204,464 downwards.
TCGGCGACCTGAGTGCTCCTTTCTACATCTTTAACGTTTACCTGAAAAGATACAACGAACGCATCAATTATTCGATAGCACAGATTAAGGGCAAATACGATTTTAACCAAAACGATACCTACGTATACGATCGCGAAAAAATGCCGTGGATTGCCACAACTGCTGGTTTGGACGATGTGTGGAAGAAAAGGGTAAAATACGAATTGGTAAACCTTAAAATTGCAGGTACGCCTGATGCCAAGAACGTAGAAACGCTGACCAAAAGATACGAAAACCTAAAATCGCAGGCAGCCAAGTTCAACAACCAGGATGTTTTTCAGCTCATCATGGATGCCTTTACCGAAGCCATCGACCCGCATACCAATTATTTTAACCCTAGAAATGCCGAGGTGTTTAACCAAGAAATGTCTCGCTCTATCGAAGGCATCGGTGCTACCCTGCAGCTAGAAAACGAAGTGACCAAAATCGTTTCCATCGTACCTGGAGGTCCGGCTTTTAAAAGCAAACAGTTGAATGCCGGCGATAGGATTGTGGCAGTAGCCCAAGGTGCCAACGGCGAATTTGAAGATGTAATTGGCTGGAGGATAGATAATACCGTGTCGAGAATCAAAGGCCCTAAAGGCACTACCGTAAAATTGAAAGTAATTCCGGTTGGACAAGAACTTTCTTCTAAACCGGTAATCATTACCTTGGTGCGCGAAAAAGTGATTTTGGCCGACCAATCAGCCAAAAAATCGGTAAAAACCATTCAGTCTGACGGTAAACCTTATAAGATCGGTATTATCCAAGTGCCAGCTTTCTATGCCGATTTCAAAGCAGCCAATACTGGCGATCCAAATTATAAAAGCACCACCCGCGACGTGCGTTTGTTGATCGACACCCTTAAAAATACCGATAAGGTTGATGCCATCATCATGGATTTGAGGTCTAATGGAGGCGGTTCGTTGGTAGAAGCCATCGACCTCACCGGTTTGTTTATAGACAAAGGGCCAGTTGTGCAGGTCAAAGACTTGAGAGGCAGCGTTGAAGTTGACGAAGACAAAAATGCGGGCGCCGCTTGGACCGGTCCAATGGGCGTAATGGTTGACCGTTTGAGCGCATCGGCTTCGGAGATTTTTGCTGGTGCCATACAAGACTACGGCAGGGGCATTATCATGGGTACCCAAACCTATGGCAAAGGAACCGTGCAGTCGTCAATCGATCTTAACCGCTTGGTTAATCCGTCTATCCTGCAAAAAATGGCATCCCTCTTTAAAAGAGACAGCAAAGGCGTGATCGTATCGCCACAAGGCAGCAATGCGGTGCTCGATAAGGATGGTATTCCGCAGTTAGGCCAAATCAACCTGACCATGGCTAAATTCTATCGTGTAAATGGCAATAGCACCCAGCATAAAGGCGTAATTCCTGATATCAATTTTCCATCGGTTTATCCACTGGATAAGATTGGCGAAGATACAGAGCCATCGGCCTTGCCATTTGATATGATTAAGCCATCTAACTATAAAGCAGTGGCCGACTTAACAGACATCAAAGCTAACTTGCTAAGGTTGCACGAACAAAGGATGAAGAGCTCTTTAGACTATAAAGTGCTGAACGAAGATATTGCCGATTCGAAAAAACGCGATGGCGAAACTTCGATTACCCTCAACGAAAGCAAGCTCAAAGCGGAAAGAGATGCCTTGGAAGCCAAAAACCTAACCCGCTTAAACGAATTGAGGGCATCGAGAGGTTTGGCGCCAGTTAAAAAAGGCGATAAAATTGCGAAAGACGAAAACTACGATCTGGTGGAAGACGAAAGCATCAAGGTAATGATCGATTTGATGAAGATGACCGAGGGCAATAGACTCACCAATGTACCAAAGACATTCGAAAAATAACTTTATCAAAAAGCCCCGAAAGTTCGGGGCTTTTTTGCAACAGATCCAATGACAAAAGCGCAAGTATTTGAAGAGATGGTTTCTGTTTTTCAGCTCAGCCCTGATCAGATAGACAGTTACCTTTCCGAGTCGTTTGATGAAGTAAATTTGGAAGAGAACGAACAAATCATTGATGGGAAGTGCTTAAAATCAAGTACGTATTTTGTCAATAGTAAAAGCTGGCAGGAAAAAGGTACCTTAATCCTATCTGTATTTAACGGCGAGTTGTTCAGTTGCCAGTTTAGTACAACGGCCGATTTTGACTTTAACGAAATATTGGACTATGCCATTTCAAACCATGGCTTTGTTTTTCAAAAAGAAGAGATTTTACCCCTATGGAGTATGACAATCTTTAGAAAGGAAGGTTATTTGCTGAGCTGTTCTACCGGGGCCTTAAATAAGCTGCAACTTTCCAAAGTTGAACTATTCGGTGAGAAAATTGTAGAAATGACCATAATGCCACCATCCCCTAGCTAATCATCAAAACAAAAAAAGCCTTCCAGAGTTAATTGGAAGGCTTTTTTGATTGGTGTGGTCATCGCGAAGAAACTGACGATTTTCCATATTGATTTTCGCCAACGGCTTACTTTTTGCCTTTGTTCGGGTCTATTTGCATGGCCATCATTTCTTTCATGGTTTTGTTCATGCCTTCGGTACTGCCATCCAAGAAAATGACGTTGCCTTCGCTGTACTCGGCAAATTGTTTAATGGCTTCGGTCCACATGGTAAACAAAATAACCGAAGTATCCAGGTTGGCCTGCTGCATTTCGTGGGCGGCATTGGTCATACCTTTGGCCACCTCTTCCCTAAATAGGGCAATACCTTGTCCACGCAATTGGGCCGCTTCGCGCTCGGCGGTGGCGGCAATTTTAATGGCATTGCCATCCGCTTCTGCGGCCTTGGTTTTGGTAATCAATAAAGCCTGGCCTTCGTTTTCGGCGGCGGCTTTCAGGTTGTTCGAAGCCACTACACGGCTCATGGAACGCATAATCTCTTCGTCGAAGGTAATATCGTTTAGCTGTAAATCCTGCAGGTGGTAGCCCCAGCTTTCCAATACCTGGTCTATCTGGTGTTTTACATGCTCTACAATTTCGTTTCTTTGCGCCAATACATTGGCTTGTTTTTGAGTGGCCACATAAGCCCTGATCGAACCTTCGATGGTACGGATCAAGGCCTGCATCAGGTTGCTGGCGTCAACAAACTTAAAGGCTACGTTTTTGATGGTCTCTTCGTCGTGGTTCAGTACCGAATAAAGCAGCATGGCCTTGAAATATACATTGGCCTGATCCTGGGTAACCGCCTGGAAAGAAAGCTCTACCGAGCGGTTCTGTATCGAAATCCTGGAATGGATCTGTTCAATCAACGGGATTTTTAAGCTCAAGCCTGGGCGCAGCTGCCTGCGGTATTTTCCAAAAACGGTAATCACGGCAATGGTGCCTTGCCTTACGGTAACAAAAGAGCTTAAAAGGATAATTAATCCGAAAAAAAGCAGTCCATAAAAAAAATAGTCCATAGAATTTGATTTAAATTATAGCCAATATTACTAATAAATTGATTTTCTGTGTAGCTTTATTTTAGATATTTTATAATCAATCATTTATGAAACTGAAATTAGGTTTACCATTAATTGGTTTGGCGCTTCTGGCGGCCTGCCAAAGTAAAAATACCGAAACCGACACCCGGACGGTATTTTTAGACAAAGCCGGAATGGATACAACGGTTAATCCGGGAGACAATTTTTTCGAATATGCCAACGGTAAATGGATGAAGGCTACGGTTATTCCAGACGATCAGAGCGGCTGGGGCAGCTTTTATACTTTGTACGAAGATAACCTCAAAAAACTAAAAGGGATTGTAGAAGATGCCGAAAAGGCAAATGCACCGAAAGGAAGCATCAAGCAAAAGGTTGGCGATTACTATGCCAGTGGCATGGACACGGTAACCATCGAAAAATTGGGAGCCGAACCTTTAAAGCCGGTACTGGCCAAAATTGACGGTACCAAAAGCTATAAAGAATTGGTGAGCTTATTGGCCGAACTGGCAAAGACCAACGAAGCCGGCCTATTGGGCATGGGCGTAGGTGCCGATGAAAAAAACAGCGTAAAAAACATCGTTTCTTTTTATCAATCGGGATTGTCGCTGCCAGAAAAAGACTATTATTTTAAAACAGACAGTACCTCTAAAGTAGCCCGCGAAGGCTTTGTTGCCTACGCCACCAAACTATTTAGCCTAACCGGCTCCGATGCCGCTACGGCAGCTAAAAACGCGAACGCCATTTTGGCTTTGGAAACAGAAATTGCCAAGTCTCATCGCAGCCCTGAAGAGCTGAGAGATCCGCAAAAGAACTACAACAAAATGAGCGTAGCCCAGCTGTCGCAGTTGGCCCCAAATTTAGACGTGCCTTCGCTTTTTGCGGCCATGCAGATTAAAACCGATAGCGTTAACGTTGGTCAGCCGGCTTATTTTAAAGCATTGAGCACTTTGCTGGCCAGCCAACCTATTGAAGTTTGGAAAACGAAGTTCAAATACGATTACATGGCCAGAAATGCAGGCTTGCTGAGCAAGGCTTTTGTTGATGCCTCGTTTAACTACAATAAAATCTTCAATGGCCAAAAGAAACAATCAGAAAGGTGGAAAAAACTGGTTAATGGAATCGACGCCAACATGGGCGACCTGTTAGGCCAGCTTTATGTAGAGAAATACTTTACGCAAGAAGCCAAGCAAAGGATGGACGAGCTGGTGAACAACTTGCAAAAAGTATTCGCCACCAGGATTTCGAAACTGGATTGGATGAGTGCCGAAACCAAAGCAAAAGCGACCGAGAAACTGAATGTCTTTTTAAAGAAAATCGGCTACACTACCAAATGGAAAAACTTTGACGATGTGACCATCAGCAAAGGCGATTACCTGGGCAATGCGCGCAGCGCCAGGATGCATGCCTACAACGAAGAAATCAGTAAAATAGGCAAACCGGTTGATAAAACAGAATGGGGCATGACACCGCCAACAGTAAACGCTTATTACAACCCGACATTTAACGAGATTGTGTTCCCGGCTGGTATTCTACAGTTTCCATTCTTCGATGCCAAAGCCGACGATGCCATCAACTATGGCGCCATTGGTGCGGTAATTGGCCACGAAATGACCCATGGTTTCGACGATCAGGGCCGTCAGTACGATGCGGCAGGCAATATGAAAGACTGGTGGACCAAGGCTGACGCCGACCAGTTTAAAACCAGAGCCGATAAGGTGGCTAAATTGTACAGCGGCTTTACCTTGTTGGGTAACGAGCATGTAAACGGCAACTTAACGCTGGGCGAAAACCTGGCCGATATTGGGGGCTTGGCTATTGCCTACGATGCTTTTAAACTTACCAAGCAAGGACAGGACAACAGCCAAAAAATTGATGGCTTTACACCAGATCAGCGTTTCTTTTTGAGCTTTGCGCAGGTATGGCGTATCAAAGACAGGGATGAGAACATGCGTGTTCGTATCAAAACAGATCCGCACTCTCCAGAAATGTTCAGGGTAAATGGCCCGGTTTATAACATGGAAGCTTTTTACAAGGCTTTTAATATTCCAAAAACCGCCAAAATGTACGTAGCCCCAGAAAACAGACTGGGTGTTTGGTAGGCATTATTGCAATTGACCTCGCTAAAGGCGGCATCATTAAATTGGTGCCGCTTTTTTTTGAAACAAAATGGCCGTTGCCCTGTTTTTATGCTACAACATTGCTTTATGAACGTAAAAAGGATTTTTGGTGCCCTGTTAACCCTTTTGGGGGTTGTTGGTCTGGTTTATGCGGGAATAGGTTTTGTAAACCATAGCCAGAACTCGCGCGGGCTAATTGTTTATGGAATTATCGGATTGGTTTTCTTTGTTTCGGGCATCGGACTGATCAAAAACACCAAAGACGAATCGTAACGAGGCTATTTGAGCTTGCGTTTATGTTTGATAATCATAAATTGGCTAATGCCTACAAAAGCTCCGGCAAAAACGACAATCAGTTTAGAATTCAGGTTTTCGTCGGGATCTGTGGTGATCATATAGGCCGCAACAGCGCTCAGCGCAAGTCCGGCAATAAATAAAATATAATGAACCGTTAAGCCTTTCTTCATTGGATTAGTTTTTTAACCTGATTTGATTGTTTTCAAAGATAAGGTGATGTCCGGCAAAATCGATGTCGGTCAAAGTCTTCATTTTGTCAAATGCCGTATGGTTTTCGTCTAAAGTTAGGCGATTAATCTTATCTTGTTTAACTGAAACGACATCGGCGTACAGAAAATCACCTCTGCGGTTAATTTTGAGTTGCAGCAACGGCGCAAAGCCATTCGGGCCCTTCAGGCTAAACATGCCATAGGTACAGAAATTGCCCAGGCTATACGCGATAAACTTATTTCGGTACACTTCAACCGCGCGGGTTACATGTGGTCCGTGCCCCAATACCACATCGGCACCGGCATCTATTACCGCATGGGCAAAAGCATAAACATTGCCCCTGTTTTCCTTAAAAAAGATCTCGGTTTTGCGTGTTACATGCTCAAATCGTGCCCCTTCGCCGCCGCCATGAAAAGATACGATCACAATGTCGGCCTGTTTTTTAAGTTCGGCCACCAGGGCCTTGGCGCTGTCGATGTTTTTAATGGACACCGTATTCTCGTTGGGCGCAAAGGCACAAAAAGCATATTTCACACTGTCTATTTCAAACAGGTCGAAAGGTTTGTTCAATTGTCCGGCATAATGTATTTGAAGCGAATCTAGCAATCTGGCCGTGTTTTTTCGGCCCTTGGCATCAAAATCGCCTACGTGGTTGTTGGCAATGCTCAGCACGTTAAAACCCGCCTTTTTGTAAATGTTGGCATAACGATCGGGCATTCTGAAGGCGTAGCAGTTATTAGGGTTAATGCCTTTGCACTTATTGGAGTTGCCCGAATTGAGAAAGCAGCCTTCTAGGTTGCCGAATACAATATCGCCCTTTAAAAAGGTATCAACAGCCACAAAACTGTTTACCGCATCATCGGGAGGCAGGTTGAGCTTGCTCGGAAAGGCGGAGCCCAGCATCATATCGCCCACGGCTACCAGGCTTAAGGTATCTTTTAACCGCTTAACCTTTGGCGTATCGGTTTGTGCCTGTTTTACCTCTGCCTGGGTTTTGCTTTGGCAGCTCATCAGGGTATAAGCAACCAAGCCAGTTAAAAAAGCAATGCCGAGGAGTTTCTTCATGGGTAGTTACAAAAAATCCCTCCCGGTTTTATGGGGAAGGATTGGAATATTTTTAATGGGATGCCAAAGGCTATTCTTCGATAAATTCTTTGTTTGCCGGATCTAAAATCCGTCCGCCCTTATAAAAATAGCGGCTGTAGTAAGGTTCGTTCAGGTTGCTGATGCGTACGCCTTTTACCGAGGCATGTGCAAAGCGGTTATCGCCCAAGTATACGCCAACGTGCGAAATGCTGCGGCTTTTGATTTTGAAGAAAACCAAATCGCCTTCTTTCAGCTCGTCTCTCGATAAAGGATCAACCATGCTGAAGATATCGCGCGAGTTGCGCAAAATGTTGGTGTTAAAAACCTTGTCGTAAATGGCTTTGGTAAAGGCCGAACAGTCAATCCCTTTCTTGGTGTTGCCACCGTAACGGTAGGGAGTTCCGATCCACTCGTAAATAAACTTGTATAGTTTCAGGTTCGATGTCGCATCAACGGCTACACCCATTACCTGCGAGAAATATTGCGACGCTAAGTTGTCAGGATCTTCTAGTTTGGCTTCTTTGGTCTTATTGCTTTGTGCGAATGTAGCTGTGTAGCTACTGAGAACGATAAGAATAGAAAACAAAATCTTTTTAATCATGTTATGCTTTTAAGTTTGGGTAAACGGGCACTTACACTTAAACGTACACCACGGGGGCTTATTGTTAGGGTAGCAAAAATATGTCTTTTGCAAATGTTATCCAAATGAATCTCAGTTAAATGTAAAAGTTATTAACATTTTACGCGTTCTAAGGCGCTGGAGCCACTTTCGCGAAGCCACATTTGTTGATAAATCATTTAAACCGATGTGATTATTGAACATGGATGAAGTTTTGATTGGAAGTGTGGATAAAAGCTCTGGCGGAATAAAGCGTGCTATCATAAAATTGCCTTATGTACATTAGCAGGGACGGGGCACTGTAAAAAATGCAAAGCAGAAATTTAGGCCACAGCAACACCGCGTATCCAGCTTGCGCTATGGCAAAGTCGGTACAGCTAGCGCAGCGAAGATGCAACGGCCTTGAATTTTTGGTCACTTTTGTCTTCATTTACTTTTTGCACAGTAGATGTTGCTGTAGGTGTAAAATCTAGCTCCGCTGGCTGTTGCCCAAAGAAACGAAGCAAGGAAAGAGACGACAAAAGTTGATGGCTTCTTTCTGCCAATCGGTCTGTTGCAGGCAGGCTTCCGGTGAAGTAGCAGGGTTTTGTAAAAATCTTTTAAAACACTTTTTTTCAAAATCCTTTAAGCCTTTGTTGCCAACAAAATAAAATTTTTTTGTTTTTGCCAATCGAGCATCAAAAAATGGGGCTAAGTTCCCGGCAGAAAAATATTAATGCCCGCTTAGACCAGCTTACAGTCTATGTGAGTGTAATTCAGACACTAAAATGGTGCTAAATCCCTTGTGTTTAGTGCTCGGCACGGATAATTTTACATACGATGATGTGAGAAAATATAATAAAAAAATTAAATTTGTTCCCGTAAATAAAAATCAATACCCAAACATGAGTGCAGTAGAAATAAATAAGGATACCTATTTGAAGTGGTTTGAGTCGATGTTGCTGATGCGCAAGTTCGAAGAGAAGACCGGACAACTTTACGGACAGCAAAAGATACGCGGATTTTGTCACCTTTATATTGGTCAGGAAGCAGTAGTTGCAGGTGCCATTTCAGCAATGGAAAAAGGCGACTCGATGGTTACCGCTTATCGCGACCACGCCCATGCCTTGGCTTTAGGCGTTAGTGCCGACAGTATTATGGCCGAAATGTACGGCAAAGCTACTGGCTGTTCAAAAGGTAAAGGCGGTTCTATGCACATGTTCAGTAAAGAACATCATTTTTATGGTGGCCACGGTATCGTAGGCGGTCAGATTCCGTTGGGTGCTGGTATCGCTTTTGCCGAAAAATACAAAGGCACCAAGCATGTAAATATTTGCTACATGGGCGATGGAGCAGTTCGCCAAGGCGCTTTGAACGAAGCTTTCAACATGGCTATGCTTTGGAAGCTGCCGGTAATTTTTGTTTGTGAGAACAATGGTTATGCCATGGGTACTTCGGTAGAACGTACTACCAACATGACCGATATCTATAAAATTGGTTTAGGTTTCGATATGCCATGTGCACCGGTTGATGGAATGGATCCGGTTGCGGTTCACAATGCCATGGACGAGGCCATCCAGCGTGCGCGCGCTGGCGAAGGCCCGACTTTCTTGGAAATGAGGACTTACCGCTACCGCGGACACTCCATGTCTGACCCGGCAAAATACCGTACCAAAGACGAGTTGGAAGAATACAAAGCTAAAGATCCGATCGAAAGCGTAAGAGAAACCATTTTGAGAGAGAAATATGCTGATGAAAACTGGATTGCCGAAATCGAAGAGAAAGTGAAAGGCATTGTAGAAGATTCGGTGAAATTTGCAGAAGATTCGCCATGGCCAGATGCATCCGAACTTTACACAGACGTGTACGTGCAAACCGACTATCCTTACGTAAAAGATTAATTTTTAGAACGCATTTCATTAGATTTATATAGATGGCTGATATAGTAAGAATGCCTAAGATGAGCGACACCATGACCGAAGGGGTAATGGCGAAGTGGCATAAAAAAGTAGGCGATAAAGTAAAAAGCGGCGATGTTTTGGCCGAAGTGGAAACCGACAAGGCAACCATGGACCTAGAATCCTATTGGGATGGAACATTATTGTACATCGGTGTTGAAGAAGGCAAAGCCGTTCCAATCGATGCGTTAATTGCCGTTATTGGCAAAGAAGGCGAAGATTACAAAGCTGCGCTGGAAGCCGAAGGAGGCAATGCCGCTGCAGAGGCGCCTAAAGCCGAGGCACCAAAAGAAGCAACCCAAGCCGAAGCTCCAGCCCAAGGCGGTGGCTTAAGCGAAGAAGAATTGAGCAAAAAAGGCGTTACGGTAATCCGCATGCCTTTGCTGAGCGATACCATGACCGAAGGCGTAATTGCCGAATGGCATAAAAAAGTAGGCGATAAAGTAAAAGACGACGATATCCTTGCCGACGTAGAAACCGATAAGGCTACGATGGAGGTAATGGGCTACGCCACGGGTACTTTGTTGCATATTGGTGTAAATAAAGGCGAAGCGGCCAAGGTAAACGGCATTATTGCCATTGTTGGTCCGGAGGGAACAGATATTTCTGGAATTTTGGCCCAAGGTGATGCTCCTGCAAAAGCGGCCAGCGCTCCAGCCGATGCGCCGAAAGCCGCAGAGGCACCAAAAGAAGAAGAAAAAGCACAAACCGTTTCAAACGCCAACGGCGGCCGTATCATTGCCTCGCCTTTAGCTAAGAAAATTGCAAAAGATAAAGGTATCGACCTCAGCCAGGTAGCAGGTAGCGCAGAAGGCGGTCGTATCATTAAAAAAGACGTAGAGAACTTTAAGCCTTCGGCAGCACCGGCAGCTACAGCTCCGGCAGAAGGTGCCAAAGCCGAAACGAAAGCCGCTCCGGCAATCCCTACCTTTGTGGGCGAAGAGAAATTTAGCGAAAGACCAGTTACACAAATGCGCAAGGCCATTAGCAGACGTTTGTCTGAAAGCTTGTTTACCGCGCCGCATTTCTATGTAACCATGAGCATCGACATGGATCAGGCTATTGCAGCCCGAGCCAAAATGAACGATTTTGCTCCGGTTAAGATTTCTTTCAACGATTTAGTGGTCAAAGCAGTGGCAATTGCTTTGAAACAGCACCCGGCCATCAACTCGTCGTTCCAGGGCGATACCATCCGTACCAACGAACATGTACACATTGGCGTAGCCGTTGCAGTTGACGAAGGTTTGTTGGTTCCGGTAATCCGCTTCGCCGATGGCAAATCGTTGAGCCATATCTCTGCCGAAGTAAAAGACTTTGCCGGAAAAGCCAAAGCCAAAAAACTGCAACCTGCAGAAATGGAAGGCTCTACCTTTACCATCTCTAACTTGGGTATGTTTGGCGTTGACGAGTTTACGGCCATCATCAATACACCAAATGCTTGTATCCTGGCCGTAAGTGGCATTTCGCAAGTGCCGGTTGTTAAAAACGGCGCAGTGGTTCCAGGCAACATCATGAAGGTAACCCTAAGCTGCGATCACCGCGTGGTTGATGGCGCTACTGGTGCCGCTTTCTTGCAAACCCTAAAATCGTTGCTGGAAGAACCCGTAAGATTGCTGGTTTAAAAATAACAGTAGAGTGCCCCGAGCCAAATTTGGGGTACTAACCAAATAATAAAGGGCTACCTGAAAAGGTGGCCTTTTTTGTTGGCCTGATTGGTTATAAGCTCAAGCATAAATTTATATCTTTAACGGCACTCCCTACAGATTAAATGGAGAGTGGCCCCTTGAAAACATGATCCTGGCGTTCGATACTTATTATTTTGGCAACAAGGGCAAAACCGTGTGCTTGGCTTTTGATGATTGGGCTACCAGCGAAAAATTTGAGGTGTATGCAGAAACGCTCGAAGGGGTGGAAGAATATGAATCGGGGGCGTTTTACAAAAGAGAATTACCTTGTATTTTAAGCCTGCTCCAAAAAATAGATTGTCAAATGGTTGAAGCTATTATTGTTGATGGCTTTGTCTATCTCGACGATGAAAACAAGTTTGGCCTGGGTGCCTATTTGTTTGAAAGCCTCCACAAAAGCATTCCCGTTATCGGCGTGGCCAAATCTAATTTCGCAACTCTCCAAAAAAACAAGCGAGCCTTGTTAAGAGGTGAAAGCCAAAAGCCAATTTTTATAACGGCTGTCGGGATGGAGCTGGATAGAGCGGCCGATCATATTGGGCAGCTTTCGGGCCCCTATAGAATGCCAACTGTTTTAAAGGCACTCGATCGGTTGACTAAAGAGAAATAGAAAGGGCTAAACAATTGCCTACAAAAACATTATCTTTAGATAAGCCAATCTACTGATATGAAAGACTTTTCTAGCCAACCCCTCCAGCTTAACCAGCGCACTGTCATTGTTGATATCTTAAGAGGCTGGGCGCTCTTGGGCGTAGTGCTCATGAACTACTACGATTTCTTTATGATAGGCAGGAACTGGGAAACTTTTAAGCCAGATCTGTTTACCAACATCATCATGTACACAGCGAGCTTCTTGTTCGCCGCCAAATCATGGACCCTGCTCAGCATGCTTTTTGGCTATGGCTTTGCGGTTTTAATGAACAATGTAAGCAACAAGGGACACAATCCTTATGGCTTTTTTGCAGGGCGCATGTTTTGGTTGCTGGTATTGGCCCTGATCAATAGTGCCGTCTTTTTTGGCGATATTTTAAAGGATTATGCGCTCTTGGGTTTGTTGCTTTTGCTGTTTTACCGGAGTTCGGCCAAAACCAGTTTCACCGTAAGCATCATTTTATTGTTGCTTATTCCCGCCTTAAGTTCCTTTATCCATTCGCTGGGCGATAGTGGCTGGAAGCAGATGACGGCCATACTTCCGCTCTACCAAAGCCATAACCTGCTCGATGTGCTTTATTTTGGACTAAAGGGCACTTATCTGGCGCAGATGATCAGCAAACCCTACCTGTACACGGTACACGTGGTGATGTTTTGCTGTTTCCTATGGGGCTTTAGCCTCTATCGCATCAATTTTTTCGACCAGTTGCCCAGCAAGATAAAATATATCAAAAGGACCTTCTGGATTTCGTTGGGGACAGCTTTATTGCTCACAGCTTTTTTTATTGTTGACGAGCACTTGAAATGGAATGCCATTGGCAAACATTATAACCTGGCCTACTGGGTAATTCTCAGTACCATGCTGTTTATTGCCTCGGCTATTTGCTGGCTGTATGTGGCAGGCAAGTGCAAGCGCTTTTTCGCCAGCCTGGCCATCATGGGCAAAATGACCTTGACCAATTACATGGTGCAGAACCTCATTGGAATGCTTGTTTTTTCTGGTTTCGGCCTGGGCATATTTAACTCAAAGCCTATTTGGTTTTACCTGTTGCTGGCCATTGTTGTGTATACGGCGCAGGTATATCTGAGCCACTGGTGGCTGTCTCGTTACAACTATGGCCCTATTGAATGGATCTGGCGCCAGCTCAGCTACCGAAAACGGTTGCCGTTGAGCAAGTAAAGCCATATCGGCGAAAAACACCTACAACAACGTTACTTGGATAATGTAAACCGAAAGCGGTAAATTAGTTTGTAAATAACCAATCCTACACCAAATGAAAAGATTAGCTATGGCCCTTGTGGCTATTGTGGCGCTCCACGCTTGTAAGCCATCGGGCCAAACGTCAGGCAACGCCGAAAACAAAAACTTTGCTGCGCTTTGCGAACAGTATTACCAAGAGGGCCTCAAACTGTCGCCTTTGGATGCCACCTTTGCCGGCGACGACCGCTACAACGATTTGTTGCCAAACACCGGTTCGCAGGCTTTTATTGCCGAATCGAAAAAGTTCAACGAACGGTTTTTGGATAGCCTGGGCCACTACGACCGCGAAAAACTGAATGATAACGACAAGCTGTCTTACGATTTTTTGAAAGACCAGCTCCACATGAATATCGAAGGCTTTAAATACCATCAAGAGTATTTGCCTTTTAACCAGATGTTTGCCTTACCGTTAACCATCGGCCAGTTTGGTTCGGGTACGGGTGCACAGCCATTTAAAACGGTAAAGGATTATGCCGATTGGCTCAAAAGGGTTTCGGCCTTTTCGGTATGGGCCGATACGGCCATTGGCAACTTCAAAAAAGGCATGCAGGCCGGTATCGTGTTGCCTAAAGCCTTGGTGGTTAAAATGATTCCACAGATGCAAAGCATGGTTGTAGCCAATCCCGAGCAGAGCTTGTTTTACGGGCCTGTAAAACTGATGCCAAAAGATTTTAGCGAAGCCGACAAAAAGAAAATTACCGAAGAATACAAGCAGGCCATTGCCCATGTCATTGTGCCTACCTATAAAAAACTGGGCGATTTCCTGCAAAACGAATACCTGCCAAAGGCAAGAACCACTTCTGGACTTTCGGCCTTGCCGGGAGGAAAAGCCTGGTACGAATACTTGGTTAAACAGCAAACCACTACCAATAAAACGCCCGAAGAGATTTATCAGACCGGTTTAAAAGAAGTAGCCAGGATCAAAGGCCAAATGGACAGCATCAAGAATTTGGTAGGCTTTAAAGGCGATTTGAAGGCCTTTTTCGAATACATGAAAACCGATCCCAAATTTATGCCTTACAAAACGCCAAAAGAAGTATTGGATGCTTTCGAGAACATTCACGAGCGCATGAAGCCGAATCTAAAAAAAATGTTCGACCATGAGCCCAAAACCCCATTCGAAATCAGGCAGACCGAAGCTTTTAGGGCGGCTTCGGCCAGTGCCGAATACAATCAAGGTTCGGCCGACGGCAAACGTCCGGGTATATTTTATGTGCCTATTTTGGATGCCAAGAAATTCAATACCACTTCGGGCATGGAATCATTGTTTTTGCACGAAGCCATTCCGGGCCATCATTATCAGATTTCGCTTACCCAAGAAAATACGTCTTTGCCAAAATTCCGCAGATTCGGTTTCCATAATGCCTATGTAGAAGGCTGGGCGCTGTACTGCGAATCGCTAGGCAAGGAATTGGGGCTCTACCAAGACCCTTATCAGCACATGGGCGCCTTAGGCGACGAAATGCACCGCGCCATCCGTTTGGTGGTTGACGTGGCCATCCATACCAAAAACATGACCCGTGAGCAGGCCATTCAATACATGATGGACAACGAAGCCATTAGCGAAGAAGGAGCCACTGCCGAAATAGAACGCTACATGGGCATTCCGGCACAAGCCTTGGGCTATAAAATCGGGGCCATGAAAATCAGGGAACTGAGAAACAAATATGAAAAGCAACTGGGCGCGAAATTCAAGCTATCGGCTTTCCATACCGAAGTGCTTAAAGACGGTTCGTTGCCGTTGAGCGTTTTCGAGGCTAAGATGGATGCCTGGGCTGCAAAGCAGTAGTTTAGTTGGCAGTTTTCAGAAACACTTGCGAAGTCTTTAAGACTCCGCAAGTGTTCATTGATTGAGCCGTCATTGCCAACGAACTGTCAACTGAAAACCGGTTTTGGGTTTTAGTCTTTAAGCTTAATGGCTATGGACTATTGACTCCGTTTTCGTACTTTTGCGCCATGTCTATTACCAAGCCAAGCCTACCCAAAGGAACCAGGGATTTTTCGCCACAAGAAATGGTGAAACGCAACTATATTTTCGATACCATTAAAACCGTATTCAAAAAATATGGCTATGCCGAAATACAGACCCCGAGCATGGAAAACCTGGCTACCCTTACCGGTAAGTATGGCGACGAAGGTGATAAGCTCATTTTTAAAATCTTAAACAGTGGCGATTTTTTGGGCAAGGTAGACGAACAGTTACTAGCCACCAAAAACTCGCAGCTGGCCACTTCAAAAATTTCTGAAAAAGCCCTCCGCTACGATTTGACCGTGCCCTTTGCCCGTTATGTGGTAATGCACCAAAACGATATTGCCTTTCCTTTCAAGCGTTTTCAGGTACAGCCGGTTTGGCGTGCCGACAGGCCCCAAAAAGGGCGTTACCGCGAATTTTACCAATGCGATGCCGATGTAGTAGGCTCGCCGTCGCTGTTGAACGAGGCCGAGTTTGTGCTCATCTACCATGAAGCGTTAAGCAACTTGGGACTGAAAGACTTTAGCATCAAAATCAACAACCGCAAGATCCTGTCGGGTATTGCCGAAATGATTGGCAAGCCTGAACTGATCGTCGATATGACCGTAGCGATTGACAAGCTCGATAAGATTGGGTTGGATGGCGTGAGCAAAGAATTGTTGGAGCGTGGCTTTACCGAATCCGATATCGAGCAATTGAAGCCGGTGATTTTATTAGATGGTTCGAACGTGGAGAAGATAGAGAGCCTGAAAAAGGTATTGGCCAATTCGGCTATCGGCTTAAAAGGCATTGAAGAAATTGAAACCGTTTTCAACTATGTGAGCAAGCTCGCAACCCACAACCCGCAACCCACAACCCAACTCGAACTCGATATCACGCTCGCACGTGGTCTTAATTACTATACCGGCTGTATCTTCGAAGTTAAAACCAATGAAGTAGCTATGGGTAGCATTGGTGGTGGTGGCCGTTACGACGATTTAACAGGCATGTTTGGCTTAAAAGACCTCACAGGTGTAGGGATTTCGTTTGGTGCCGACCGTATTTACGATGTGCTCGAAGAACTGAATCTTTTCCCCGAAACCGCAGCGCAAGGCACTCAAGTGTTGATCAGCAATTTTGATGAGGCTGCCGAGTTATATGCCTTGCCGGTTTTGCAGCAATTGAGAACCGCCGGCATTGCCACCGAGCTTTATCCATCTGCCACCAAGCTCAAAAAACAATTGGGTTACGCCGATTCGAAAAATATTCCTTTTGTGGTTTTAATTGGTGCCGAGGAAATGCAAAATGGCTTGCTTACGCTCAAAGACATGAAAAGTGGCGAGCAGCAACAATTGGATGTGGCATCGATTATTGAGAAACTGACCTAAGAATGCGTCATGCTGGATATCGATCCCGGCATCTATCCCGAACACTTTGCTTCCGCCTCCTAGCCGGCGGGGCCAGTCCTTTTGTCTTGAAACAAAAGTGACCAAAAATTCAAGGCTTCAAACCTTTGTCGCAAATCCTAAACCTCCGCTTTGATGGTGCAAGGTCAAGTCGTGTGAAAGTCATTGGTTAGCTTGTGTTACTACAGCACTTCTGCGTCCTTGCCTATTTTTAGCAAAGTGTGAGGTAGTGCAATGCTTCGGTTTGCCTTTTCTTCCAAAGCTTTGCATGCCACATAGCGAAGTGACAATGATTGTGCGATAACATAAAAGCCCGTTCATAGTAGCATAGATAGCCCTGTTCCAAACCCGATTGACAGCGGTAGTTTTGAACGAAGCGAAAAAACTTTAGCAAAAAGCAGGACTTTCGATCAAATGAAATGCTTCCTTTGCTTTTCCATAACAGTTCAACTCATATGGACGGGATCTAAAATTACCACCTTAGACGTTTAAGAATAGTTAAGGATTACCCAACTCGGGTGGACTAAGGTGTCTTAGGTGGTGAAAAACGTCTATGCCTTATTTATTCGCCATAAACCTGTTCAGGTTGTCCATGGCCTGCTCCCTTACTTTTTGGTGCAAATAGCCCGTCCAGCCCAACAGCCAGCCACTAAAGCCCAGTGCCTGTCGGGCCCAGACATAAAAGTTGAATTTATCAGTATGCTTAACGATTTTGCCATCGGCTAATTCAAAACTGGCCTCAATGCGGTTTACCACGTGGCGTCCGGTGGAAGAAAAAACGTAGTATGCATCCCAATGGGCCTTTCCATGGCCATCATCGGCACTTACCTCGCTAAATTCGATGTTAAAGTCCTTCGCTCTCGACAGCAGCATTTCCCACATGGCCCTTACCTGTTCGGCATTGAGGTTTTGAAATACGGGATCGCTAAAAACAGCATTATCGGCATAGCAAGCTTGCATGCCTTTGTAATCCTTGTGCTTAAAACAAGTATAAAAATGCTCAATCAGTTGTTGGTTGGGATGATTCATTGACCTAAGTTACGGAAAATGAGCCGGCGAAAAAACTAATAGGTTTTACCCGCCAATATGCCTTCTATCCTGTCGAGGAGTTCGTCGATATCAAAAGGCTTGGACAGAAATCCATTGGGTTTATAAGCGCCGTGCTGAATGGTTTTGTCGGTATATTTAGCCGAAATCATCAACACCGGAATGTGTGCCGTTGCTTCGTTGGTGCGCAACTGTTCCAAGAGCTCGCGGCCATCGGCATCGGGCAGCATGATATCCAAGATCATCATATCGGGCTGAAAAGCATTAATGTGCTCCATCATGTTGACACCTTTGCTCAAGCCCGACACTTTATAGGCCTCGCTTTGCAAAATTAGGGTAATTACATCTAAAATGGCGTGGTTATCCTCTATAACCAGTACTTTTTTGTATCGCTTATTACTTGTTGTCAATGTTTGATCAGAAATATGGATGATTAAACAAAGATATTAATGTACTGCATATTTCCAGCATAAATAGTTGCAGAAAATATGGTAAATTTATTGTCAGATCAGTGACAGGAGCAAACATTTGAGTGCGAAATCATCTTTATTAAAAAAACAATCAATATGAAAAGAAATGCAACAGCCGTTTGGAATGGCACCGGAAAAGACGGAAAAGGTACCTTGACCACACAAAGTGGTACCTTGAACCAAACCCAATACTCTTTTAAAAGCCGCTTTGAAGAAGGGATAGGAACCAACCCCGAAGAATTGGTTGCGGCCGCGCATTCAGGCTGCTTTACCATGAAGCTGAGCTTCAACATCTCGGCCGAAAACATTACGCCCGACGAAATCACGACCAAGGCTACGGTTGACCTTAACCCGGAAAAAGGCGAGATCGTGAACATCCATTTAGAGGTAAAGGTAAAAGCCGATGGCCTGTCGCAAGAGAAATTCGACGAACTGGTTGCCGATGCCAAGGCCAACTGCCCGATTTCTAAATTGCTGAACACCAACATCACCATCGAAGCCACCTTGCTTTAATATAAGTGGCTAAAAACCTAAAGGCCATTTCTCTAATTGGGAAGTGGCTTTTTTGTTAAAGAATGTTAAATTCTGTCAGGCACAACTCCATACATGGTTGCCCGGATTAGGATGCGAAGCAAATATTGCTAACTTTGGTTCTATACCAGATCATTATGAAGAAAATCTTTACCCTCTCGCTGTTTTTATTGTTCAGTACAGTTGCCTTTTCGCAAAATGTAATCAGCCTTTTTGGCAAGGCCGGTCAGTTTTTCGAATTGCTCGAGACAGCGAAATATACCGAAGCACACCAGTTTTTTTCTGAAACAGAGCAGGCCAAAATTACAGCCGATAACCTGAAGGAGCTTTGGGCAAATATTAAGGTTAAATTGGGTGCCGTAAAATCAATTGATCCGATACGCAGCAAGGTGCAGGGCGATTATTATACCGTAACCTGCGATGGCCAGTTTGAAAAAGACGAACAAGAGTTTTTGTTGGTGTTTGATAAAACCGAGAAGCTGGTAGGTATTTTCATGCCGCCAAAAGCAGCGGCTTACGCTTTGCCAACTTACGCCAGCGATACCACTTTATACCACGAAAAACAAGTTTATCTTACTTCTGGCAAACACCAATTGGCGGCCGTGATTACCGTGCCTAAAAAAGCCGTTAATTTTCCAATTGTGGTATTGGTACATGGTTCTGGCCCAAGCGATATGGACGAAACCGTTGGCCCGAACAAGCCATTGAAAGATATTGCACTTGGTTTGGCCGCCAAAGGTATTGCTTCGGTGCGTTACGTAAAGCGTACTTTGGTTTATCCGGGCGAGTTTAATGGTGCTTTTACGGTAAAAGAAGAAGTAACCGACGATGCCTTGGCTGCCGTTGCATTGGCCAAAACAGTTAAGGGTGCCGACCTGAAGAACATCTACCTGCTGGGCCATAGCCTTGGTGGCATGTTGGCCCCACGTTTAGGTGCCCAGTTGCCAGAGCTGAAAGGCTTGATCATGCTATCGGCACCATCGAGAAAGCTAACCGATGTTATTGTAGAACAAAACAACTACATGTTTTCGCTAGCCAAAGATACCACGGCCGCCAGCAAGAAAAGCCTTGACGAAGTGCTTAAAGCAGTAGGTCAGACCAGGATAACCAAGCTGGATAAAATGAAGCCTGATTCGCTTATTTTGGGCTTGCCGGCATCTTATTGGATAGACCTGAATAACTACAACCAGGTGGAAACCGCCAAGAAAATAACCAAGCGTATGTTTATAGCTCAGGGTGGAAACGATTTTCAGATTACCCAAAACGACTACAACTTGTGGAATACCGCTTTGAATAAAAAGCCGAACGTACGCTTAAAGCTTTATCCCGAATTGAACCACTTGCTAAGCCCGCAAACGGCCAAGGGAGATATGTCGCAGTACCAGGTTCCGGTTAATGTATCCGAACAGCTGGTTACCGATCTCGCCACTTGGATTAAAGGGAAGTAGTGTTAGGTAAGGGTTGGATGGAAGCGTATTAAATCTCACATCTCACATCTCGAGTCTTAAATCTCATTCCGTACGCCAGGCTAATCGGTCATTTTTGCGACCCATTGCCCCCAATTGGCAACCTTAAAAACGTAGTTTAATTGAGCGGGCAGGTTCATGCTTATGATTTCTTTCCAGGCCGATTTTTCTGGCAGAAATTCGGGGCTTTCCAGGCCATTAACCAAACAGGCTTTGGTATAAAATTCGGCCCTACTTGGATGGAAGGGCGAAACCCCATGGTAAATATGCCCAAATGCTTTTTGTTTGAGCAGTTCGAGGCTGATTTGAATGCAATCGTCCAGATGGATAAGGTTGATGGGTGCCAGGCCATTGGCGATAGCCTGACGGCCTGCAAAATGCTTCGCCAGGTTTCTGTTTGGGCCAAATAACCCGCCAAAGCGGATAATGGTCGTGGTAAAAACCGGGCTGTTTTTTAAAAGTTTTTCCGCGCCCAGCAAGGCATTTCCCGCAGGGCTATCAGGCTGCGGATTAACGGTTTCGTCTACCACAAAATTACCATCCTCGAATATCCCTGTCGAGCTAATGAAAACCACCTGTTGAACCTGCGATCTTTCGACGGCCAGTTTAATGGCTTTCATCTTGCGAAGGTAATCTTCGGGTTGGGGCAAATTGCGTTTGGGCGGAATACTGATGAACAAAATATCGCTCGCAAAGAAAGCCTGGTTGTGGGGCAAGGCCGTCTCCCCAAAATTAACCAGATAGGGCTCAATGCCCGCTTCTTCCAAAAGCTTCAGCTTGTTTTCGCTGGTGGTAGATCCTTTTACGCGGTAGCCTTCGGCAAGCAGGGCTTTGCCCAAAGCCAAGCCATACCAGCCACAGCCCAAAATGCTGATGGTTTCTTGCCGGCTATCCAATGGTTTTAGTTTGGTCATGATAACCAAAGGTAAGGCATTCGCCTTGCGGTGCCATAGCCGCTGGTGTTGAATTGATTTTTGGCTGACAAAGATTCGGGTGGCAGGCATCGCTTTGTGTAGGGATATGTTTAATTTTATCCAGAAAACTTAAAACAAAAAAGAGATGAAATTTACAATCAAATCGGCATTGCTGCTTGTGTTGGCCATTGGGCTGTATGTGCAGGCCAACGCGCAAGGCATTAAATTGCCTCAGGCCAGCAGCGGTCAAACCATTGTGCAAGACTTTGGCTTGGGCAAGATTACCTTAACCTATTCGCGGCCAAATACCAAAGGACGCAAGATTTTTGGTGCATTAGAACCTTACAACGTGGTTTGGCGTACCGGTGCAAACAGCGCCACCACCATTAAATTTACCGACGCGGTAAAAATTGAAGGCCAGGATGTTCCGGCGGGAGAGTATGGTTTGTTTACCATCCCAGGTAAAAAGGAGTGGACATTTATCCTAAACAAAACGGCCAAACAATGGGGTGCCTACGATTACAAACAATCTGACGACGTTTTGCGCGTAAAAGTTAAACCAATGGCCACCAAAGGCAAGGTAGAAACCTTTACCATGCAATTTGCCGATGTAACCCCTACGGCGGCTCAATTGCACATCATGTGGGAAAATACGGCAATAGCCATTAACATCACCACGGCAATCGACGCCCAGGTAATGGCCAATATTGCCGAAGCGATGAAAGGCGACAAAAAACCTTTTATGGCTGCTGCCCAATATTACTATGAAAATGGCAAAGACCTGGCCACCGCATTGAGCTGGATGAACGAAGCCGAAAAAGCCGATCCGAAAGCGCCTTGGGTTAAACTATGGAAAGGTCGGGTGCAATTGAAAATGGGCGATAAGGCCGGAGCGCAGGCTACTGCCAAAGCAGGAATTGCCATTGCCACCGAAATCAAAAACGACGAGTATGTTCGTTTAAACACAGAACTTTTGGCGCAAGCCTCGAAATAATGCTTTAGTCAACACTTGCGGAGCTTCAAAACTTCGCAGGTGTTTAACCGATTGTGCTTTTCTCCTTCATCGCAATTTGGATCAGGTAAGCCATTACCACGACCAGCAGGCAGCCAATTACATTCAGCCATAAATAGGCTACCACCTCATTAAAGCCTAAAATACAAACCATTGCTTCGGCTAAAATCGCCGCGATAAAGACAGCCCTTCCGCCTACTTTTTTCAGGTAAAAAGCCACCAAAAAAACACCGAGAATGGTGCCGTAAATGTACGAGCCCAAAATATTTACCGCTTCAATCAGGTTGCCGATCTTGCTCGTATACAAAGCCATCAGGATGCAGACGCTGCCCCAGCCAATGGTGGCCCAGCGCGAAGCCTTTACATATTGTTGGTCGTTGGCATTTTTGTTGAGGAGCCTTTTGTAAATGTCGACCACACTGGTTGAGGCCAAAGAATTCAAAGCACTGGCTGTAGAACCCATCGAAGCCAGGAAAATGATGGCAATGAGCAAGCCAATCAATCCCTTGGGCAGATATTGGGTTACAAAACTCAAAAAGATATAGTTGTTGTCGTTTGTGCTGGCTTTTTTATCGTTCTTCAGCATCAGCTCCTTTAAATCCTCACGGATTTTCTTACTCTCGTTGTCTGCTTTTGTTACGGCTATGCGTTGCTGATCGATTGTCGGCTGGTCGTGGTTGGCCAATGCACGGTCCAATTTCTCTACCTCTAATTTCTTGCTTTCGAAACTTTGGTCGTAAGCCGATTGGACTTGTTGCAGTTCGGCTTTATAAGGGCTTTCCTGCAGTTTGTTCAGTTCGTAGCTGTTGAAAAATAAGGGTGCTTTATGGTATTGGTAAAAGGTGAAAACCAATATGCCAATCAATAAAATCAAAAACTGCATCGGGATTTTAACCAGGCCATTCATCAGCAAGCCTAAGCGGCTTTGTCCTACCGACGCGCCCGTAAGGTAACGCCCCACCTGGCTTTGATCGGTGCCGAAATAAGAGAGCTGCAAAAAGAAGCCTCCAATCAGGCCGCTCCATACGTTGTATTGGTTGTTCCAATCGAAATGGAAATCAATGGCATTGGTACGGCCCATTTTGCCTGCTATGGCAATCGCCTTGCCGAAGCCGACGCCATTGGGCAACAGGTGCACCACCATAATACCTGCGGCAAACAAGCCACAAAAAATAATGCTCATTTGTAGCAACTGGGTATAAGAAACGGCTTTGGTACCCCCGTAAACGGTATAAAAAATCACCAAGCCACCAATAAACAATGTGGTATAAGTGGTGTCGATGTTCAAGATGGTTGATAAGATGATGGAAGGCGCATAAATGGTAATCCCGGTGGACAGACCCCGTTGTACCAAAAACAGAAAGGCAGTGAGTGCCCTTGTTTTGAGATCGAAACGTTGTTCCAGATATTCGTAGGCCGTGTATACTTTAAGCCGGTGAAAAATAGGCACGAAAGTAATACAGAGCACAATCATGGCCAGGGGCAAGCCAAAATAAAACTGTACAAAGCTCATGCCCGATGAGTAGGCCAGCCCTGGTGCCGAAAGAAAAGTAATGGCACTAGCCTGTGTAGCCATTACCGAAAGGCAAACCGTATACCAAGGCAGGCTTTGGTTGCCCAACAGGTAAGCCTGCATACTCTGTGCGCCACGGCTTTTGTAAACGCCGTAACCCACAATCAGCAACAAAGTGCCCAGCAATACCATCCAATCTATCGCGCTCATTTAAAATGCTGGGTAAAAGCGTAAAACAAAGCAATAAGCACCACCAGCCAAACTGCCAGCAACACATAGAACTGTTTCCAGGTTTTAACAAAAGGAGGCAGGTCGTTTTGTTTTTCTTTCATGCTAAGGCTGTTTGGGGGCTAATAAATTGGCAAACAGGCGATAGGCACCCGGCACACCCGCCGGCAGTTCTCTAAAGAAAACCAGCGAAGTGTAAACGAATTTGCCTTTGCCATAATCGGCCACCAGCAAAGCGCCGTCGCTGGCGCTTTCGCCGGGATCGTTCATGCTTAAAATGGTGGCATATTGAGGGTCTATATCGGTAGCGAAGTAAATGCCTCTTTCCTGCGCCCATCCTTCAAAATCCTTTCCGGTAATTTTATTGGGATAGTTGAGTGCCTGATGGTTTGGCGCAATAAACTTAACCACAGCATTTTCGTCGGTTACGCGCTTGTTGGCCAGCTTAAACGGATATGGTCCTAAATTGTTGAGCTTTAAATTGGTATTTACATTGTATTGGGCCACCAAAGTGCCACCATTTTGTACGTAGGCCATTAATTTAGGCTGCAAGGTTTTAACCTCGTCGTTGATATTGTAAAGACGGACACCGGTTACAATGGCATCGAAGCCCGAAAGGTCGCTGTTCAAAACCTGTGTAGTGCTGAGGTGGGTTACCTCGTAGCCAATCTGTTTCAGGGCATCAGCCACCAAATCGCCGGCACCATCAATATAGGCAATGCGTTTGCCTACCATTTTAAGGTCTACTTTTTCTACGCGTGCGCTGGCTTCGGGAAAAAGGGTAATGCTTGGAATGTGTTCGTAGCTGATGGTTTTAAGCCCTTGGGCCTTCTTGTTGTTTACCTCCATTACGATTTGGCCGCTAGTGGTGGCGCCGGCTGGCGTAATTGTAAAACTGATCAGCTGTTCGTCGCCCTTTTTGTCGAGCTTAAAGTTAATCGCTGCCGGACTGCTTTTCCAGCCAGCCGGCAGTTGGGGCTTAATGCTGCCCGTACTATTGCTGCGGAAGCTTTTGAGCTGCACCGTAATGGTTTTGGGCGTATTGCCATTAAAAATGTAGGCTTTTTCGCCCAGCGTAGCCGTCATAGCCGGAGCAATCACCAGATTTTGGTAAACCTCTCCACGTATAGGGTCGGTCGATTTATAAGTTACCGGCGTATTGAGACTGAATTTTTCGCCACCTAGTTCAATTACCGTATTTATCGAAAGTTTTTTAGGATTCTCGGGATAACCCACCTCCTCCTGCGAAGCGATGTGGTATTGTCCTATCGGATGATTTTCGGCCAGCCAATAAGGTTGCGTAAGGTCGTTGTTTGTTGTGGCTAGTTTGAAGACGAGATTGGTGGCTTTGTTCGGCTCAAGCTGACGCGATTGGCTGCCCACCGTAACCTTAATGGGTATGGCGGCATTGGCGCGATAAATGGCCGTATAATTTACGGCAACGCTGTCGCCGGCAGCATAAACGTTCTCGGCCGCATTGGCATCAACCCACAATCCGGCGCAAGCAAAAATCAATTCGTCGAGCAACTGGTGGTTAAAAGATTTATCCTGGGTTAGTTTTTTAAGCTTCAGCAATTCGGGCAGCGATTTAAAAGGCGCATCCACCTGATAGTTTTTCTGGATTTGCGCAAGCAGTGCTAAAATGGCCTGGTCTTGCACTTGAATGTCAATGCCGTCAAACAGGCCTGTTTTGGCAGGTTCGCCGGCGGTTGGACTAAAATATTCAAGGGCCTCGCCACGTTGCAACGTAGAGCCGAAGCCCTGGCTTTTGTGGTTGGTGCGACTAATGGCCGCAATTTCGCCATAGCTTTTGCCCAACAGCGGGTTAAAAAGGCCTACATCTATTTTAAGCTGGTCGGGGGCAGTGGTATTGGTGCTTCCAAAGTTAAAGGTATTCCAAAGAATACGCTTAGCTTGCCATACTTTGACGTATTGAAGCTGCTCTGGAAAGCGATTCGGATCAGCAGCGGCACTAAAAGCCTCGCGCGCCAAAATAGCTGAACCCGAATGGTGCCCATGCCCGGCCCTCGAATCTTCGGGAAAACGGGTAATGATGACGTCGGGCCTGAATTTTCTGATGGTCCAAACCACATCGGCCAGGATTTGTTCCTTGCCCCAGATCTGGAAGCTTTCTTCGGGCGTTTTAGAAAAGCCAAAGTCGTTGGCGCGGGTAAAAAACTGTTCGGCGCCATCAATACGGCGGGCAGCCAACAGCTCCTGGGTTCTAATGAGGCCCAACAATTCGGCCTGTTCATTGCCAATCAGGTTTTGTCCGCCGTCGCCCCGGGTTAGCGACAAATAGCCGGTTCGAACTTTTACTTCCTTGGCCAGGTAAGCCAACAGGCGGGTGTTTTCATCATCGGGATGCGCCGCAATGTACAATACGCTTCCTTTTACATTCAATTTGCCGATGCCCAGGGCAATTTCGGCTGCATTGGGCTGGTGCATTTGTGCTAGGCCCATAAAAGGCCATGCCAAGAGTAAAAATAGAGATGCTCTTAGGTTCATAAGGGTTTGGTTGTCGGTCTAAATTAATGAAATTTTCTAGATGTGGGGCGCAAGTGTCGAGATGTGAGATTGAGCTGATGGTTTTTATGGCCGGATGTTTACAAATTGATGCCAAGCCCGCATACATTGACTCAAGTTTATACCTTTGGCATCAAATATGCGTTAAATCAATCATGAATAAAATAAGTTTCTTCTTGCTTTTGCTGCTGGGCCTTTCTTCTTGCAGCATCAATAAACAGGCGCAGCAAATCAAGGCGCTCGAAAAATGCGACTACCGCTTGGTCAATGCTACGCAGGTGAGTTTGGCGGGTACCGATATCAGGAAGCTCATGAACGAGCAATCGATAAACTTGGTTAACCTGCCGGGCCTGGCTTTAGGCTACCTCAGAAAAGATATTCCGTTGAGGGCCACCCTCAACCTCGAAATCAGCAATCCATCGTCTACCCTGGCGGCCATTAACAACTTCGAGTACAAAATACTGGTCAATCAGCAAGAGGTGGCCACCGGAACAGTCGATCAACGGGTAAGCATCGATGCCGGACAACGTATCCAAGTACCGGTACAGGTCAATGCCAATGTGTATCAATTTGTTTCGAACAGCAAGGTACTGAGCGATATTGGCGATTTTTTGTCGAGTGCTCGGAAAGGCGAAGAAAAGAAAGGCATGGTTACCCTAAAAATCAAGCCTTCTATCCTGGTAGGAGGCAATTTGGTTAAATATCCGGGTTTCATTACCATCGACAAGGAAGTGAGCAGCAAAATTTTGTTGTAACAAAAAAATCTTGACTTTGGGAGCAGCTGCTTAACCGTTGGTTAAACTATGGGAATTGATTATCTTTAATTCACTAAAAACTAGTTGTATGAAAATAGTCAAAACCATTATCTGCGTGCTTTTTGGACTGATGTTCATTAACGCAGGACTTAACAAGTTCTTCAATTACATGCCTACGCCTAAACTTAGCCAGGAACAGCTGGATGTTTTTGGCGCCTTTATGAAAATCACTTGGTTGATGCCTTTGGTGGGTATCGTTGAGGTGTTGGGCGGTTTATTGTTCGCCATACCGAAAACCCGTGCCTTGGGTGCCATTGTCATTTTGCCGGTAATGGTTGGCATTTTGGTTCACAGCATGACGATGGACCACTCGGCTTTGGCCATGGTGTCTGTTTTGGCACTTATCAACCTCTGGATGATTGCCGATAATTGGAGCAAATATAAGCCGATGGTGGCTTAGCGCACTGCGGCCTCCGTTTTTAATGCTCCTGCTACGGTTAAAGTTTTTTTGGGCCCTGCATTGTTGTAGGGTCTAAAACTGTTTTGCCAAAATTTTTTATCTTGTGGGCAAATCTGATCCCGATGAAAACAATCCAAAAATTGATGTTAGGTGTGGCATTGTGCCTTTTGGTAACCAAGTTGCAGGCACAAACCAATACTTGGGTTACGCTAAAAGGCCAGCTGAAAGGCTTTAACAACCAGGTAGAAGTTCAAGACATGTCCGAATTCCAGTACCTGTTGCCGCCCAGTACCACGCGCATGATCTTGGCCGATTCTACAGGCCATTTCAGCATCAGGTTCAAAGTGGCCAGCCCTAATTATTTCCGCTTGGGCCGTAACCAGCTCTACCTTTCGCCGGGCGACGACCTCGAAGTTTTCATCGATTACAGCGATCCCAAAAAAGCAAGTTTCAAAGGCAAAGGGGCCGAAGCCAATACGTATCTGAAGGCAACTCCCTTTCCAAAAGGCGGTTCGTTTATAGAAGCCGGCAGTCAGGTAAAACCTGTGATGGAAGAAACATTTGCCACCATTGAAGCCATGGCCGCACAACGCGAACAAGAATTGGCTAAGCTAAGCAAGGCTTCGCCAGAATTTTTGCGTTTGGAAAAGGCACGGATCAAAGCCGACCTCATCAATAGCTACCAAAGCGGCAAGTTTTACAGTACCTATGAGCTTAAACTGAAAGACGAGCAGGCCAAAGCGTTTGAAGCGCAATATGCAAAAGCCATTGAGCCCAAAGTAAAAGCACTCAGCCAAAATTTTACTGATGCCTCATTGATGAAGCTGGTAGTTTACCGCGATGTGGCCGAAGATGTGGTGAAAGAAGGAGGCAGTCCAGCCGATATCCAAACCATAACCGACTGGTACAAGGCGAGCGATTTGGTGAACGCCATGCAAAAGGTAAAAGACAAACAACAGCTCGCAGTGTACAAAACCCAGCTCGCAGCCCTGAAAACACCGGCTTTTAAAGCAGCGGCCCTTGCCTCGCTTAAACAACTGATGGCTTTTGGCAAAGGCGATTTGGCCGTAGATTTTATAGCTACCGACATCAATGGCAAACCTGTAAGCTTAAGCAGCCTGAAAGGCAAAGTCATTTATGTTGACCTTTGGGCAACCTGGTGCGGACCCTGCATGCAGGAAATGCCTCATTTCGAAAAACTCAAGGCGCTGTATAAAGATAATCCCCATGTAGTGTTGCTTTCCCTGTCTATTGATGATGATGCGGCTTTATGGAAAAACAGTATTACCGGGCGCAAAGCCGATGGCTACCAATGGATGATTAACCGGGCCAAGCTGCAAGCCTATAACATTGTGGGCATTCCGAGAAGCCTTTTAATCGACAAGAACTTTAAAATGGTAGAAATGTCGGCACCCCTGCCATCTGAAACCCATGCGGCCAAAGCGATCAACGCATTGCTCAAGTAACGCAGATTTCTAAAACCAAGTGTCAATATCGTATCCGTCACATTTAAACGGGTGTTCGTCACATTTTCAAAAATCCTGTTTCGCGATTGATCATTTTTGGATAAATGTTAAAAAATTTGGAAGTATCAGTATTTACGAATACTTTCGTAATACGAATTGTTTCGTAGAATAAATCAACAATTTTGCTACACTCCTATTTTTTTAGTTTTTATTGCAACTTTTAACCAAACAGCTTGTCTTATCCGTACTTAGAACTTTTATGAAGAAAACCCTACTTATTGCCGTTTTTACCTGTCTTGCTACACTTGCTTTTGCCCAAAAGGGGAGCATAAGTGGTATATTGGTTGACAGTGTGAACCAAAAAACAACCTTAAACTACGCCACGGTATCGGTGTATAAGGCCAATGATACCGTATTGCACACCTACCGCTTGTCTGATGATAAAGGGATATTCAAAATCCCTGGCCTCGAAACGGGCATCCAATACCGTTTGGTGGTGAATGCCTGGATGTACAATATCTTGCGCAAGGAAGTGATGCTTACTGCCGAAACACCCAATTTAAACCTGGGCAGCCTCCTGCTGAGCGAAAAGCGCAACAATTTGAACGAGGTAGTAATTCTGTCGGAACGCCCGCCCATTATGGTGCGCAAAGACACCATCGAGTTCAATGCCGAATCGTTTAAAACCCTGCCTACGGCCGTGGTTGAAGATTTGCTGAAGAAACTGCCTGGGGTTTCCATTGCATCTGATGGCTCCATACAGGTGAATGGCAAAGCCGTAAGCAAGATTTTGGTGGATGGCAAAGAGTTTTTTGGCGGCGACCAGCAAATAGCCACCAAGAACCTGCCAGCCAATATTATTGATAAGATCCAGGTAAACGACGATCCCGAAGCCAAACGCCGCGATCCGGATTTGCTGGCATCCAATACGCCCCAGATCATCAACCTCAAACTGAAAAGAGCCATTAAAAAAGGAGCCTTTGGCAAGCTCTATGCTGGCGGAGGCCCCAAAGAAATGTATGAAGCCGGTGGCATTATGAATTTTTTTAGGGATACCACACAGGTAAGCGTTTTGGCCTATGGCAACAACATCAACAAACCCGGCTTCAGCATTGGCGATGTATCGAGGATTGGTGGCTTTTCGAGGTCGGGCATTAATTCGGTGATGATCAATACCGATGGGGGTTTTGCATTGAACAACATCTCTTTCGGGGGTACTTCTAATGGCGTACAGACTTCGGCAGGTGCCGGTGCCAACTTCAATACGCTGACCAAAAACGGCATAAAAATAAACGGAAAGTATTTCTTTGGCCAAAGCAATACCTTAACAGAACAGCTGGTTAACGTAGACCAGAATCTGGGCAACAACAAACTGTTTACCAACAATAACCTGAACCAGCGCAACAAAGCCTATAACCACAACATCGGCGCCAGGCTCGAATGGAAGATAGACACGTTAACCACGCTGACCATCGAACCTACGGTTACGCTTAACCTGTTGCGCAACAGGGGGCTGCAATTGACCCAAAGCAGAGATGCCAATGGAAACCTGCTTAACGATGGGGTAAACAACACACGCTTAAAAGGCGACAACACAGAGTATAACTTGAACTCGTATTTGTGGAAGGATTTTAAAAAACGCGGCCGTTCGCTCAATACCAGCATCAATTTGACCAAGCGCCAAAACCTGAACGATAATTTCAATACCACGGTCAATAATTTTTATTCGCCTTCGGCCAGTACCACTAACCTCGACCAATTGCGCGATAACAACATCAAGAACCTTAATTTGTACGCCAGTTCCAATTATAACGAACCGATCAGCAAAAAGCTCAACCTTAATGTCAGCGTAAACGCCAATTATCTCGATAATGAAAATGCTTTGGTTACCTTTTATAAAAATCCTTTAAACCAGGCCTACGATGTTGAAGATGCAACCTTGTCTGAAACGGTTAACCAAAGTGGCTTTAAAACCAATACGCGTGCCAGCCTACGCTGGAAAATTAGCGACAGTTGGGGCATACAGCCGGGGCTTGTGTTTAACACCATCGATTTAAAAAACAACTTCCGCAACTATCCTTCGTTTGAACAGCATTACCAGTTTATCGCACCTTCATTAATGGTTAAGTACAAAGACCTGACCATTACCTACAGCCCGTCGTTTAGGGAGCCTGACGTGAAATACATCCAACCGGTTGCCAACAATACCGATCCTTTGTTTGTGCAAAAGGGCAATGCCAACCTGTTGCCGGCCAAATCGTACCAGGTAAATGCCAATTTGTATAAATATGATACCAAACGATCGCTGAATTACAACTTTAACGCCAGTGGCAGTGTGCAAGACAATGCGGTGATCATGTCGCGTACCATTTCTGCCAGCGGCGTGCAAACCAATACGCCGATCAATGCCAACGGGATTTGGCAGTTTTATGCCGGAGCCAACATCAACAAGGATTTCAAGAATGGCAAGAACCAGTATTCGGTTGGCGTAGGCTTCTGGTCTAACTATACCCGTAGCTTGGTGATGGTGGATAACATCAAGAGCGATTACAACAATATTTCCATCTCGCCATCATTGAGGGGCAGGATTAACCTGAACGACAAATTCGAACTGGGGCAAACCTATTACCTGTCTATCAACAAAAGCACCTATCAAAATAATTTCTATAATAACCTGAATACGCTAACACACAATAGCGAAACCGAACTGATTTTGCGCTTGCCGAAGAAAATGGTTTGGGAAAGCACCTATCGCATTCAGCACAACAACCAAACGGTAGGTGGCTACAGCAACAACATCCAGATTTGGAATGCAGCGCTTACCTTCCTTTTCATGAAAAACGACAGAGCGCAGCTGAAATTTGCGGTGAACGATATTTTGAACACCAATACCAGAAGATACATCAGCATTAGCGAGAACTTTATCCGCGATATGCAAACCAACAACTTGGGCCGCCATGGCCTGGTTACCTTGACCTACAATATCCAAAATTTTGGGGGCAAAGTAGGAGGCAAAGATACTTTCTTTAGGTTTTAGGAGATGCACTTGCGAAGTTAAAACCTCGCAAGCGTTTGTTGGAAGCATACTTCACAAGTATATATCCCTAAACCAAGAAGCCTGATGAATTTCATCAGGCTTCTTGGTTATTCTATTTTTTCTCCCTTTTGCAGCTTTTCCCTGCGATGCTCCTGCCATAAATAATGGAGCAAGGTATTAAGCACTACGGCATTCCAGTTATCGTGCAGGCTTAGGGTGGCAATTTTGTTGTAAGAGCCAATGCCTTCTATATGCAGGTTGCCTTTTTTCTGGAAGTACCTCACGTCGGACCAAGGAATGACGGCGGTTTTGGTTTTGCCAAAGAACCAGGCCTTGTAGTTAACGGTAAAACCTTCGAAGTTGAATTTGGCTGTGCCCAATTCTATGGTCTGGTGCTCGTTCAGCGCATCGATGTAATCGTTTACCAAACGTTTTTTCACATATTGCCATAAACCCGACATGATGTAATAATACGTATGGTCTTCGGCCAACAACTCGCCAACCTGGTTACTGTTAAACTGGATGCTCAGTGTGCGTCCGTCTTTGGCTTTGACATCGATGGTGTATTTTTTGTATTTCGGATTCTTCACCGAACCAATCAACGAAACGCCGTATTTAATGGCAACTACATCTACACATGCAATTTTGGTTTGGTTTACTTCAATAAAATCTGCATTAATCTTCACCTTTTGGCCAGAAGAAGGCACGGTAATATCTACGTCGAAATTATGGTTTTGCATGGAGCCGAATATATGACTTTTAATTAAAAACTAACAAGCTGTACAAGACAGAATCTTAAAATAATAGCAAGGTTTGCTTAGCCACTTGCTTTTAGCTTGATGTGGGGCTTAAACGTATCGGTCCTTACGGTGGCATTGAGCTCGTGCAGGATGTTATAAAGCCCAAAATTGGTCCGGTTGATATAGATGAAATGCTTCACGCCCCTTGCTTGCTTAAATTCTGGCATTTTAGCAATTTTTTCTCCATATTGATAAAGGGCTGTGAAAAATTCTGCCCTGCTAAAATCAAATGTTGGCGTGGTGTAAGGCTTGGCAAATAAACCGATCATCTCTTTGTAGGCTTTGTAATAAAATTCAACCTGTGCCGGGCTATCATTAGGCAAGATCATCTCCAGTTGGCGGAAAGCCTGTATGGTGGCTTCTTTATCTTCGAGCAGGTCGGTAGAAGTTAAAGAGAAAAAAGGTTCGTAAAAATCGTCGGGCATTTCTTTGATGCAACCAAAGTCTATTACACCCAGCTTCTCGTTTGGGGTAATCAAAAAGTTGCCGGGATGTGGATCGGCGTGGACGGCCCGCAGTTCGTGTTGCTGAAAATTATAGAAATCCCAAAGTGCCTGGCCAATTTTATTTTTGAGTTCTTGCGAAGGCTTGGTTTGGAGAAACTCTTTCAGGTGCATGCCTTCGATCCAGTCCATCGTAATGATGCGGCTACCCGATAGTTCGGGGTAATAGGTTGGAAAAACCACGTTGCTCAGCTGGCTGCAAGCTTTAGCGAATTGAATGGAACGGCGCACTTCCAATTCGTAATCGGTTTCTTCGAGTAAACGTTCTTCAACTTCTTTGATATAGATGTTCAGCTCTTTTTCGCTCATGCCCAACAAACGAAAGGCAAAGGGCTTCACCAGTTTCAGGTCTGAGGATATGCTGTCGCCCACACCCGGATACTGGATTTTAACGGCTAGCTTTTTGCCATTGAGCATGGCTTCGTGCACTTGCCCTATAGAAGCGGCGTGGGTAGACTTGATGTTGAATTTGTCGTAAATGCGCTCAGGTGTTTTGCCAAAGTTTTTGGTAAATGTTCTGACAATGAGCGGACCAGATAGCGGAGGGGCATTGTACTGCGATTGCGTGAATTTATCGACATAGGCCTTTGGCAGGATATTTTTGTCCATGCTGAGCATTTGGGCAATTTTTAAGGCAGAGCCTTTCAGCTCGCTCAACGAATTATAAATATCCGAGGCATTGTCTGCATTAAGTTCTTCGCGGCTCAATGCCGGATTAAAAAGCTTTTTGGAATAGTGCTTAAGGTAGTTGCCACCAATCTGAAATCCGGTTTTAACAAATTTTGCCGAACGCTCTACCTTGGTGGTCGGCATGCTTTCTTGTGCTTTCATCGGTATTAAAACCTCATCCTTTCTTTAAACTTGCTGTTTTGGGAAAGGAACTTTCCATATTCAAACAAATTGTCTATTGGCGAGCGTTGAAACAAGTCGAACGTAACCTGAATGCCCTTTTCAATGGCTTCGTCTGTTTTTTCAAAATCATGGCTGTCATCGTCAATCCAAAAGTTAACGATAAAGGCAAATTGTATCCATAGGGCATCTTTGTATCTTTTGCTGAAGAATTTGCGCTCCACCAATTCGCCACTTTCCAATCCCTCATTAATCGTTTCTTCGGCAAAGTTCTCGAAAATTGCCTTGGCACCGAGCAGAGCCTCTGGTGTTCCCGACCGGTGGCCGTGTTTTTTGAGGCTGTAAATTACAAAGCTGCGCTGGCTTTTAAGCAACTCTACATAGCTGTAAAAGAAAGACAGTACTTTTTCTCTGGCGGTATATTGCGCCCAATGCTCCTGTTGTGCTATTTCATGGATAGCTTCCGAGGTCAGTTCAAACCAGATGTTTTTTTCGATGCTGTTAAATGAAGCATAAAAAGAATAGAAATCGGCCTCGGTTATTTTAAGTTTTTTAGCAAAACTGTAAACCGATTTGGGTTGCTCGTAATGCGTTAATACATAGTCGATATAACCTTTTTGAATTTGCGCTGCAGTTGCCATGGTTTTTAGTTATATAAACGTAAAATATAGCCCTATGGTTTAAGCTACCTTCAAATTTAAGGCTTTATTTATCATGTATTTGCAATAAAAACAAGTGATAAGCAAATAGCCGCTTAGGCATTGCAGGCGGCTTGCTGCTGTTGCCACCAGCTATTCCAAACCAAGCCGATGCGCTCTCAAGGTATCTTTGGCAATATCGTAACCCGCATCGGCATGCCTGATTACGCCCATGGCGGGGTCGTTGTGCAATACCCTTTTGATGCGTTTGGCGGCGTCGTCGGTTCCGTCGGCCACAATGACCATTCCAGCGTGGATAGAATAGCCTATGCCTACGCCTCCACCGTGATGCAGCGATACCCAGCTGGCGCCGCCTGCGGTATTGATGAGGGCATTGAGGATCGGCCAATCGGCTACGGCATCAGAACCATCGAGCATGGCTTCGGTTTCGCGGTTAGGCGAAGCCACAGAGCCTGTGTCGAGGTGATCGCGACCAATTACAATCGGTGCTTTTACTTTTCCTTCGGCCACCAACTGGTTAAAAGCCAAACCGGCTTTTTCTCTTTCGCCTTGGCCCAGCCAGCAGATGCGGGCAGGCAATCCCTGAAAAGCAATACGTTCTTGCGCCATGGTAATCCACTGGCGGAGGCTTTCGTTTGCTGGAAAAAGCGAAAGGATCAGTTTGTCGGTTTCATAGATGTCCTGCGGATCGCCACTTAAGGCGGCCCAACGGAAAGGTCCTTTGCCTTCGCAAAATAGCGGACGGATATAAGCCGGAACAAAGCCCGGAAAATCGAAAGCATTTTGTACGCCAACTTCTAGGGCACGGCCCCTGAGGTTGTTGCCATAATCGAAAGTAATGGCGCCACGTTTTTGCAGTTCGAGCATTTGTTTTACATGCTTGGCCATGGTGGCGTATGAACGTTTTACATACTCGTCGGGATTGTTGGTGCGCAGGTCGGCCGCCTCGGCTACACTCAGCCCTTCGGGAAAATAGCCGATTAAAGGGTCGTGCGCCGACGTTTGGTCGGTTAGCGTATCTGGGGTAATGTTGCGGTCTATCAATCTTTGCAGCAATTCAACGGCATTACAAACTACGCCGATGGATAAAGCCTTGTTCTCTTTTTGGTATTGCAATGCGCGGTCTATTGCCTCGTCTATGTCATAGGCAATCTCGTCGATATAACGTGTTTCCAAACGCTTCTGGATGCGCCACTCTTCAACATCGGCCGCCAGGCAAACGCCCTGGTTCATGGTAATGGCCAAAGGCTGTGCGCCTCCCATGCCACCTAAACCTGCAGTAACATTCAGTTTGCCTTTCAAGTTGCCGTTAAAATGCTTTTTGGCCAAGGCCGCATAAGTTTCGTAGGTGCCCTGCACAATGCCCTGCGAACCGATATAAATCCAGGAACCGGCGGTCATCTGGCCATACATCATCAGGCCTTTGTCTTCCAGCTCGTCAAAATGCTGTTGGGTTGCCCATTTCGGTACCAGCTGCGAATTGGAAATCAGCACACGAGGCGCATCTTTATGGGTTGGCAATACGCCTACCGGCTTGCCCGATTGGATGAGCAGGGTTTCGTCTTCTTCTAAATGCTGGAGCGCCTTCACAATGAGGGCAAGGGCTTCCTTGTTACGCGCGGCTTTGCCACGGCCGCCATAAACGATAAGGTCTTCGGGGCGTTCGGCAACTGCGGGGTCAAGGTTGTTCAACAACATGCGCAAGGCGGCTTCCTGCACCCAGCCTTTGCAGTTCAGTTGGCTTCCGGTTGGGGTTTGGCTTACTTTAAGGTTTAACCCTTCTATTTGGTTTGTGGTCATATCAAGGCAATGTTACAATTTCAAATGTAGGAATTTTATGTTATTTGCTTAGGTTTGTCACGAAATTGAAAAAGAGGCGTCAACATATCCATCAAATTCTGTCCTTGGCAATGCTTTGGGTATTCTCCCTGGCCATTACGCCTTGGAGCGCCTTGCATCACCATGAACAAGCACCCGAAGTTGCCGTTGAAAAACACTGTACGCACAAGGTCCATGTTAAAACACAGCAGGAAACCTGTTTGATCTGTGCCGCCCATTTCGAAAAAAACTACACCACTACAGAAAATGCTTACATCACTTACCTGAGCAGTAAGCTGATGAGCAAAAATATTTCTTCAGTCAGCAGTTCTTATGCCGAACTGATTGCCACATCGCTTCGCGGGCCCCCGGCTTTTTCATAAACATCTACCTGTTGCATCAGCTCCAACTGATGCCGTTTACATTCAATTTAATGATTCATCAATGGCTGATTGGCTTTGCCTATTGCCGTTTGTAAAAAAGAGATATTATGAAAAAGATACACCTTTTACTGGTTGTACTATTAGCTTGTTTTACGGCTCCTGCCTTGGCCGCAAATTGGGCAGATTTTAAGGGAAAGGTGCTTGATGCCAGCACCAAAGAACCGCTTTCTGGCGCCACGGTCTATATTTCCGACCTCAAAGCCACTACAACCACCAACGCCAATGGCGAATTCAGTTTTAGCAATATCCCATCGCGGGGCAAGTTTTTGGTAGAAGTACGTTATGTGGGTTATAAAACCGCATCGCAGCAAGTAGACCTGGCCGCTGGAGCGCAAATTGTTTTCGCTTTAGAAGCGTCGGTTATCGAAAGTGCCGAGGTGGTGATTACCGGTACGCCTTATAGTGCCAACAACAAAACCAATAGTTTGGCGGTGGTTTCCATTAGTCGCGAAAAGCTGGCGCAGGCAGCGGGTACCAACATTGTTGATGCGATTGCCAAAGTTCCTGGGGTTTCGCAGGTAACTACCGGTGGTGCCATTTCAAAGCCTTCTATCCGTGGTTTGGGCTATAACCGGGTATTGACCATTGTTGATGGTGCAAGAGAAGAAGCACAGCAATGGGGAGATGAACACGGCGTGGAAGTAGACCAGTTTTCTGCCGCCCGCATCGAGGTGCTGAAAGGCCCGGCCAGTTTGCTTTATGGTTCTGACGCTTTAGGCGGTGTAATCAACATTATAGACGACCTGGTGCCTGCTGCTGGCGATTTTAACGGTAACTTTACGACCAACTACAATACCAACAATGGCTTGACAGCTTCTTCGTTGATGTTGCAGGGCAATAGCGATGGCTTGGTTTACCGAGGCCGTGTTTCCTATAAAAATGCCTATGGCTTTGGCTATAAAGATCATACCGTGCCTAATTCGGGCTTTAATGAAACCAATGTAAGCGGAATGATCGGCCTGAACAAAACCTGGGGCTATGCACACCTCAATTTGTCTAGATTTAATACCAATATTGGTTTGGTGGAAGAAGGACCAAACGACAATGGTGATTACCTGGATGAAGAGGGCAACGTGATTTCGAACAGCGAAGCCCAAAAGCGGAAACTGAACCTTCCGTTTCAGAATATCAACCATTATCGTGCGGCGCTAAACAGCAATATTCTTTTGGGCGGTGGCCAGTTGAAAACCACCCTGGCTTTTCAGCGTAACGTACGTAAAGAGTTTGAAGAAAGTGCCACCGAACCAGGTTTGTACCTCAACCTTAATTCTTACACCTACGATGTAAAATATTCTTTTGCCAACAATGGCGTTTGGGAGCCAACCATAGGCGTACAGGGCATGCACCAAACCAATGCCAACAATGGCGATGAGTTTTTAATTCCGGATTACACCAGTGATAACATCGGTGCTTTTGCCTACCTGAAACGCAACTTTGCCAAAGGCGCCATTAACGCAGGTATCCGCTACGATCATAAAAACATAGATGGCCGCGATTTGATTGATGCCGACGGTAATCAGGTGTTTACGGCTTTCAACAATAAGTTTTCTAATGTTTCTGGATCGGTCGGCTTTGCCTTCGAAATCGCCAAAAACTTGAATCTGAAAGGAAATGCTGGTTCAGGCTTCAGGGCGCCCAACATTGCCGAGCTGGGGGCCAACGGCCGTCACGAAGGTACATTCAGGTACGAAAAGGGTAACAGTAACCTGAAACAGGAAACCAGCTTGCAGTTTGATTTGGGCTTAGAATATAATGCCGAAAAGGTAACATTGGGCCTAAACGCCTACAGTAACAAGATCTATAACTATATCTACCCCGGCAATTTCAATAACGAAACCATCAATTTTCAGGAAGAGGATGGAAGCACTACCGTATTGCCATTGTACCGTTATGTACAAACCAATGCAACCTTGATGGGTGGAGAGGCTTCGGTAGATTTCCACTTGATTAAGGCTTTGCACTTCGAAAATACCTTTGCCTATGTAAAAGGAACGAATAATGCCACTAAAGCGCCACTTCCGTTTATTCCGGCAGCCAGCCTGAACAACGAGCTTCGCTTTGAGCCCCAAATTAAGGGCCTAAGCGATAGCTATATCAAAATAGGCTTAACGAATGTATTTAAACAAGACCGTTTCGACAGTTTCGAAACCGAAACCAACGGTTATACATTAATAGATGCAGGCATTGGTACCGCTGTAAAAGTGAAGAAAGGAAAGATCAATTTATGGGTTACCGGACAGAACCTGACCGACAAGTTGTATTTCAATCATTTAAGCAGATACAAGCCGGCAGGTATTTACAATCCGGGACGCAATTTGAGTTTTGGGATCAGCGTACCGCTATTATAAAGGAATAGGTTTAGGTTAATCACCCACCCCAGTTGAGCGAAAGCAGGCTGGGGTTTTTTATTGTCGGCTACAATGCTCAGTTGCCCATTAACAGTTTTTAATACTTGTTGACTGATGTTTTTTCGCCATTTAAGGCCCGTAGGTTCATCTAAGTTGTTTGCCACCTTGATTGGTTTTGTGCCTACGATTGTTAGCTGCAATAGGCCTAGGTGCTCTTAGACGTCTAAGATGGTTGAACTTATGTTTCACCATCTTAGCTGTGTAAGGTGGTTAACACGTTTTTACTGATCCCATTAATCCTATAACAATTCGGCAATAAAAATTAATTCATCTAAAACTGCCTTTATAAGCTCTAAATCCACTTTTTGAAAAATAATTGAAAATAAATTTGGAGTCGATTATCCGTATTAATAATTTAGTGTATTATTTAACTAATACAGTAGAGTATGATAAAGATAAACAACCTGAATTTTGGCTATAGCAAGAACCGACCATTGTTCAGCGATATGAGCATGCAACTCAGCTTTGGCCACATCTATGGCCTCTTGGGCAAGAATGGTGCAGGCAAATCGAGCTTGCTAAAAAATTTGGCCGGATTGGTCTATGCGCAAAGCGGACAGCTGGATGTACTGGGCTTTGATCCTGCCAAAAGACAACCAGCCCTGTTGCAACAAATCTGCTTCATCCCGGAAGAATTTTACCTGCCGGCGGTAAAAGTAGATGCCTATGTAAAGGCAAATGCCGCTTTCTATCCAAACTTCGACCACAACTATTTCGCCTCACTATTGGCCGAGTTTGATATCCCGGTTGGACAAAAGCTCATCAACATGTCTTACGGACAAAAGAAAAAAGTAATCATTTCTTTCGGTTTGGCAACCCAGGCCAAATTGGTGATCATGGACGAACCCACCAACGGCTTAGACATCCCATCGAAAGCGCAGTTCCGTAAAATTATGGCATCGGTACTTACCGACGAACGTTGCATCATCATCTCTACCCACCAGGTGAGGGATTTGGACAACCTCATCGATACGGTAATCATGCTCGACGAGAACAAAGTGGCCTTAAAGGCATCGGTTGACGAGATTACCGAGAAACTTTGCTTTAAGCGCGTAAAAGAGATTGACGAAACAGTAATCTACGCAGAGCCTTCACTGGCGGGCTACAATGCGGTAGTGCCAAACTATCACCAAGAAGACAGCAGGCTTGATATCGAGCTATTGTTTAACGCGGTGTTGGCAGAGAAAAATAAATTGAAACCCATTTTTAACTAAAAGCTAAGCAACATGAACAATACTTTTAACTTACAGCGTTTTGGGCTATTGCTTAAGAGACAATGGCTAGAGTTTGGCAAGATCTTTCTGATTACGCTTTTGGTGGTGCTGGGTGTTTTTATTGCCTTTTACGGCTACAACTTGTTGCCACTGGGCAATAACCTAGGCTACAACGTGCTCAATTTCAGGGAGCCGCTATTCATGGTATTTGGCTTCTTGTTTATCAGCATTATTGCCAGTACCTATTTTGCGCACCTGGGTCAAAAATCGAGAGCGGTAATCGACTTGATGATTCCTGCTTCCATTTTCGAGAAGTTTCTGGCAGGAGTGTGCTTTACCGGAATCTTAGCGTCAGCCAGCTTCATCATCCTGTTTTATTTAACAGATTTGGCCTTTGTGTCGTATGTAAAAGGCCATCTCCACGACGTGGGCGCCGCAACCGATAGTGCAACCTACTTTTTTGCCAAAAACAACCCTAATCAGTTTAAGCCGCTTTACCTTGCACCGCTTTTTATCACCAGTGTGTTCTTATTGGGTTCTGTTTATTTTAACCGGTTCCATTATATCAAAACGGCTATTTCGGTTATGGTTTTCTCGGGCATCTGGACCTACATTATCGTTAAGGCTACTAAAGCGCTGCTATCGGGCAAGGTGCCTATCCACGAAAACGCAAACAATGGCAAAGAAACGGCAGAGCTCTGGGTATTTATAGGGCTGTCGGTACTTACGCTCATTATCTGGAGCATCACCTATGTGCGCCTGAAAGAAAAAGAGGTTTAATTTTAATCGGTATAGACATGGAATTTAGAGACAACAAGGCAATATACCTTCAGATTGCAGAATACGTTTGCGAACATATCCTGTTGGGCAAATGGCAAGCCGATCAAAAAATACCTTCGGTAAGGGAAATGGCCGTAGCGCTCGAGGTAAATCCTAATACGGTAATGCGTACTTACGAGCTGCTGCAAAACAAAAATATAATCAACAACAAAAGAGGCATTGGTTTTTTTATAGCCGATGATGCCATAGCCAATGTAAAAGCCTACAGAAAAGGCCAGTTTATGGACGATGAACTGCCATCGGTTTTCAGGAACATTTATTTGCTGGGCATAGGCTTCGACGAATTGCAAACCCGCTACAACACTTTTGTTAAAGAAACTTTTAATGCTTAAAACAGATGAAAACAAGTAATAAATTATTAATCGCATTTGCGGCATCGCTCATCCTTTTGCCAATTTTAGGCATGGTGTACAGCTCCCGGGTATTGTATACCGATGTCCAGAACCGCAAGGTAGAAGACAGAAAAGACGACAGCTTTAGCCAGGCTTCGGCCAATATGGAGAGCAAGGCAACGCCGGCCTTCCAATCGGTAAATATTGCCAATGGAAAAGGCATGTATTTCAATATCCGTTTGATTAAGGATGACAAATACGGGGTAAAAGTTCCGGATAATTATAAAGACATGATAAAGCTGGAGGTTGATGCACAAGGCAGGCTGCAGCTAACGTTCGACGATAAAGGCCGCGACAACAAGTACATTACCTTGCTTATTTATGCACCCGATACGAAAAGCATCAGTTTGGTAGAAGCCGATGGTGTAGACCTTAACGCCAAAGCCGATTCGCTGGCAGTTAGCCTTAAAAAAGTAAACCGATTGGTTTTCGACGGCGAAACGGCCATCAACAAATTGAGCGTGGCTACCGAAGACGTTAGCGAAGTGAACATCGAAAAAGAAATCGCCAAATCTTTGTACCTCAATCTTAAAAATACGGCGTTTACCAGCGAGTGGGCTTCTTATCAAGACCTGGACATTACAACTGCCGGAAATTCGACCATTACCGTAAAAGGCGACGATCGCGAGGCAAAGGGGGATCGCATCCAAAACCTGACCTTAAATACATCAGAAACGGCTCATATAAGCCTGGAAAACATGACCATTGGCAATTGCAAAGGCTCGCTTTCCGACCAAACCTTGGTAAGTATGCCTGCCGTAAACCTTAAGCAGTTGTTTAACAAGTAATAAGCACCAAATAAACTAATCAAAAAGCCAGGCCTGCCTGTGGCAGCCTGGCTTTATTTAAAACTAAACCAAATGATTTTGTTGCTACTCATCATTATTATCATCTGCCAGTTTTGGTAACTACAAGGCAGTTTGGCGCATGAAAAGGATAGAGGCCTGGATGTCTTTGGCCAACAACCTGTCGGCATCGTTAAAGGCAACGGTATGTCGATAGGCACTTACCAGTTGTTCCACTTTAGGCGATGACTGTTCAGGGCGCCTCAAATCGAGCGCCTGACTTGCGGTAAGCAGTTCTATTGCTAAAATTCTTTCCAGATTATCGCAAACGCGCAAGCACTTGGTAGCCGCATTGGCACCCATGCTCACATGGTCTTCCTGGCCATTGCTGCTGACAATGCTGTCAACAGAAGCTGGCGTACACAGCTGTTTGTTTTCGCTGGCAATAGAAGCCGCGGTATATTGCGTAATCATCAATCCCGAATTTAATCCGGCATTTTTAACCAGAAAAGGAGGCAGGCCTCGCGTACCCGAAATCAGCTGGAAGGTTCTTCTTTCCGATATCGAGCCAATCTCGGCCAGGGCAATGCAAAGAAAATCGAGGGCCAAGGCCAAAGGCTGTCCGTGAAAGTTTCCGGCAGAAATGATCATGTCCTCGTCTGGAAAAACATTGGGATTATCGGTAACCGAATTAATCTCGGTTTCGAAAACGGCGCTCACATAATTGATGCTGTCTTTGCTGGCGCCATGTACTTGGGGTACACAACGGAAAGAGTAAGGATCTTGGGTTTGTTTGCCTTCTCTAGCCATCAACTGACTTCCTGCCAGCCAATTTTGAATGTTTTTGGCGGTGTCTAGCTGACCCTGGTGTGGCCTGATCTGATGGCTCAGGTTTAAGAAAGGGTCAAGCCGACAATCGAAGGCATCTAAGGCAATAGCCGTAATGGCATCGGCCCAGGCCGTCATTTTTTGAGCTTTCAACAGGCAATAGCAACCATAGGCGCTCATAAACTGTGTACCATTAATCAGGGCCAAGCCCTCTTTGCTCTGCAAGGTAAGGCTGGTCCAGCCCAATTCCCGATAAAGTGCCGTCGTGCTTATTTTCTGGTTCTGGTACCAAACTTCTCCCTCGCCAATTAAAGGCAGGGCCAGATGGGCCAAAGGCGCCAAATCGCCAGAAGCGCCCAAAGAACCCTGGGTGTAAATAACCGGCAGTATATCGTGGTTGTAAAAATCGACTAAACGCTGCACGGTTGGCAAGGCTACTGCCGAATGGCCATAGCTGAGCGATTGGATTTTGAGCAGCAACATCAGTTTAACGATCGGCTGCGGTACTTCGGCGCCGGTTCCGCAGGCATGCGAAAGCAACAGGTTATGTTGCAGCTGGGTTAAATGCGCTGAATCTACCTTTACGTTTTGCAGGTAGCCAAATCCGGTATTGATTCCATAAATCGGGTCTTCGTTATCATTCAGTTTATCATCCAGGTATTTGCGGCATTTTTCAAT
This sequence comes from Pedobacter sp. ASV12, assembly GCF_016429155.1. GTDB lineage: Bacteria > Bacteroidota > Bacteroidia > Sphingobacteriales > Sphingobacteriaceae > Pedobacter. Next base: position 160,152 of record NZ_JAELUC010000001.1, on the reverse strand, counting down.
GCGTTCAATCGCCAATTGGGATAAACTGATTTTTTTTTGCTCGTTAACCAGTTGTTGGATAACGGCCAATGATAGCGGTTGTACACCGATTTCGTAATTTGCCATGGGTCTTATATTTGGTGCCCAAAAGTATAAATAATGCTTAATTTAACCCAATCCGAGCTTATGATTTGTTTGTGAATTGGTTAGGATTCTAAAATCTCCAGTTGGGTAATAATGTCGCTTTCGGTTATTGGGTAAGGCACATTGTTTACGATGTTCTGGTAAACCGCCTCAAACAAGCCCGTGTAATCTCCTTTTTGCGAAGGGATTAAGGAAGTTTCACGACCTCCATCGGCGGTAACTACCGTTAGCTTGCCCTCGTTGTTCGGATATTCCCAGCCATATTGCGTTTCGGTAGGCTTCATGCCTTTTAAAAGCTGTTCTTCCTGTACGTCGGCATGGTTCTTTAAAAACGAGCCTTGTACGCCGTTGAGTACAAATGCCGGTTGGATATCGGCTACCAACATGCTGGCCGTTAAAAAAACATTGAGCTCGTTGGGATAGCTGAGCTGGATGGCAAAATAATCGTCAACCTTGGTGTTTTCCCGATTGTGGCTCAAAACTTTGTGAAAACTTTTAGGTTGGCCAAACAAACTGATGGCTTGGTCAAGCAAGTGTGGCCCCAGGTCATATTGCAAGCCGCTGGCGGCTATGGGTTCTTCCTTAAAGGTTTTGGGACCAATTTCGTTGCGGTAACGGTCAAAACGGAAATGTACTTCGACCAACTTGCCCAGCACACCACTTGCTATGATTCTTTTTACCGAATTGAAGCCACTGTCGTACCTTCTGTTTTGGTAAACCAAAGCTTTTTTGCCCTGGTTTTTGGCCAGTTCGAACAGCTCTTTGGCCTGGGCACTGGTTGCGGTAAAGGGCTTCTCTACCAAAATATGCTTGCCGGCCAATAAAGCCTGCTTGGCATAGTCGTAATGCGTGTAGTTGGGCGTATTGATGATAACCAGTTCAATCGAATCGTCGGCAATGAGCTCGGCAACGCTATCATAGCTTTTTACGGCCGGATAATCGAGTATCGCCTGCTTTTTGTTTCGTTCGGTAACGGCCGATAGCTGAAAGCCGGGGTGCGTACTTACAAAAGGGGCATGAAAAACCTTGCCCGACATGCCATAGGCCAAAAGGCCGGTGTTGATTTTACGGTTCATAACACAAAGCTAAAAAATTGACGTAGATGTGCGTTAACGATGGCGAGGTAAACGCCTATAAATGTATATTTGTGACATGAAACCAGCAGAAACACATGCCAAATGGAAAGTTTTGCAGGAGAGGATCGCTAAAGAGTTTGATTCTGAATTGCCAGATCTGAAAGTCGTACTCTTTTTAATCGGTGTTCAGGAGCTGGGACAGGGGCCAAGGAAATACAGCAAGAGGCAAAAAGAAGAGCTGATGCATATTGCCACCTGTAGGCTACTGAGCGAGATGGGCTTTTACGAGCTCGAGGGCCTTGATCAGGACGGCTGGCCACATTGGAAACTAATAAAGCCGGTTCCGTCTTATGCCATGATGGAACAGGAACTCTTGCTCAAATCGTTGGCGATCGGCTATTTTGCAGACATCTATGAGTAAAACTCAAGAAGGCAACAAATAAAAAGTCCCGATTTAATCGGGACTTTAATGTTATATAGGTAAATAGAACTAGCTATGATTAACCTGCTTTTTGGGCTTCTTTTTTCAATTGGTCGTTAGCTACGATAACAATCTCTACCCTACGGTTGGCTGCTCTACCGGCATCGGTTGCGTTATCGGCAATCGGCTCAGAGAAACCTTTACCTACCGTAATTAAACGAGCAGGAGGAACTCCTTGCGAAACGGCATAGGCTTTAACGGCCGCGGCTCTTTTTTCTGAAAGGTTCATGTTATATTGCTCGGTACCACGGCTATCGGTATGGCCGATGACCTTGATGTCGGTACCTGGATATTGATTGATAGAAGAAGCCAAGCTTTGGATGTTTTGTTTAGCGGCATCTTTAAGGTCAAATTTGTCGAAGTCGAACAGAATACCGCTGTCAAATTTCACAATAATACCTTCGCCTTCACGGATTACTTCTGCATTTGGAATAGCATTTTGGATTTCGGCCGCTTGTTTATCCATACGCTTGCCAATAAAACCACCGGCAGTACCGCCAACAGCTGCACCAATAATGGCACCTACCGCAGTATTACCTGCTTTTTTACCAATAATACCACCAATTACACCACCTGCTGCTGCACCAATACCTGCACCTTTTTGCGTATTGGTTAAACTGTCGCAACCTTGAAAAGTCATTGCGCCTATAGCAAAGGCCACACTTAATGTTGCTATTTTGAATCTTGAAGTCATCATTTTATTACAATTTTGATTTAATGTTTGTGAATTATTCAAAGGTAATGCCAATTCTGCAATCTTGCTTAAAATAAAAGCCAATTTGTGGCTTATCGACTGTAATTCCGTATTTTACAGGTATTGCGGGCGTATAGCCTTAAAGAAAACAGGGGCAATCCATACCCTGCACAAGGTACAGATTGACCATATTTGTATACAAGTTTGTTACATGCCACCGATTTATTCTGAGAAGTAAGCTTCCAGTTCTTTCAGCGTATTTTCGTCGGTTTTAAAGTCTTTGATTACCACCCCTTTTTCCAGCAGGATAATCCTGTCGCATACATCGGTTACGTGGTTCAGGTCGTGGCTGGAGATTAAAGTAGTAAGACGATGGGTAGCCTTTAACGATTTGATCAATGTTTTGAGCCTGATCTGGGTTGTAGGATCGAGGTTGGCAAAAGGCTCGTCGAGCACCAAAAGCTCGGGTTTTTGCATCAAAGCGGCGGCAATGCCTACCTTGTTCTGGTTTCCTTTCGAAAAATCGCGGATATATTTGCCGCGGTTCAGGATTTCGCCGTTAAAAAACTCTTCGTATTGCTTAAGGTAATCGGCTACATGTGCAGCACTCAAGTTGTGCAGGCTGCCAATAAACATAAAATACTCTTCAGGTGTCAGGTAGTCGATCAAAAAGCCTTCGTCCAGATAAGAAGCGGTATAGTCTTTCCATTGGTCTGTAGCAGCTACGTTTTCGTTTTTGGAAAGCACTTCGCCACCATCGGGTCTGATGAGATCGAGCAGCATCCTGAAAAGCGTGGTTTTACCCGCGCCATTATTGCCTACCAGGCCAATGGTTTCACCATCGCGGATGGTCAGGTTCGGAATATTAACTACGGTGCGACCACCATAATGTTTCTGTAAATTTCTAATTTCTAGCATATGTCTTATTCTCTAAAGCCTTCGGCTATTTTGTAACGTTGTTTTTCAAATCTTTTAACAATATAATTAACCCAGAATCCACGCATCAGGAGCATGATGAGGCCGAACAAAGAAACGACCATTAGTCCCAGGTAAGGCTTGTTCATGATGCCGAATGGCACATAAAGTAAAATGGGGGTCAACACATAAGGGAACATCAGCAACCATTGGGTAGCACCCGTGCCTTGATAGTTGAAGCTGGCGGCCTTGGTAATGTCTAATCGCTTATAGTTTAAGGTAGCCAGGTAAAGCACGATTACCGTGCCGAAACCAATATTGTACAGATAGGCCGCCAGGTGCAATAACAACAGCTTTGGGCTGATAAAACCATAAAAACTGGCCAGTAAGGTAATAATGGTACAAGAAATGGTAAAAAGCAGGAATTTGGCTTTGATGAAATCCTTGAAGTTGATTTTGTTGCTCAAAATGCCATCAAAATGGGCACTTTGCCAGGCAAACATGAACTGTCCATAAATAATGATAGAAATACCGGTCATGAAAATGGCGGCAAACATCATTTGTCCGAACGCATTTTTGGCGATTACGGATTCTTTGTAAAAGATGAAGCCGTAGCACAAAAACAAAAAGCTCATGAAAACCGCCGAACGCGGGCGTTTATGGCGTAAAATCAGTTTCAGCTCCAAGGCCGCCAATTCGCCAACACGGCCAAAACGATTCAAGAAAGCATAATCAGTGCTTACCTTTTTCTCTTGTCCGGCGCTCAGCTCCTCGGCATACAGGTTGTTGCGCAGGTAGGTAGAATTGATTTTGAAGATGATCAAAGCCAGAAGCGTAAAAACAAAACCGATGTACGGATACTGAGCCAATTTGGAGAAAACAAAGTTGCTGGCAGCCATTACCGAAATCACCTTGTAGTATTCCAAAGCTGCAAATCCGGCAAAAATGGCCAAGCCTATTACCGTAAACGAGATATTGGCAATCGATTTTCTTTTAATATACAGCACCAGGTAGTTATTGAATACCGCCAGCGATAGCACCGAAACAATATACATCAGCAAGGTAAGCACACCGTAGGCCGGTGCGATCTTGATGAAAAAGAACGGAAAAAAGATAAAAAACGGCCAAAGGTTAAAGGCCGAAAAGAGCGCCTTGATGTTGAGGAACTGGATGATTTTGCGCTTCGGAATCTTGAGATGCAGATAGGGAATAATACTTAGCGTAGGCAATTCTTGCAGCTGCAGGCGCATGATGAAATCGAAGGCAAAATAATAAAGGATCAGCCCGTTAAAACTTACAATGGCATCCTGACCGGGAAAGAATTTGGGCAGAAACTTGGTCATGCCAAAGCCAACGCCAATGGCCACAGCCAAAAAGTAAAGCATAAAAAAGACCAGTACAATTTGTGCCGCAATGCTGCCAGCCTTGTTTCGGCTGCGCCAAAAGGCCTTTCTTTGATGGTCTAAAAAAGTAGTTAGCATAGATTAGTAGTTATATTTGTTTTTCCAATTTTGTTTTAGTTTCTCGCGCAGCTTTTCTTCTGCCGGATTTTTGCCCGGATCGTAAAGCTTGGTGCCACTCAGTTCTTCGGGCAAATATTCCTGTTCGGAGAAATTGCCTTCGTAGCTGTGCGAATATTGGTAATCCTTGCCATAGCCGATGTTTTTCATGAGCTTGGTTGGCGCATTGCGGATATGTAGCGGTACGGGCAGGTTGCCGGTTTGTTTAACCAAGGCCTGCGCTTTGTTGATGGCTTCGTAAGATGCATTGCTTTTGGCAGAAGAAGCCAAATACGTTACGCATTGCGCTAAAATGATCCTGGCTTCGGGATAGCCGATCACATTAACGGCGGCAAAGCAGTTGTTAGCCAGCAGTAAAGCATTGGGATTGGCGTTGCCAATATCTTCTGAGGAAAGAATAACCAGCCTGCGGGCAATAAACAGCGGGTCCTCGCCACCCTCTATCATCCTGGCCAGCCAATAAACAGCGGCATTGGGGTCGCTGCCCCTGATGGATTTGATAAAGGCCGAAATAATATCATAGTGTTGCTCTCCAGCCTTGTCGTACAGGGCCAGGTTCTGCTGGGCATGCGCCAGTACGTTCTCGTTGGTCAGCGTAATTTGATCGCCGCCAATGCCATTGATGGCTATTTCGAGTACGTTGAGCAGCTTGCGTGCATCGCCACCCGATAGGCGGATGAGAGCCTCGTTCTCCTTGATTTTGATTTGCTTTTTTTGAAGGATTTCGTCCTTTTTGATGGCGGTCTGCAACAAGGAAACCAATTCCTCTTCGGTCAGTGCCTTTAAAATATAAACCTGGCATCGCGAAAGCAAAGCCGAGATGACTTCGAAAGAGGGGTTTTCGGTGGTAGCGCCAATCAGCGTAACCAAGCCCCGCTCAACCGCACCCAGCAAGCTGTCTTGTTGCGATTTGCTGAAACGGTGGATCTCGTCTATAAACAAGATGGGCAGGCCCATGAAACTGTCTTTCAGTGCGGCGGCACGGTCAATGACATCTCGGATGTCTTTAACCCCCGAATTGATGGCGCTGAGGTTAAAAAATGGGCGGTCTAGATTTTGTGAAATGATGGAGGCCAAAGTGGTTTTGCCTACTCCCGGAGGCCCCCAAAAAATCATGGAAGGCAATTGCCCGCTTTCAATGGCTTTGCGCAAAACCGCATCTGGACCAACCAAATGCTTTTGTCCCACATACTCATCCAAATTTTGTGGACGCATCCGTTCTGCTAAAGGTGGGAGGTTCTGCATAGCCTAAAGGTATAGAATTTGAACCAAAAATTAGAAAGCAATTGGCATATTGCAAGTGTTTTTCTGATTTTTTAGCCGGCAGCTGGCTTCGGCTTTTTCTTGAAGAACTTCTTTTTCTTTTTATAGGGTTTTTGCTCGGCCATGGCTTCTTCCTTTGGTGCTTCGCCCAGGTGCTCGGGTAAGGGCATGCGGTCTATCTGGCGTTCAATCAGTTTTTCGATGTTGGCCAGTTTACGTTTGTCTTTGCCGTTAACCAGGGTAATGGCTGTGCCGGTGGTGGCTGCCCTTGCAGTTCGGCCAATCCTGTGAATGTAGTCTTCGGCATCGTGGGGGGCATCGTAATTGATCACCAGGTCTATGCCCGTTACGTCAATGCCGCGGCTCAGTACATCGGTGCCGATCAGTACGTTCAGTTTGCTGTTCTTGAAATCGAGCATAATGGCTTCGCGCTCTTTCTGCTCCAAATCGCTATGGAACGAGGCCGCTTTGAGGCCCAGTCGCTTAAATACCTTGCCCAGCTCCTTTACTTTTTCCTTGCGGCCCGCAAAAACAATAATGCGGTTGTAGGTGGCCGATTTCAATATTTCGGTCAGCAAAGGCACTTTTTGTTCGTCGTGCATAAGGTAAACCTGCTGGTTAATGCCTTCGGCTGGTTTAGATATCGAGATGTTGATCTGCTCAGGTTCTGTTAATAAATTGCTGGCCAATTTCCTGATTTTAGGAGGCATGGTGGCCGAGAACATGACGGTTTGACGCGCTTTGGGCAGGTAGCCTACAATTTTCATGATGTCTTCGTAAAAGCCCATGTCGAGCATCCTGTCGGCTTCGTCGAGTACCAGATACTGTAACTGGTCCATTTTGAGCAGGCCCGAAGAAAGGTGCGCAATTAAGCGGCCGGGGGTGGCAATAATAATGTCTACGCCTTCGCGCATCGATCGTTTTTGCTGTTCGTAGGCGATGCCGTCGCCGCCGCCATAAACGGTTAGCGAACTGATATTGGTAAAATAAGAAAGCGCTTCTACCTGAAGGTCTATCTGCTGTGCCAATTCGCGGGTTGGGGCCAATATCAAAGTGGTATTGTGCCGCTCGTGCTTTTCGGTCAGCATGTGCATAATCGGCAAAAGATAGGCGCCGGTTTTTCCGGTGCCGGTTTGGGCACAGGCAATCAGGTCTTTTTTTGCTAAAATTAGTGGAATGGCCTGTTGCTGTATGGGCGTTGCACTGCGGAAGCCCATGGCCAATAAACCCTCTAAAAGCTCGGGGTTGAAGTTAAAATCCTTAAAATCCAAATGTTTATCTGTAAAATACTCGATAAAAGTACCTCAAATAAAAGCCAAAAACAAATTAAACGCCTGTTCAAATTGTTGTTTTTATGTTAATAATGCCTTTATATGGTTTCGGTTCTTTTGTAAAAACAAACATATTTTTATGAAAAAACAAGCATTGAGCTTCCTTTCGGCCGGCCTGATCTTATTCGCAGCCTGCAAAAAACATTCATCCTCTCCAGAAACCCCAGCTTTTGTATACCCTGATATGGCCGAAGTAAGCGAGCCTGCAATTCTTTTCACCACGGCCGATGGCGTAAAGGTTTATAATGGCGGCTTTGGCTCGGCGGTAGCAGCCGATCCCAAATCGCCAGATGTATTTTACATGTTAACCGATCGGGGCTCTAACGTAGCCGGACAGGTCGCCAATTCGATCATCATCGGCAAGCCTGATTTTGCACCTCAAATTGGCAAATTCAGACTAAAGGATGGGAAGCTGGTGCTAGAGCAGGTGATCGAACTTAAAAATGCCCAAAATGGCAAACTGAACGGATTGCCCAATCCAGTGGGCATGGGGGCTTCGGGCGAGACGGCTTACGACCTGAATGGACAAGTGTTAACGCCAAGTGCAGATGGAATCGATTCGGAAGGATTGGTTTTGGCAGCCGATGGTACTTTCTGGATCAGCGATGAATACGGCCCACATATCTTACACGTAGATGCAAGTGGAAAAACCTTAGAACGTATCAATCCTTTTGGTAGTGGCACCGGAGGCCGTAAATTGCCGGCAGTGTTTGCAACCCGCAGGGCCAACCGGGGCATGGAGGGGCTGACGATAACCCCTGATGGCAAGACCTTGGTGGGCATGATGCAATCGCCGATGTACAACCCCTCTAAAACAGCTGTAGCCAATTCTACGGTTTTACGTATCCTTACTTTCGATATTGCTACCGGGGCTACCAAACAATATGCCTATCTGATGGATAATACCAGCCTCACTGGTGTAAGCGATATCGTAGCGGTAAATAGCACAACTTTTCTTACCATAGAGCGCGATGGCAACTTTGGTGGCGCAGCAACCAATCCGGCTGCATTTAAGCGTGTATTCAAGATCGATATCAGCAATGCTACTGATATTTCTGATGCCAATAATGGTGCTAATGGGAAGCTGTACGGTGGCAAAACGGTAGAAGAACTGAACAATTTGGCGGGCCTGCAAGGAGCTGGCATCGCTCCGGTTAGCAAAACCTTGGTACTCGACCTATTGAAAGACCTGCCCATGGTTTATCCGCATGATAAAGCCGAAGGCCTGACTTTGTTGTCGGGCAATATATTGGCCATTGCTAACGATGATGATTTTGGAGTAGTGGATAACGGTGCCAGTGGCTTTGCCGCTAAGATACTGCCATTGACAAATAAGGTTGACCGTAACCGACTTTACTTTGTTAAGCTGAAATAGTAAGGGTAACAGATTAATAGATCGAAGCCGTGCCGAAAGGCATGGCTTTTTTGTTGGATGGAGGTTCTTCCTTTTACCAAAAAAGCGTCCCGGTTTTGTCGAGACGCTTTTCTTTAACTGCTGGTTAGCTATGCTTTGCCTGCCCTACACGGATCGCCCGTTCACAGGACTTTTTTTCGTTGGTTGTTTTTGTTTTGCCATAGATGACTTCTTCTTTTTTTGATAGAACAAGCTAGCAAGAATTTGGTTTTAATTGGTGAAATTTTTATTAACAAATCAACAATTTATGCGTAGCGGAAAGCATAGGCCCATCAGTTGCACTTTATTTCTTTTTGTTGTCGGCATAGCCGAATACTTTTTGCAGCAAAGTGGTAGAGCGGGCATTGATGTTGTCCCTGATTTTAAGCTCTTCCTGTGCCACTTGGATAAACATGCCGTCGATGGCTTTTTGTGCCACATAGCTCGATAAATCGGTGTTTACTGGCTTTACCAAAGGCAGCTTGTTGTAGGCCGTAGCGGCATCGCCCCAATATTTGGTAGCACCTACCTTGCCCAGGCTGTTGGTAATTACCGGCTTGAATTTTTCCATCAGCTGCGCAGTGGTTACGCGTTTGAAATACTGTGTAGCCGCATCCTTGTCGCCCAGCAGGATGTTGGTGGCATCGGCAATGGTCATTTGCTTGATAGCCGAAAGGAAAATAGGCTTGGCTTCCTTGGCGGCATCTTCGGCGGCGCGGTTAATGCTCAGGATTACATTGTCGGCCAAAGCATTTAAGCCCACGCTTCTCAGTGTTTTTTCAACCTTTTGTGCTTCTGGCGGAAAAAGGATCTTCACGGCCAGGTTGCCAAAAAAGCCGTCTTTTGCCGAAAGTTTGTCGGCCCCCTCCGAAGTTCCGATTTCGAGGGCCTGTTTAATGCCCTGTCCAATTTCTAAGGTGGTAGGGTTGCCGCTGGTCGGAATTTGCTTTAAAATGTTGCCGATTTTCGATTGGCTCTGCACATCGCAGCTGCTGAGGCATAATAGAGCGCCAGCGGTAAAAAATAAACCTAGTTTTTTTATCATCATCTTTTCAATTGTTAAAAGAGCGGAAAAGATGGTGGCTAGCGTTTATTGCGCTCCTCCCCATCACCGTTTCTATCGGCAATATTAAGCAAATCTTTTGCCATTAATTTGGCCGACTGCACTAATTTTAGAAACGCTGTGCGATAGCCTTCTTTGTCTTTGCCTTTTGCTCCATTGGCAAGGTCTATGACTTGTTCGAAGCTGCTGGTTTGCTTAAACTCGGACTGGCACAACAACATGCCAAATTCGGCCACAGCTGCCGCAAACCTGAAATTGTCGCTAGTGTTGGTAGACATCGCCTCGTATCGAACTATTTTTTGCAGGCGCTTACTTTTGTTGGCGCTAGGTTCTTTGTAGCGGAGCTTAATGGTCAGCATTTCATCGTTATGGCTGGCCAAGGCTTTTGTCTTTTGGTATTTAAGCTCGTCAACGTTAGCAATGAACTCGCTTTTTTCGCCAACCGGTATGATTTCGTAAAGTGCAGTAACCGTATGTCCCGATCCCATATCGCCAGCGTCTTTCTGGTCGTCGTTAAAATCCTCGTCGTTAAGCAGGCGGTTTTCATAACCGATTAACCGATAAGCCTGTACCTTGGATGGATTGAATTCCAACTGAAGTTTCACGTCTTTGGCTACCGTAAACAAGGTGCCTCCAAACTCGTTCACCAACACTTTTTTCGCCTCCATAATATTGTCGATATAGGCATAGTTGCCATTACCTTTATCGGCTAAGGTTTCCATTTTGCTATCTTTATAATTGCCCATTCCGTAGCCCAGTACCGTCAGGAATACGCCGCTTTTGCGTTTCTCCTCAATAAGGCGTTCCATAGCGGCATCGCTGCTGGCGCCCACGTTAAAATCGCCGTCTGTGGCCAAAATAATGCGGTTGTTTCCCTCCTTAATAAAGTTTTCGGTTGCCACTCTATAGGCCAATGCCAATCCGGCGCCACCAGCTGTAGAACCACCTGCGCTCAGTCTGCTCAAAGCGTCTTTGATGGTCGTTTTGTTGGCCCCAGAAGTAGAAGGCAATACCAAGCCAGAACTGCCGGCATATACTACGATAGCAACCTTATCTTGTTTCCTCAGCTGATCGGTAAGGAGCTTTAACGAGGAAACCAGCAACGGCAGTTTGTTTTCATCGTTCATTGATCCAGAAACATCGATCAAGAATACTAAATTCGATGCTGGCAGGTGCGGGGTAGCGATTTTTTTGGCCTTCAAGCCAATATGTAACAACAGATGTTTGCTGTTCCAAGGGGCTGGTGCTAGCTCTGTTACAATATTTACCGGATCATTTCCGGTTGGGTCCGCATAGTCGTAATCGAAATAATTGATCATTTCTTCGATACGTACGGCGTCTTTTGGAGGCAAACTGCCATTGTTGATAAAACGGCGCATGTTGCTATACGAAGCCGCATCTACATCAATAGAAAAGGTAGATAAAGGATTTTTGTTGGCCTTCAAAAAACCGTTTTCCTTAATGGCACTATAGCTTTCGGTATCATGAACGGGTTTGTCTTTTTGAAAGGAATTATGGCCTCGAATTACAACTCCTGCCGCCTTGCCTTGTTGACTTCGCATTTCCTTCGCGCTAATTAGGGAACTGGAGGATGATGCGACCTCTCTTCTTTTCAATTGTGCCGTATAACCAACCACAACCACTTCGTTTAGCGAATGAGAATCTTCTTCGAGCCGGATCTCGTAATGGTTTGCCTTGGTAATCGTAATGGTTTGTGTTTTATAGCCGAGATAGGAAACTTCAAAGGTTTTGTCGTTTTTGTTGATCTCTAGCTTGAACTGGCCATTATTGTCGGTGGTTACTTTGTTCTTGCTGGGCATTGCTCTGACGCTTGCCAATTGGATTCCTTTCCCATCTGTTTTATCAACGATTGTTCCAGTAATGGTTCTGGTGGTTATGCCCTTAAATCCAAACAAAATGAACAAGGCCAAAAAAGGTAGTATTAATCTTTTCATGAGCTGTAGGTTTTGTTTGATGATGGCAGCTTTCTCAGATTTCCATAGCCACAACGGAAAATATTTTTTATACTTGGATAAGATTTAGCAGCGGCCCACATTGAAGTTTATCAAAAATACCACCAAGATTAATCAGCACGACGATTCTGAACTGATTGCAACCTATCAGAAAAGCGGTGATTTGGAGGCATTGGGTACGCTCTACAACAAATACATGCACCTGGTTTTTGGGGTCTGCTTCAATTATTTTAGAGACGAAGAGCAGAGCAAGGATGCCGTGATGCAGATTTTTGAAGAACTGGTGTTGAAACTGAAGCTGCACCAGGTACAGAACTTCAAAAGCTGGCTCCATGTGCTTACCCGGAACCACTGCCTAATGGCCTTGCGCAAGTCTACAAAAAATCCTACCGTAACTTTGGAAGATAATTTTGTGGAAAACGAGGACTTTGTGCATCTGGATATTGACGATGCAAAAGAAACGCAGCTTACCTTGATGGAAAAGTGCATGGAAACCTTGTCTGAAGAGCAGAGAAAGAGTGTGGAACTGTTCTACTTGCAGGAGAAATGCTATAAGGAAGTAGCCGATATAACCGGCTACGATATGCTCAAAGTGAAGAGCTATATCCAAAATGGGAAGAGAAATTTGAAAATTTGCATAGAAAAGAACAGTGAGCTATAACGAGTGGATAGATATTGAAGTATTGGAAGATTACCTTGATGGTAAGCTCGATGCCCAAAAGATGCATCAGGTGGAAAAACTTTCGCTTGAGGATCCTTTCGTGGCCGAAGCCCTAGCTGGCTTGAGCCAATCGCCCAAGCGTGCCCAGTCTTTATCCCTGCTTCAAAAACAATTGCAGGAACGCATTGCCCAAAAGCCGATTGAACAAAAAAGATGGCGCCTAACTTCGCAACGCCTAAGCATTGCGGCCGCCGCCGCCGTACTTTTTGTGGTGGCCAGCCTCTTGTTTTGGATGAGGGAAAGCAACAACCGCGAACAATTGGCCAAGCAGCAGCCTAAGCAGGTAGAAGTAAATACGGCACCCCAAGTTGCCACTAAAAAAACCGAAGCGCCTATTGCCGATGCCACCGTAGCCAGTGAAGTTGATAAAGCCCTGGCCAGTGCCAAAACCAGCAGCCTCGCCAAACTCAACCCTAAAGGGAAGGCTGTTGCCAAAACTGCTCCAGAAGATATATTGGCCAACAAAACGGTCGCAGAAGTAAGCGACAAGAACGAAGTGAGCGTAGCCGCCGCCCCACCAGCGCCAATGGCAATGCAGGTCCGCGCGCTTAAAGTAGATAGCCTGAGCAACGTAGCCGTGGCCAAAAGAGAAGCCAGGCCTTTAAATCAAACCCTTAGTGGCCGGGCACCAGGCGTTACCTTTTCTCCCGATATTTTTAGTGGCAAAGTCATTTCCAAAATAGATGGTTTGCCTATTCCGGGTGCCGATGTGAAGGTGCTGAACACCAACATCAGAACCATGACCAATAGCAAAGGCGAATTTAGCCTGCGCCTTGACAGTAGCAACAGCCAAAGCCTAACCGTTAATTATTTGGGCTTTAATGCCAAAGAGGTAAGTACTAAAGCCAATAAAGCCATCATCGAATTGGAACCTGCCGATCAAACCCTGAAAGAGGTAACGGTAAATATAAGCAAGGCTAAAATAGCCCCCCCAACGCCAGCCGAAAGCTGGGCCAAGTACAGGGAATACCTAAACAGCAATAATAAGCTTTACAAAGGCGCTGTGGCCAACAGAATGGTGTTGCTTAGCTTTGAGGTTGATGCCAAAGGCAGGCCAAGCCATATCAAGGTGGTAAAAGGCTTAACCAAGGCCGAAGACGATGAAGCCATCCGCTTGGTTAAGGAAGGGCCAAATTGGGTCCGGCATCATCCTTCAGATTCTAAAGTAGAATTGAGCATCGAGTTTTAGTTGCTGCAGTTCCCGGTCTGTTTGTTGGTCCTAATTCCCCTTTAAAATGTACAAAAATTCTAAGTTTGAAGAAAAAGATGCCCAAAAAGTATGGGCTTTTATGCAGGCGCATCCTTTTATCACCTTAATTGGTTTTGATGGAATGTACCCGGTAGCTACCCAAGTGCCTGTTCAGGTTTATCAAAACGAACAGGGCTTGCGTATTGTTGGTCATGTGATGAAAAAAACCGATCATCACGAAGCTTATGCTCAAAACGAAAACGTGCTGGCCTTATTTACGGGTGCCCATGCCTATGTCAGCGCTTCGGTTTACGAAAATCCGGCAGGAGCCTCTACCTGGAACTATAGCTCGGTGCAGGCCAAAGGTAAAATAAGGCTGATGGATGAAGCTGGAACCCGAGAGGTAATCAAACAGTTAACCAACAGCTACGAAGATCCGGCAACGAGCCAGGCGGCGTTTCATCGCATGACTGACGATTACATCGAGAAGAACCTCAAAGCCATCAGTGGTTTCGAAATCAGGGTAGAGGGCTTGGCCAATGTTTTCAAGCTGAGCCAAAACCATACGGAGGCCAACCGCAAGAAAATCATCGAAAACCTGGAACAGCATGGCGATGCCGATGCGCAGCAGGTAGCCCGTGACATGAAAAAAAGGCTTTAAGTTAAATCTTAAAGCCTTTTTTTATTAATGGATAAATAAGCTTAACAGGTAATAGACCAGCGCAGCCAGTACCGCCGAAACAGGTATGGTGAGTATCCAGGCCCAAATCAGTTTTACGGTTACGCCCCATTTTACCGCCGATACGCCTTTGGTTAAGCCAGAGCCGATAATAGAACCGGTAATGGTGTGCGTAGTACTTACCGGAATTTTAAGATGCTCGGTAAAGTATAAGGTTAAGGCACCTGCAGTTTCAGAAGTTACACCTTCGAACGGGGTTACCTTGGTAATTTTAGAGCCCATGGTTTTTACAATTTTCCAGCCGCCGCTTAAGGTACCCGCTGCAATGGCGCTGTAACAGGCCAACGGAATCCAATCAGGCATTTGTCCGGCAATTTCTTCGCCGTTGGCTCCTTTTGAGGGGAGGATTACGTGTAGCCAAGAGGGCAGGCTATCCATAGACACACCGCTGGTATGGATGTAAACTACTACTGCAGCTGCGATAATGCCCATTACTTTTTGCGAGTCGTTGCCACCATGGCCCAAGCTAAACGAGGCCGACGACAAGAGTTGCATCTTGCGCAACCAGGCGGTAGACTGGGTTTGGTTCAAACTGCTAAAAATAAGGCAGAAAAAGCTGACCGACATGACGATGAAGGCCACGAGCAGCCATTTGATGTTATGGGCTTCAAGTACTACGCTCCAAAAATGCGATTCGAAGCGCGGGTGTTTGATTTCGTGGTAAAATTTAATCTGGGTGTAAATGTAAATACCAACCACCAGCATTAAGGTTAGGGTAAATATTTTTGGCCAGATGCTCTTTTTGGAAGAGTGCAGAAACCAGATGGAAATAAAGTAGGAAATAACCGCCCCGATAACCGGAGCCAGTACAATAAAGCCTAAAATTACCAATACGCCGGTAGGCATTTCGCCCGCCTTGCCTTCTTTATACCAAAGTACTACGTTAAAGCCTGCATGGGCAATGGCGGCGCCTGCAAAACCTCCAATCAGGGTATGCGACGAACTGGAAGGAATGCCCAGCCACCAAGTTAACAGGTTCCAGATAATGGCCGCTATAACGCCGGCCAAAATCACCACCAGGTTAATTTCCATGGTGTTGGCGGTCTTGGCTACCGTATCGGCAACGCCAAAACCAAATACCCAATAAGCCAAAAAATTAAAAAAAGCTGCCCAAAGCACAGCCTGAAAAGGCGTTAACACCTTGGTTGCAACAATGGTAGCTATGGCATTGGCGGCATCATGAAAGCCATTGATGTAGTCGAAAATCAGGGCTAATACAATGATGACGAAAAGTAGGGTTAAACTCATATTTTTGTTAGGCGTTTTTAACCAAAATAGATTCAAGCACGTTCGCTGCATCTTCGCATTTGTCGGTTGCGATTTCCAGCGTTTGCAAAATCTCCTTCTGTTTAATCAATTCTATCGCGTTGGTTTCAAACTCAAATAAACGGGCAATGGCCAAATTGCAGGCGTAATCGGCCTGGTTTTCGGCACTGTTGATCCTTACGCAGGCATCGGCAATTACCCTGATGTTTTTAAAGCTTCTCAATTCCTTGATGGCTTTTTCCAAGTCGGCACACATTTCTACCAAGAGCTCGGCCAGTTTGACCATGGCATCACCAATGTTTACCATGTTGTACAGCTCGATGTTTCCGGCCGAAGCGTGGATGTAATCGGCGATATCGTCGATGGCGCTGGCCAAAGAGTGGATGTCTTCGCGGTCGAAAGGCGTAATGAAGTTCTTGCTCAGTTCGATAAAGATGGTGTGGGTAATATCGTCGCCCACGTGCTCAAGGCGTTCTACTTCCTTGATGGCTTCTTTTCTTTTATCTAAGTCGGTGGTGGTTACCACGACCAATAATGCTTCTGCAATCTTTAAAACGTTGCTGCCGGCTTGTTCAAATAGAGGTTGGAATTTTTTATCCTTAGGGGTAAAGAAGCTAAAAATGCTATTCATACTCATTAAATATGATACAAAACTAAGCTTGCTATGTTAAGTTAATGTTAACTCCAACAACTATTTTAATAAATCGTTCTGATTGGCCTTTTCCAAGGTAAATGCAAAAGTAGTTCCGATGTTGGGCGTGCTGCGTACAGAAATGGTCTGTTGGTGCGCTTCCAAAATATGCTTAACAATAGCCAAGCCCAAGCCGGTGCCGCCTTCTTTGCGCGAGCGGTGCGAATCGATGCGGTAGAAACGCTCAAACAGCCTGTTCAGGTGCTTCTCTTCAATGCCAATGCCATTGTCGGTTACCTCGATCAGAAACTGGTCGTGCAGTTCGAATATCTTGATGGCTGTAGCGCCGTTTTCATTGCCGTATTTGATGGAATTCTGGATCAGGTTGATCATTACTTGCCTTATTTTTTCCTTGTCGGCAAACACTATGGTGGGACCAGTGTATTTGTCCTTGAACGATAGTTTGATTTTGTTGGCCATGGCCCTGTCTTCCAGGCTGTCCATTACTTCTTTGGCCAACACCACAAAATCGAATTTCTGGAAATTGATGGGTATTTCGCCTGTTTCGAGCTTGGAAATCGAATCGAGGTCGTTGATGAGATAGCTTAAGCGTTCTACATTGTTTTCGGCCTTTTTCAGAAACTTGATAGCCGTTTCCGGGTCGTCGGCAATACAATCCTGCAAGGTTTCTATATAGCCCTGTATGGCAAACAAAGGCGTTTTAAATTCGTGCGATACGTTAGAAAGAAATTCGCGCCTAAACTGTTCCTGTTTTTTAAGGAGTTCGATTTCGCGTTTTTTGGCGCCGGCCCATTCTTTTACCTCTTGCTCTACATCGTTAATCGGGTCTGAACTTACATATTCGCCCAAGGCCTCCTTCAAGTCTTTGCCTAGTTTCAGGTTGTGGATAAGTTTATAAATCAGCTTGATCTTGCCATAAATATATTTCTCTAACAGGTAGTAAAAAACCAGAAAACTGGTTACAAACGAAATCCCAAAAGAAATCAGTAAATAATACCAGCTGCCCTGAAAATGGAAGTTGACCAAGCCAATGGAAAGGCCAACTGCGAGTGCCGTGATGAGTACAAGTACGCTTAACTTCATAAGGCTAATTTACAACTAATAAGTTAAGTCCATGTTAAGTAAAGTGTTAAAAGCAGCCGTAGCTTTATTCTGGTTGCTTTTCGGTAAGGTATTTCCAATAGCGCTTGGGTACATGCCTCACGTGCAGCTTGGTGTTCTTGCGGGATTGGATATTGGTGCTTTTAAAGTAGTCTTTCCAGAGGTTGGCATAGAGCTTCTCCTTTTCGTCTTGTTGGACTTTTTCCTTTTGTTGAAGCAGTTGCAGGCCGTTTTCGAGAAAGATTTCTGTGGTTTGCCGCAGGTCGTAATAAATACCGTAGTTCCTTTTGATGTCGTAGATCACCCAACGCTGGTCTGCATAACGCTGGGTAAAATGCCCTGCAATTAAGGGAATAACATTGAAATCGGGATCGATGCCACAATAAAACAGGCCGTCTTCTGCCTTTTCGAACCTGATAAAGGCTTCCATACGGTGCTTTTCACGTTCTACGCTCCGGGCCAGCTTTGCCACGGTCAAAACAAAGGGGTCGCCATAGTTTTGCTCTGCGCCTTGCTGCTTGAATAAGATGCAACAACAGTTAAAAAAAGCCACAAAAGCTTCTTCTTGCTCGGAAAGAAAGCAACAATAAAGCTTGCGCAGCCATTCTTTGGATAGGCGTTGCTGCAGGCCTTTCCACACGCGGCCTGCCTTTTCGCTATCGGTGTGGATGAACAGGGTTTCACTAAAGGCGTCAGGCTGGTAGTGTAAAGTGCTGCAAAGCCTTACTGCGCCGGGCTTGCGCTCAAACCATTCGAAAATGGCCGTCAAAAGGCCTTCAAGGCTTTGGTCAAAAACATAAATCATATCAGAAAAGCGCAAGTTGCTGCCGGTCGGTTTTGAGGTATTTGCTTTGGCTTTCGGCCAAGATAAAGGCTTTGAGCTGCGTAGCTTGGTAATCCCGAAGTTGAAAAGGCGTATCGGCACAAGTAATAAAATATTTGGCGCGACTATAGGCCACGCCAATTTTTTGTAACTGATAAATATGCAGCCTGCCAAACTGCCTGGCCTTGACGATTTTTTGGGCCGATGCAATGCCTATTCCAGGTATGCGCATAATCATTTGGTAGGTTGCTGTATTGATGTCGACAGGAAAATACTGGAGGTTGCGCAAAGCCCAGCTCAATTTGGGGTCGATGTCGGTATCGAGGTGTGGGTGGCTATCGTTCAATATTTCTCTAACGTTGAACCCATAAAAACGCATGAGCCAATCGGTTTGGTAAAGCCGGTTTTCCCTAAGCAAAGGGGGCTGGCTGCCGATAAGTGGCATACGGCTGTCGTTGCTAATGGGAATGTAGCCAGAATAATAGACCCTTTTGAGCGAGAAGTTTCGATAAAAGGCCTCAGCGGTATACATAATGTCCTTATCTGTTTCGGGGGTGGCACCAACCACCATTTGGGTGCTTTGGCCTGCCGGCACGAATTGGGGTACGTGCTTGATCAATTTTTTTTCTTCGGTAAACTGCACGATTTGTTGTTGTACAAATCCCAGGGGTTTCATCACATCCTGGTGGCTTTTTTCTGGAGCGAGTAATTTCAATCCGCTTTCGGTAGGCATTTCCAGGTTGATGCTCATGCGGTCGGCATAAAGGCCTGCCTCTTTGATCAGCTCGTCGCTAGCTCCTGGAATGGTTTTGAGGTGGATATAGCCGTTGTATTTTTCTTCAAGCCTCAGTTTCTTGACCACGCGCAATAGCCTTTCCATGGTAAAGTCGGCATTTTTAAAGATCCCGGAGCTAAGAAATAGGCCTTCTATGTAGTTGCGCCGATAAAAGTTCATGGTTAGTTCTACTACCTCTTCTACCGTAAAGGCTGCGCGTTCAATGTCGTTGCTTTTTCTGCTTACGCAATACGCACAATCAAAGATGCAGTGGTTGGTAAGCAGGATTTTGAGCAATGATACACAGCGCCCGTCCTCGGTATAGGTATGGCAAATGCCCGATATATGGCCGTTGCCAACTCCCTTGTTGTGGTTTTTCCGATTGCTGCCACTTGATGAGCAGGAAACGTCATATTTGGCGGCATCGGCAAGGATGTTCAGTTTTTCTCTTAGGCGCTCAGACATTTTAACAGGATTTGGAATTCAAAAATAACAAATCATGCTAAAAAAATTAGTAAAAATACCAGCGCTTTTTGGGGTAAGGTTCGGTTGATCACTAATTAACTAAACTGTCAGCTCCCCAACTTATCCTTATGCACGGCCTTCCCATTCGGCATCAAACTGCTCCAGGTAGTCGAGCATAAACTGATGGCGTTTTTCGGCCATGGCTTTGCCGGTTTGGGTTTTCATTAGGTCTTTAAGTCGCAGCAGCTTTTCGTAAAAGTGGTTAATGGTAGGTGCCGTGGTGTTCTTGTATTCTTCCTTGCTCATATTCAGCTTAGGTGCAATGGCCGGATCGTACAATACGCGGTTTTTGTAGCCACCGTAGGTAAACGCCCGGGCAATCCCAATGGCGCCAATGGCATCCAGGCGGTCGGCATCCTGTACAATGTCCAACTCTTTCGACGCAAAGGTAAGCGTGCCCAAACTGGCTTTGAAAGAAAGGTTTTTGATGATCTGCTGTACCTGTACGATAATAGGTTCGGCTACATCGATGCTTTTCAGGAAGTCGCCTGCTTTTTGAGGGCCGATTTCTTCGTCGCCATCGTTAAACTTGCTGTCGGCAATATCGTGCAGCAAAGCCGCCAAGGCCACAAGCAGCTCATCGCCTTTTTCGATGGCATTAATGGTTTGGGCGGTTTTGTAAACGCGTTCAATATGAAACCAATCATGGCCCGCTTCGGCGCCTGCCAAGGTTGCCTTCACAAATTCGATGGTTTTTGAAATGATAGCCTGCATGGGTATAGATATGAGGCCGCAAGTTATCGCGAATTTTGTTGACAAGCGTCTTTTGTTGAAAAATGTTTAGGCGAAGGGTCCTAGGTTGCCTGTCTTTTCGGGGTAGAGCAATTGCATGACCTCAACTTCTAAAATCACGGCAATCTGGAAAAGCCTGTCGAGGGTAATTTTGCTGTAGCCCAGCTCTATTTTGCTGTATGCATTTTGCGAGATATCGAGCTTGGCGGCCAGGTAATCTTGGGTGTAGTTTTTCTGTTCCCTTATTTTCCTGATTGTGGAAGCTACTTCCTGCATCTGCTGTTTTGCCTTATCTTTCATGTGGTTGTATAGGGTTGATCTGAAAGCATAAACAAAAAAAAAGCACCCGTGGTTTTGAAATAACTTCGGATATTGAAATTTTCTGTGGTGGCGACCTGCCAAATCCGGAGGTGTATGTTGTTAGGCTCTCTTTGGTCTTTCCTCGTCGGGCCTTCTCGAGCCGTCGTAGAGTTCGTATTCGAGAAGACGGCAATCTAGCTTACCATTGTAAAATTCGATCTTTTTGTCGGCCTTTAAGCCAATTTTCTTGGCCAGATCGGGGTTTCCGGTAAAGATGTAGCCAAAATAGCCCTTGCACTGTTTTTTCATGAAATCGCCCATTCTTTTGTAGGTGAGCTCCAGCTGGCTGTGTACGCCCAGGCGTTCGCCGTATTCGGGATTGAACACCACTACGCCTTTGCCGGTTTGGGGCACTTGGGTGCGTTCGAAATCGCAAACTTCGAAGGTAATGAGGGTATCAACGCCAGCGGTTTTGGCATTTCTGCGGCTCACTTCAACGGCATCTTCAGAAAGATCGGAAGCCACGATTTGCAGGTCGATGTTTTTGATCACCTGTTCTTTCAGTATTCTTCTTTCGGCAAAAAACACCTCCTCGTCGTAGCCCAAAATGTGCATAAAGCCATAATTCATGCGGTACAGGCCTGGCCTGCGGTTGGTCGCCAGCAAGGCAGCTTCTATGGCCAGGGTTCCCGAACCGCACATGGGATTGACAAAAGGTGATTTTTGATCCCATTGGGTAGCCAAAATTACGCTGGTAGCCAAGGCTTCGAGCATAGGGGCCTTGCCTGGAATTTTGCGATAGCTATGCTTGGCTAGGGTTTCGCCGCTGGTGTCTAAAAAAACGTCAGCTTCGTTGTCTTTCCAATAAAGGTGAACCACAGTTTTATTGGCATCGGAGCCAGAATTTGGCCTAATGCCTTTTTTATCCTTGATGCGGTCTACAATGGCATCTTTTACTTTGAGGTTGGCAAAAAGTGGCGTGGTAATGGTGGGGTTGTCTACGTTTGAAGTTACCGAAAAATAGCCCGAAAAATCGATCAGTTCTTCCCATTCCATGGCTGCCAGTTCTTTATAGAGCTCATCGGGGTTGCTGGCTTTAAAGCTATTGATGCAATAGAGGATCTGGCTAGCGCACCTCAGGTTAAGGTTAAGCTTGATACATTCGGTTAGGGTAATGTTGAGCTCAACGCCGGTAGCAAATGCACGTACAATGGTATAGCCCAGCGCTGCAACTTCTTCTTGCAGGTAGGGCGAAAGTCTTTTGTTGCAGGTTACAATAACCTTGCTCTTGTTGTGGAAAACTTGCATCATATAGATTGCGAAGTTATCAATAAAAATATAGAGATTTGGTTTGCGAGGATAATAATATAGAATTGAAATGGAAATTAAAGGAAAAGTGCACGAAATCGGTGCGTTACAACAAGTGAGCGAAACGTTTAAAAAACGTGATTTGATTATAGAATATGCAGAAAATCCTACTTACCCTGAATACATCAGGTTTGAGGCTTTACAAGATAAGACAGCTTTGTTCGATAGTTTGAAACCGGGCGACGAAGTAGAAGTTTCGTTCAATTTGCGTGGCCGTCCTTGGACCAACAAAGAAGGCGTAACCTCTTATTTTAACAGTTTAGTGGTTTGGCGCCTAACCGCCCTCACCAATACGGCAGGAGCCGCTCCGGCAGCGCCACAATATGCCGCCCCTGCCGACCTTAACGCATCGGCGGGTGAGGAAGACGATCTTCCTTTCTAAAAGATCTTTTTTTAAGCAAACAAATTTAAATGCCGGGCCGTCTTGATTTTCGAGACGGCTTTTTTGTTTAACCAATTGGCAATCACACTTGTTAAAAAGTGTTAAAACCTAGGCTTATGGGCTAATACTTCGCTATTTTTGAATAACTAAAGATGAAAAAAAGAAGTCTCTGGATAATTACGGCGCTCATGACCCTGGCCCTGCTGGGTGTTTTTGTGATGCAGGTGTATTACATCAGGGAATCGTACAAGCTGAACTCGAGGCTTTTCGAAGAGAATGTAAACCAGGCACTCAATGCGGTGGTCAACAAAATTCAGAAGAAGAACGTCGTAACCAGCATCAATAGAAAAGACGACGAAGCCAGAAGGCAGCGCGAAGAAGACCTGAAAAGCAAAACGGATACCATCGTGGCCTTCAAGGTTCGCTTTAAGGACAGCGAGAGCCAAAGAAAATACCGGCAACAGCAGCAAATGCTCGATTATATCCTTTTTCAAGACAGTTCCATCAAGGCCAGTTTTTTGTCGCCTTTCATGATTACCGAAGAAGAATATCAAATCTATTCTAATCCAAACTCGAGCGCAAACAATAAACTGGGCTTGGATATTGAGGATATCAAGGATGTAAACGGCAACCTCATCAGCAGAAGAGTTAGGCCTAGGTTTTTGCACCTGAGAACCAACCTGCAGCAGGGAAAGCTGCCCGACACCATCAGGTATATTGCCTTTAGTCCGCAGAACTGGTTGCCCCATGTGGTTTCTTTTCCGAGCAAAGATCCCGATATGATGGCCAAGTTCAAGGTAGAAGATGCAAAGGCCAGCAAAAAGTACCAAATGGAGCTGGATAGGCTGTATGCCGATACGGCAAACCTTTTTAGCAACAACAGCTTTAACCTGGTACAGGATGTGGCTAAAGAGCTCGACAACAAAAATGTACCTTTAGAGAACCGTATTCCGTCAAAAA
The DNA here is from genome assembly GCF_016429155.1 of Pedobacter sp. ASV12. Classification (GTDB taxonomy): domain Bacteria; phylum Bacteroidota; class Bacteroidia; order Sphingobacteriales; family Sphingobacteriaceae; genus Pedobacter. The sequence goes on along the minus strand of NZ_JAELUC010000001.1, from coordinate 136,787 downwards.
AAATACTCGATACGCTGCTTCGGCGGGAATTGCTGAGCAAAAACATCAAGCTTGCCTACAATTACTGGCTTACCCCCGCCAAAGACAAGAATCGCATCATCTACCAGAATGTATCACATAACATTAATGAGCCTCTGCCTAAAAATACGTTCGAGCATGTGGTTTTCAGCAATGATGTGGTGATCAACGACCCAGGAATGCTTTACGTAAGCTTTCCCAATGTAAGTTCGTTGATATTCAGCAACATGTTTGCTACGTTGGCCTCCTCGGTAGCCCTGCTTTTGGTATTGATCTTTATCTTTACCTATACCATTTTGGCCATCATCAGACAAAAGAAGCTATCGGAAATGAAAACGGATTTCATCAACAACATGACGCACGAATTTAAAACGCCGGTAGCCACCATTATGATTGCCAGCGAAGCGTTGAAGGATCCGGAAGTGGTTGAAGACAAGACGCGCATCAGCCGCTTGGCCAACATCATTTATGATGAAAATGTTCGCCTGGGCAACCACATCGAGCGCGTGTTGAGCGTAGCGCGACTTGAAAAGAAGGAAATCAAGCTGGAATATGCACCTGTCAATGTAAACGACCTGATTATGGCTGTAGTAGACAGCATGGGCCTGCAGCTGCAAAAGCGCAATGCCCAGGTTACGCTCAATCTCAATTCGGCCGACGACTTGGTTATGGGCGACGAACTGCACCTTTCTAATGTAATTTACAACCTGATAGACAACGCCAACAAGTACAGCTTAAACGAGCCGAAAATTACCATCAGTACGCGAAGCAGTCTCAAAAACTTGTATATACAGGTTTCCGACGAGGGTATTGGCATGACCAAAGACCAAACCAAACGCATATTTGACCAGTTTTATAGGGTGCATACCGGAAACCTGCACGATGTAAAAGGCTTTGGCTTGGGGCTGAACTATGTACAAGATATCCTCATGCAAATGGGCGGCAGCATCAAGGTGCAGAGCGAAAAAGACAGAGGTACCACTTTCGAAGTTATTATACCATTTAAACATAGCAATTAATCATGATGAAGAAGATCCTATTGGTAGAAGATGACCCTAACTTGGGCCTGTTGCTGCAAGACTATTTGCAGCTGAAAGGCAAATTCGATGTGGTGCTATGTACTGATGGTGAAGAAGGTCTGAAGGCTTTTTCTAAGCAGCAGTTCGACCTTTGTATCTTAGACGTGATGATGCCTAAAAAAGATGGCTTTACCTTGGGCAAGGAAATCAGGAAAACCAATCAGCAGGTGCCCATTATCTTTGCTACCGCCAAAGCCATGATGGAAGACAAGGCTTCGGCCTACGATCTGGGGGGCGACGATTACATTACCAAGCCTTTTCGCATCGAAGAATTGTTGCTGCGCATCAACGCCCTGCTTAAACGTGTGGCGGCCAAAGAAGGCGTGAGCAACGAACCGGTACAAACCCAATTCCTGATTGGCAAATATACCTTCGATTATACCACGCAACTGATCCACTTTAACGGCCAGCAGCAAAAGCTATCGACCAAGGAAGCCGAACTCTTGCAGCTGCTCTGCCTCAAGAAAAATACTGTTTTAACCCGGGAAGAAGCCCTGTTAAGCATTTGGCACGACGATAATTATTTTAATGGCCGCAGCATGGACGTTTTCTTGAGCAAGCTGCGCAAATACCTGAAGGAAGATCCTAAGGTAGAAATCCTGAACGTTCATGGCAAGGGCTACAAGCTATTGGTGAACTAGTCGCGTGCCAAGAAATAGCAGGTTTTTCATATCTTCCGCCCTTTAACCTAATCACATGACTTTAGAGGAGGCCAAGCGCATTGGCTACAAGCAGGCTCTACAAAAAACGGCAATACTCGTCGTACTTTGTCTGCTGTTTTTTATGTATCAGGAAACACGTGGCGATTTTGCCAACGGTTTTCTTTTCTTTATGGATGCCGTTTTAAGCGTTCGGGTAATCGGAATTTTGATCGTGCTTTTTGGGCTTACCTATATTTATGGCAAGCGCGCGGGCCGTTCTGTTATTTTGGAACGAAAGCATTTTGTGTGGGTTGCCCTTAAATACACCGTTATCATTGTATTGTTCGTCACCATACCGGCCTTTGCCGTAACTATTTTAAGTGGCTTGGCCACCCAAAACCTACAGGAATTTGTACTTGCATTTGTGCTGGGCTCTTTGTTTTGGATGTTGCCTATGTTGTTGGTATGGTTATGGGCCTGCTACCGTATGCACGTGGTTGCCAAACAAAATCATTCCGCTCAGTCGGCAGGCTCGGCAACAGTTCAGCCGTAAAAGATTTAAATACTAACAGCCCTTAAGATATCGAGCGCATAATCGCCCCAATCTTTTAAGGCATCTTTTAAAATAATCGAAAGTTTTTTGTTGTCGGTCGGCTTGCCCTTTGTAGGTTCCTTTAGCTGGGCTTCGGTAACGGGCTGATCGCTTACCGAGGTAGCAAACCAGGTAATGTGCTCTTTAGGCAGGGCAAGGCCTAAAATCATGCCAGGCAATCCGGTAAAAGATTCTGGTCCGCCCGAAACCGGGATTTCGTCGGTATAGAATGCCACCACATAAATCGAATCCATAATCACGGCATTGGCCCTTCTGCAGTCGTAGCCGGCAATGTTCCTGATTTCGTCGGTTAGCTTCCAGTTGATTTTGCGGGTGCTGTCTTTTACCAGATAGGTTTCTTCGAATATTTTCTTCTGTACGGTGCTGGTGCCATTTAGCGTGTTGGTGTAAAGTACGTTGTTTTGCTTGGCCTGTTCAAAATCGAACCAGCTGTTTTCCATGACCTCTTCGGCTACTGGCGTAAACAAAGTTTTGCCGTTTAAGAAAGTCAGGCTGCTTTTTAGGATCTTGAATTGCGGCTTGTTCTTTTTATAGTCTTCCAGTATTTTTTGACCCCACGTGTCGTCTTTGCTCTTTTTGATGCGCTCTGTAATGAGGGCCAGCATGTTTACCTTTTTTTCGTATTCAATTACCCCTTGTGTAACGAAACGGGCGTTTTGGGCATATAAAGTACGGCTCGTTAAAGCCAAAATAACAATCGTTAGAATATGTTTGATTTTCATGGTCTTAATTTTTTTGAGGTGCGCCACCCATTTTGCTGAAATCCCAAACCAGCGAGAACATAAAATACCTGCTGATGTTGTTGTAACTGGTTTGTACAATAGAGTTGGCCGATGCATTGCGGCTAAAGCCCCTGTTCTGGTTGAGTAAGTCGTTGCCTCTTAACATCAGTTTCAGGTCTTCTTTCTTGAAGAAGCTTTTTGAAATCGAAGCGTTAATGATGGTTTGTTCAAAGCTGCTGTTAAATGATTTAGAGCTCGGCGTATAGGTATAATCGGCATCAGCTTGCAAAGCGATCTTTTTAGGCAAAATAACCTTTACGTAGGCATTGCCTGCCGTGCCCCAGCCTTTGTTGCTACGTTCTGGCTGTAACGATGCCTCTTGGGCATTGTAGCTGGGACCAAAGCCTAAGCTGATTTCAAATTTGTCGTTATACCTGCTCAGGCTTGCCCTTGGGCCAAACCTTTTGCTGGTGGTTTCGTTAAACTGGCCATTGATATAGCTGTATCCGGTATTGCCGCCAGCATTGATGTTTAGGCCGGCATCCATGCCAACGAACTTTAGCTTTCTGCTAAAGCCAGCATAAAAATTATAAGATACCGGCGTCTTTCCGTTGAGGTTAACCGATTGGTAGACCGATTTTCCATCCCCATCGGTAGTCGTGTTGTTTACAATGGCGTTGTTGGTGAAAGAAAAATAGCCGTTTAAGTAAAAAGACTGGTTGCTGATAACCTTGTAAGAACTATAGTTGAGGGAGAAACTGCTGCTGAAAGACGGCTTAAGGTCGGGATTGCCCAATTGCTGGTTTAAGGGATCGGTATTTACCTTAACTGGCTGCAACTGGTCAACCATAGGCTGCTGCATATAGCCATTGTAGCCAAACCTGATCGCTCTTTGCGACGAAAACTTGTATTGATAATTTAACTGTGGCAGCCAATTGAAGAAGCTTCTTTTGTACCTTGTATTGGAAAGCGCTTCGTACTGGTCAAAGTTAACCGCGTTTACCTTGGTTCCAAATCCAAGTACGGTTTTGCCTTTCTTGTAGTTGAAAATAGCACCACCCTGATTAGTGTATTGGGTAGCCTCAAAGTCGTTGCTAAACTCCGGGTCTAGCAAGTTGTAGTTGCCGGGGGCCGATTGGTTAAATGATTTCCGGTCTGAAGTACTGTTGTTAACGCTAAAGCCATAATTTAATACCAGCGAGAAGAACTTGCTGATAGGTTCGTTGTAGGTAAAGTTTGAGGTAAACGCAGCTATATTGGTCTTATTGGTTTTAAACTGATCTACAAGCTCGCTGCTTTTGGGCAGGCCATTCTCATCAAAGAACTCATTATCTGATTTGATATAACCTTCGTTGTCTTTTTTGTTGATCCTTTGGCTTAAGCTGATAGAAAAGTTACGGCCAAGTTTTTTGAGCTTTTTGTTGTAGAAGGCAGAGATGTTGAAGACTTGTTCATTGCCATCAACATCATTGCTTCTCTCACTGGTATTCAGTTTCGAACCGTTTTCTCTCGTGGTGATGCTCGAAAAATCACTCTCGTTGCTGCTCTTTTTCAGCGTTCCGTCTATCGATACTTTCAGGTTAGAGGTAGTATCCAGTTTAATGGTATAGGTTGCGTCAAGCTTTTGGCGAAAAATGCTCTTGTCTGAAGCCTCATCGCTGTTGCTAAAGTTAATGTCGGTAGGCAAGTTTCTTTGGTTTAAGGTGTTCTTTTTGAGTTTCACATCCATCTCCCCAATTTTGTAATTGGTGTTGAGGCTTTCTTTGTCGCCACGCCATTTGGTATCGTAGTGCACCCCGCCATTGTTAGCTCTTGGGATACCTTCGCCATAGTATTGGCCTTCCCAGCCATCAATTTCGTCGTCGTCGCCACTAAAGAAAATCATATCGCCAGATATTTCCATGTTGTTGCTGCCGCCACCATATTTATTGGAATCGTCCCAGCCGAGACCGGTTTTGCCATTGTTGCCCGAAGTGCCATACACAGCCAATTTCTGCTTGGCTTTAAACAGGTTAAACATGGCTTGGGCTTCGTAAAAATCCTTGGTGCCATAGCCTGCATCAATTTTGCCAAAATAACCCTTTTTCATGTCCTCCTTCAGCTTGATGTTGATGGTCGTGGTTTTCTGCCCATCGTCAACACCGGTAAAAGCGGCCTGGTCGCTTGATTTTTCATAAAGCTGCACCTTGTCTACCATATCTGCTCTTAGGTTTTTAGTGACCAGGGTAGGATCGTCGCCAAAAAACTCCTCGCCATCAACCAATACCTTGGGTACGGCTTTGCCCTGGGCAGTGATCTTGCCGTCTTTGTCAATCTGTATGCCCGGCATTTTTTTGAGCAGGTCTTCTACCTTGTCGTTGGGCTGTATCGAATAGCTGGCCGCATTAAACTCGGTGGTATCGCCTTTGATTTTAATGGCTGCGGCTTGGCCTCTGATGATAACCTCGTTCAGCAATTTGGCCTTCGATTTCATGTTGATGCTTTTGAAATCGATGCTTGTTTTGGCCGAATCCAAGGTGAACGGATTTACATAATCCGCATATTCGGGATAGGTGAGCAAGAGAATGAAATTTCCCTTTTTCATGTTTTCGATAGCAAAAGAGCCCGTAGTGGTTGCCCGGGTAAATTTATAGAGCGTTGAGTCTTTTGCATGGAGAATGCTGATGGTTGCATAGTGGAGTTTGCTGTTGCCGGCACTGTCGATTACGATTCCCTTAATAGCAAATGGATTTTGCGCGTGCGCAACACTGGTGTAGCACATTGTTAAGAAAATGGCTAGACGGATAAATTTCATCGGGGTTTGTTTTGTTTGGCTGATGCTAAAATATAACTAAAAAATTAATACTAAAAATTTAGTTATGGTTTTTTAACATTTGATAACATTTTTTAACATTTGTTACGGGGCCGAAAACATGATGAATATTTAATTACATTTATCGTTATGAAACTACCTTCGATACAAATGCTCTGGCGAGGGGCTGCTGGCGTATTTGTGCGCTTCCCTTTGCAATTTCTGCTTGCAGTTTCATCAACCATCATTTGGTGCTGGCTTAGCGAACTCAATTACAGCGAAAATACCCCTTTGGCCAATGTTTTGATTAAGCTGCTTTTGCTGGCTAACTTGGCGCTTACGCTTTTGCTGTCTGCCGATCTTTTTGCCGAATCGCATGGTTATGCAAAGGGCAGGAAATGGGGGCTTAGGCTTTTGGCCTTGGCAATTTGTGTGGCTTTGTACTTTTTGCTCCATCCCTGGAAAAATGCCAATGATATTTACCGCATTCTGCAACTGGCTTTTGCCTTTCATTTGCTGGTCGCTTTTGCGCCTTTTATTGGCCGCGCAAACCTGAATGGCTTCTGGCAGTACAACAAGACCCTCCTTTTGCGCTTCTTAACTTCGGCTTTTTATGCCGGAGTGCTCTATGCAGGCCTGGCCATTGCCTTGTTTGCCATCAATGGGCTGTTTAATGTCGACATCAATTACAAATGGTACATGAAGCTACTGGCCTTTGTGAGCGCCGGCTTTACTACCGTTTTCTTTTTGGCCGGCGTGCCTTCTGATTTCGATAGCCTCGAAAAAGAGCAAGATTATCCAAAGGCGCTCAAGATCTTTACGCAATATGTGCTCATCCCCTTGGTAACGATTTACCTGGCTATTTTATTGGTGTACGAAATCAAAATTGCCATTGCCTGGCAACTGCCCAAAGGCCTTGTTTCTACCCTGGTATTGGGCTATTCGGTTTTTGGCATTTTGTCGCTGCTGCTGGTTTACCCGATCAGGGAACGTGAAGGCAATGGCTGGATTAGGCTGTTTTCGCGTTTCTTTTACCTCATGATTATCCCTTTGCTGGTACTGCTCGTGCTGGCCATTGTAAAAAGGGTAGGCAATTATGGCATCACCGAGTCGCGTTACGTTCTGATTGTACTGGCACTTTGGCTAACTGCAATTACGGCTTATTTTCTGCTCAGCAAAAAGCAGAACATCAAGGTTATTCCCATCAGTCTTTGTGTATTGGCCTTGCTAACGGTTTACGGACCGCAGAGTGCTTTTTCGGTAGCCAGGTATTCGCAGTTGGCCAGGCTTAAGCGACTGATGCACCAGCAAAGCAAGCAGGCGATGAAAGAACGGCCGAAAGTGGTTCGCTACCTGATAGAACAGCATGGATTAACTTCGTTGCAAAGCTTTACCAAGGCCGATTTAAAGCAAATCGAACAGAAGATAGACAAGAAGCTTGCCAATGGTACGGTCATATACAAGTACGAAATCAAACAAGAAAAAACCGATACCGCTTTGGCCTTGCTCAAAATCAAGGACATTAATTTCGACGATGAAAGTGTACAATTTAATTTTGACAGCGAAAGCAACGTCGGGATTGTGGTGAAAGACTACGATATTTACTTCCCTTCGGCATTTTATAGCGATGACCAACAGCGCAGTTTTGCAGGTGCCAAGTTCAAGTTCGAGTACCTGTCTCGAAATAATACCGGCAAGGCAAGAGATGAGTACCAGTTGAAACTTACCATCAACGAGCAGGAACCCTTGGTGTTTGACCTGCGTGCCCTGGCCCAAAAGCTCTACTTCAAATACAAGAACGATTACACTGCCGATATGAATAAAAAAGACATTCCGTGGCAAGAAATGCAATTGACGCAGCAAACGAGGGATTTTACGGTTACTTTGGTACTCGGCAACGTGAATGGCACCTTCAAAAAATCAGACAAAGATTTCTCCTGGATGGAATTTCAGGGTGGCGTACTCGTTAAAAAGCGTTAGGTTCGCAACAAAAAAGGGTAAAAGATAAGTGATGATGATACAGGTACCGGAAGCGCTCCAGCCGGCAGAGTTGGCCGCCAAATTTATCAATTTAACGTCGAGGCATATTTTCCTTACCGGCAAGGCTGGTACCGGAAAAACTACCTTTCTGCGTAATTTGGTATCGCTAACCCACAAAAAAACAGTTATTGTAGCGCCAACGGGCATTGCGGCCATTAATGCGGCCGGGGTAACCATCCATTCCTTGTTCCAGTTGCCTTTCGGAACTTTTCTGCCTAAAGTAGTGCCCGATCAGCAGTTGGGCGCCTATCAGCATTACCATACTCCCAAATCAATTATCAAGCACCTGCACATGAACGCCACCAAACGACGCATCTTGTTGGATTTGGAGCTTTTGATTATCGATGAAGTGAGCATGCTGCGGGCCGACCTGCTCGACGCCATCGATATGGTGCTGCGCTATGTGCGCAAAAACAATTCGGGCTTTGGCGGGGTCCAGGTATTGTTTATTGGCGATCTGCACCAGTTGCCACCGGTAGTAAAAAATACCGAATGGGAGCTTTTGGCCCAATTTTACAAAAGCGCTTTCTTTTTTGATGCCTTGGTGCTCGAGCAATCGCCGCCTATTTACATCGAGCTTGAAAAAATCTACCGGCAGGCCGACGAGGTTTTTATCCAATTGCTCAATAACCTGCGCAACAACCAGGTCACTGTCGCCGATGTAGCCCTGCTTAAATCGTATTACCGGCAAAACTACCAGCCCGACCTCAAAGACAACTACATTACCCTAACCACCCACAACAACAAGGCCGATGCGCTGAACAAAAACAGCCTGGCCGAATTGGAAGGGAAATCGTCTTTTTATAAGGCAACGATTACCGACGAATTTAGCGAAAGTTCGTATCCGGCCGAACGGATATTGGAGCTGAAGGTTGGCGCACAGGTGATGTTTATCAAAAATGATCCAACCGGCGAACAGCGCTTTTTTAATGGCAAGATAGCCGTGATAACCAAACTGGAAAGCGATTTGGTAGAAGTCAAGTTCGAAGATTCGAGACAACGGCTGAGTGTGGAAAGGTATACCTGGAAAAATGTACGTTATACGGTAAATAAAACCACCAATGAGATTGAAGAAGAAATTGCAGGTACTTTTACCCAGTTTCCGCTCAAGCTGGCCTGGGCCATTACCGTACACAAGAGTCAGGGGCTTACTTTTAATAAAGCCATTATCGATATTGGCGATGCCTTTGCCCCCGGGCAGATTTATGTAGCGCTGTCGAGGCTCCGCTCGCTGGACGGGCTGGTGCTCACCTCGCTCATTTCCGACCGTGGCATCCGTCAAGATCAAAATGTAACTTATTTTGCCAAGACCAAGCAGCAACAGGAAGACCTGGCCGTACAGATCAAAAGAGAAAGCTTTGCGTTTATGCGCCATTCGCTGTTGCAGGCTTTCAACTTTGCCACGTTGGATAATTATGTGTTTGAGCATGTGTTTAGCTATACCAAAGACGAAAAGCGATCGGCCAAACAAACCCATTTGAGCTGGGCCGTGAAGCTGCAACAAACGCTCATTGCGCTAAGGGCTCATGCCGATAAGTTTTTAAAGCAACTAGAGCGTTTATGCGCCGGCGCCGGTACCGCCGAAGGTTTTGGGCTTTTGCTCGAGCGTACTGAAGCCGCAACGCAATATTTTACGCCACAATTGATGGCGATGAGCGATTCGATTTTTGAACTGATCGAAAAAGTAAAAACCGAAAAACAAACCAAGGAATACCTGTTTGAACTGCTCGAAATGGAACTGATGTTTGACGAGCAATCTAAAAAAATCAACAAAGCAAAGGCTATGTTGGTGGCTGCAGGCGAAAACAGGGAGCTGACCAAAGAAGACATTGTAGCCTTGCACCGCAACCCTAAACGCAACGAACAAATCAGACAAGCCTATTCGGGTGGCAAAGAAGATTTTAACAGCGACGATGGCTACACCAAGCTCAAAAGCAAAAAGAAAAGTAAAGCGCCGGCCTTGCCTAAGCCCGATACCAAAGAACTGACCTTGGGTTTGTTTAAGGAAGGCAAAACTGCCGAAGAAATTGCCAAAGAGCGAAAAATGAGCTTAGGAACTATTGAAGGCCATCTGGCTCATTTTGTAGCCAAGCACGAAATCAAGGGAAGCGATTTGGTGTCTCAAAAAAGGCTCGACCGGATGTTGGAGGCCATCACCACGCTCAAAACCATCAGACTCAACGATCTGCGCGAGCATTTGGGCAAATCCTACAGTTTCAGCGAAATCAAGATTGCGGTAGCCGTGTACCTGGCCGATAGCTAAAGAAGGTAGTTTGTTTGGTATGACAACATATTTTATATTTTGCGCCGTACCCAAGAGGCGGTAAAAATTAGCTATTAATCCTGTGTCAATACGCTATACGCCCTTCGCTATATATCCAGTTCTCCGTCAAAAACCTTTTCGGCAGGGCCACATAAAAATACATCGGTAAATTTTTGGCCATCGTAATTGAAGTTAACCTGCAGTTTGCCACCCAAAACCTCAATAGGTGTTTCTACTTTGCCAATTTGTTGCTGGTGCTTGGCCATGGCCATGGCAACTGCCGTTACGCCGGTGCCACAGGCATAGGTTTCGTCTTCAACGCCACGCTCAAAAGTACGGACAAACAAACGGTCGGGTTTAGGTTCTACAAAGTTTACGTTGATGCCATTGGCTTGGTAGGTTTCGTTGTTGCGGATGGCTTTGCCTTGGTTAAAAACATCTAAGGAAGCCAGGTTTTTTACCTGCGCTACATAATGTGGCGAACCGGTATTCAGTACAAAGGCATCTCCGTCTTTTTCTACCTGTTCAACATCGATCATCTGCAACTCTACCCAATCGCCTTCGGCTGTAATTTTGGCATAATGTGGGCCGTCTACTGCCAAAAAATTGGTTTCGCTGTCAAAAATGCCCAAGTGTTTGGCAAAAGCCACGATGCAACGACCGCCATTGCCGCACATGCTGCCAGGTTTGCCATCGGCGTTATAGTACACCATTTCAAAATCGTAATCCTCATGGTCCAGCAAAAACATCAAGCCATCGGCACCAATGCCAAACCTGCGGTGGCAAAGCTGGGCTACGAGCTCGTTATCAATGTTTTCGAGCGGGCTCATGCGGTGGTCGATCAGGATAAAATCGTTGCCGGCGCCTTGGTATTTGGAGAATTTGATGTTCATGCTTTCTTCATTTAAAAATAAAATATTTGTTAGTGGAAAACGGAAAATCCAAATCTAAATTTGATTTAACATTTTTTAACAAAAATTAGGATGTTCGAATGATACAAATATCGTTTATATGGTATTAATTTTGAGTAACACATCAGTAAAAAAGTAAATAATACATTTTCGGCGAAAGCAAGCTGAGCCAACCGCCCGGGGGGAGAGGCCAAGAAAGCTGTTGCCGGCTTGTTAAAATAAAAGTAAATAATTAGCAAATGAAAAAAATAGGATTAATAGTGTTGGCTGCTTTCTTAGGTGGGGCAGTTGCAATAGGCGCTTATAAACTATTGGAGCGCAAAAACGATAGCTACTCATTAGCAGAGAAACAAAACATGATGTTTGCCAACAACCCGATCAAGGTGGCTTCATCAGGTTCGGTTGATTTTGTACAAGCGGCAGCAGCAGTATCTCCGGCGGTAGTACACATCAGGACTACTTACAGCAATAACAACAGCGATGCCGAGCAAGGCGGTGGCAGCATGGACGATATGTTTGAACAGTTTTTTGGTGGCGGCGGCCGAAGAATGCAACGTGTGCCAAGAGCCGCATCGGGTTCGGGTGTAATCTTAACCCCTGATGGCTATATCGTAACCAATAACCACGTGGTTGACAATGCCGATAAAATCGAAGTGGTTTTGTCGAACAGGAAAAAAGTAATGGCCAAAGTAATTGGCAAGGATGCCAATACAGATTTGGCATTGATTAAGGTGGATGCAAAAGATCTTCCTTTTGTAAAAATGGGCAACTCTGATAATGTGCAGGTGGGCGAATGGGTGCTTGCTGTTGGTTTTCCATTGGATTTTCAGACCACAGTTACTGCGGGTATCGTGAGCGCAAAAGCACGAAACATCGGTATCTTGAATAGAGAACAGCGACAACCAACCCGCGAACAATACGAAGAGTATCAAAGAACCGGCAAGATGCCAGACCTTCCGGCTAATAATGCCATCGAATCGTATATCCAAACCGATGCGGCCATCAATCCAGGCAACAGTGGCGGCGCTTTGGTGAATGCCAACGGCGAGCTGATCGGTATCAATGCCGCTATCGCTTCAGAAACCGGCAGAAACGAAGGATATGGTTTCGCTATTCCAATCAACCTGGCCAAAAAAATCTTAGAAGACTTTAAAGAATTCGGTACTGTAAAACGTGGCTATATCGGTGTAACCTTCCAAGCTTTGGATGCCGACGTTGCCGAACGTTTAAAAGTGAAAGATATTAATGGCCTTTATGTTAGTGGCGTTGTGCCTAATGGTGGCGCAGCTGCCGCAGGCATTAAAGAAGGCGATATCATTAAAAAAGTAAACGGAACCGAAATCTTCGATTCGCCAGATCTGCAAGAGAAAGTGGGCCGTATGCGTCCTGGAGATAAAGTGGCGCTGTCGGTATTGAAAGCCGATGGTTCAATGAAAAACGTAACGGTAACCTTAAAGCCTGAAAGCAATGTAAGCCTGGCTTCTACCAAAGCGCCGGCCGAAAAACCAACAGGTGCCACCGTAAGCAAATTGGGTGCATCTTTTGCGCCTGCATCAGCAGCGGCCAAAGCCAAATTTAACCTTAAAAACGGCGTGGTGGTTACCGATGTAAAAGCCGGTCAGCTTTTTGATTACTACGACGTGCCAAAAGGTGCCATCATTACCAAGGTAAACGGCGTGTCTGTAAATAGCGTAGCCGATATCGAAAAAGCCCTGCCAACTTCTCGCGATGGTCAAATTACCATTTCGGGCGTTAGCGATAACCGCATGTTTACCATTTCGTTTGGGAACTAAGTTTCCAAATTCATAGTTGAGAAAAAGGACAGCCCAAAAGCTGTCCTTTTTTTATGGGCTTTAGTGGGCTAACTGCTTCAGCGAATGTCAATTTCTGCCAAAATCAATTTCTTTTTTTAGAATGTTTCTAAATTGTTTATTTGTCACGATTTTATCATCTGCAATCTTATTTTAAATCATATTTTAAATACTTTTGCAGTCTAGAATATAAATTAAAAGCTAATGGGTAGTATCGCAAATGCTTTTTCCTCTTCTATAGGAAAAAAACTAATAATGGGCATCACAGGCCTGTTTTTAATCTCTTTTTTAGTGGTTCACTGTTTCTTAAACGCTTTTGTGTTTTTTGACAATACCGGTGTACTGTTTAACGAAGGCGCACATTTTATGGCCACTAACTGGATCATCAGGGCTATGGAAGTTGTTTTGATGGCAGGCTTGCTTTTGCATATTGTACAGGGCGCCAGATTAACCTTTCAAAACCAGGCCGCCCGTCCTGAAAAATATGCCTACAACAATGGCAATGCCAACAGCAAATGGTATTCGCGGTCCATGGGTTTGTTGGGCACCTTGTTGCTCATGTTCCTGATTGTGCACTTGTCTGATTTCTGGGTGGTTTCGCGCTTTACCGGTATCGAGCAATTTAATGGCGGTACGCCACTAGATGCCGCAGGCCACGAAGATTTATATGCGGTGATGCATGCCAAATTTAGTCAGCCATGGCGCGTGGTGCTTTACGTATTGGCCATGATCTCATTGGCTTATCACCTGTTGCATGGTTTTGCTTCGGCCTTTCAAACTTTGGGCTGGAACCATAAAAAATATACGCCGATCATCAAAACCCTTGGTGTTTGGTTCTCGATCATCGTTCCGTTGCTTTTTGCACTGATGCCAATTGCAATCTACTTTGGATGGAGTTTTTAAAATAATTTTGGACGAATAAAGCTAAATATAATGTCAGCATTAAATTCAAATATACCTGAGGGAGAATTGACCAGCAAATGGACTAAATACAAATCGTCTGTAGCCTTGGTTAACCCTTCTAACAAAAGAAGCTTAGAAGTAATTGTAGTAGGTTCGGGCTTGGCAGGTGCTTCGGCCGCCGCTACTTTGGCCGAAATGGGCTACAAAGTAAAATGCTTCTGTTTTCAGGACTCGCCTCGTAGGGCGCACTCTATTGCGGCTCAAGGTGGTATCAACGCCGCCAAGAACTATCAGAACGACGGCGATAGCACTTACCGCTTGTTTTATGACACCATTAAAGGTGGCGATTACCGTGCCCGCGAAGCCAACGTGCACCGTTTGGCAGAGGTAAGTGCCAACATCATCGACCAATGCGTGGCTCAAGGCGTGCCTTTGGCCAGAGAATATGGTGGCTTGTTAGATAACCGTTCTTTTGGCGGTACACAGGTACAAAGAACTTTTTATGCCGCTGGCCAAACTGGACAGCAATTGCTTTTGGGCGCCTACAGTGCTTTAGAGCGCCAAATTGGGATGGGTAAAGTAGAAATGTTTACCCGCCACGAAATGTTGGAAGTGGTTAAGATTGACGGCAAGGCACGTGGAATTATCGCTCGTAACCTGATTACCGGCGAATTGGAGCGTCACTTCGGCCATGCGGTTGTTTTAGGAACTGGAGGTTACGGAAACGTGTTCTTCCTTTCTACCAACGCCATGGGCAGCAATGTAACCGCGGCCTGGAAAGCCAACAAACAAGGTGCTTTCTTTGCCAATCCATGCTACACGCAAATCCACCCAACCTGTATCCCGGTTTCTGGCGATCACCAGTCGAAACTGACTTTGATGTCCGAATCGTTGCGTAACGACGGCAGGATCTGGGTGCCTAAAAAGAAAGACGATACCCGTAAAGCTTCTGAAATTCCTGAAGACGAAAGAGATTATTACCTGGAGCGTCGTTACCCTGCTTTTGGTAACTTGGTGCCACGCGATGTGGCTTCGAGAGCTGCCAAAGAGCGTTGCGATGCCGGTTATGGCGTAGGGGCTTCTAAACTGGCGGTTTACCTCGATTTCAAAGCCAATACAGAACGTTATGGCCGTATTGAAGCCGCTAAAGCTGGTAACCATAACCCTGATCAGGAAACCTGCATGCGTTTAGGTACAGAAGTAATCAAAGAGAAGTATGGTAACCTGTTCGATATGTATAAGCAGATTACTGGCGAAGATCCATATGAAACGCCGATGCGTATCTATCCGGCCGTTCACTATACCATGGGTGGCCTTTGGGTTGATTATAACCTGATGACTACCGTTCCGGGTTTGTACTGTACCGGAGAGGCCAACTTCTCAGACCACGGCGCCAACCGTTTGGGTGCCTCGGCATTGATGCAAGGTTTGGCAGACGGCTATTTCGTGCTTCCTTACACCATTGGCGCTTACCTGTCGAAAGAGATTTCTGTAAAAGCAATTCCAACAGATCATCCGGCATTTGTAGAGGCTGAGCAAAGCGTAAGAGATACGCTCAACAAGCTGATCAACATCAAAGGAACCAAATCGGTAGACCATTTCCACAAGAAACTAGGCCTGATTATGTGGGAAAAATGTGGCATGGCCCGTAATGCAACAGGATTAAAATCGGCGATTGCAGAAATCCAACAATTGAAAAAAGACTTCTGGGCCGATGTACGCGTACCAGGAGACGTAAACGAATATAACCCAGAGCTGGAAAAAGCCGGTCGTGTGGCCGATTTTATTGAACTAGGTGAGTTGATGTGTATCGATGCCCTTAACCGTAACGAAAGTTGTGGCGGACACTTCAGAGAGGAGTACCAAACCGAAGACGGAGAAGCCCTGCGCGACGACGAGAACTACGCTTATGTAGCTGCCTGGGAAAATAAAGGCGACGGAACCTTCGAATTGCACAAAGAAGAACTGAAATTCGAAAATATTAAAATAGCACAAAGAAGTTATAAATAGTAGCGTATTGAGATAAGCGTATAGCGATGTGCGTTTGTTCGAGGCTAAGAAAAGAATCATAAACAGTAACGTGTATGAGCGTTAAGAGGAAACTCAATACGCAGTACCCAATACTCAATACTAATAAAATGAGTACAGGAAATATGAACTTAACGCTAAAGGTTTGGCGTCAGAAAAACAACAAAACCAAAGGACAATTGGTCGATTATAAAGTGGCCGATATCTCTCCAGACATGTCGTTTTTGGAGATGTTCGATGTTTTGAACGAGAATCTGATCAATAAAGGCGAAGAGCCTATCGTGTTTGATCACGACTGTCGCGAAGGTATTTGTGGTATGTGTTCGATGTTTATCAACGGCAGGCCGCACGGACCAAAAGAGGGCATTACCACTTGCCAGCTCCACATGCGTTCTTTTAAAGATGGCGACACCATTGTGGTAGAACCATGGAGAGCGAAGGCGTTTCCGGTGATCAAGGATTTAACCGTAGACAGATCCGCTTTCGACCGCGTTATTGCCGCTGGAGGCTTTATTTCGGTCAATACAGGCAATGCACAAGATGCCAATAACCTGCCTATTCCGAAAGCGCAGGCTGATGCCGCTTTCGAAGCGGCGGCCTGTATCGGCTGCGGGGCCTGTGTAGCGACCTGTAAAAATGCATCGGCTATGCTTTTTGTGTCGGCTAAGATTTCGCAGTTGGCTTTATTGCCGCAAGGCCAGCCAGAGCGCTACAAACGTGTACAAGGCATGGTGGCGCAAATGGATGCCGAAGGCTTTGGCAACTGTACCAATACCGGTGCCTGCGAGGCTGAATGCCCTAAAGGAATTTCTTTAGAGAACATTGCGCGCATGAACAGAGATTTTTACGCCGCTAAGTTCATTAGCGAGGAAGAAGGATAGTTCGGCGGCCAGTTTGCAGTCGAAAGCCGACGGCTTATCAGTTTACAGAGAACTGGAAACTGATTTGCTTTTTTGCAAAAAAATGATTAGATTTAGTTATCCGAGACAAAGGAGAACAAATATGAAACGAGAAACCCCAACCATTAGGCCGGGGTTTTTTGTTTGGTTTATGATAGCCGGTAATTGACACGGCTTTAGCTCTTGCCTCAGTCTTGATTTATTTGGCGGCTAAAGTAAACTTAATCGGCAGGCTATAAGCAGATCTTACAGGCTCTCCATCTTTCTCGGCGGGGTTCCATTTCTTCATCAGCTTTACTACCCTAACGGCTTCCTCGTCGGCGCCACCACCAATTCCCTTCATCACCTTAATATCTTTAATGCTGCCATCGGCTTCTACCATAAATGATACAAATACATTGCCCTGTATATTCTTGGCAACCGCTTCTTTAGGATATTTGATGTTTTGGCCCAAAAACTTATAAAGTGCTTGTATGCCATCGGGATAGCTTGGCAGGTTTTTCGTTTTTGGCTCGTTGTCCGCTACCTTGTCTTGGTTATTGCCTAGCGCTGGTTTGCCATTTGTAGCTTTATCCAAAGTAAATTTAACCGGCATTTTATAGGCTACTTTTACGGCTTTTCCGTTTTCGGTGCCCGGGGTCCATTTCTTCATCATTTTTAATACCCTGACGGCCTCTTCGTCTGTGCCACCGCCAATTTTCCTGTCCACCTTGATGTCTGAAACCGAGCCATCCTTGTTAACCATAAAAGACACCAATACATTGCCTTGTATGTTTTTGGCCGCTGCTTCTTTAGGGTATTGGATGTTTTGGCCTAAGAATTTGTAGAGCGCGGCTATGCCTCCCGGATAGGTTGGCGGATGCTGCATGCTGACAAAGTTGTATATCTTTTCGTCTTGCGCTTTCGTTTCGTTGAGGCATAAGATGAGCAGCAACACCGCAAATAGCGATGAGAAAATCGGTTTTTTCATATGTTTTTGGGTTTAGTTTGCTGTTTTTTTGGTCTTTTCTGAAGCGTATTTTTTGGTGGTAATCACAATGACGCCATTCTCGGCAGCTTTGCCATATAAGGCTACGGCAGACAAGCTTTTGAGGATCTGTACGCTGTCTATGCTTTCTGGAGAAAGCGTTGCCATTTCAAAATCTTCGACTGTCTTGCCATCAATTACATACAAAGGTTGACCGGCACTTTGGCCATTCGAGTTTCTCAAAACAATGCGGGTGCCATTTTCGCCTCTAAATTCGATGTTTTTGCCGTTTTTTGGCGCATTGGCGATTGTGGGAGCCATGGCACTGATATTGATGGTGCTGAGCGCCTTAAAGCCGGTAGGCATTTGGGCATCCTGGTTAATGATTGTGCTGTTGGAGCCTTGCAACCTAAACGAAGTACGAATGGCATAGCTTCCGTTTTGAGACGGTTTAAATGCCGGGTAGGCCAAGATGAGGTTCACCACTTCCAAGTCTGTTTTGGTACTCAACTGGTTCTGTACATTTATTTTTTTTACTATTCCCTTGTCCAGGTTAAAGGTAATGATGTTGTCGCCCTGTAGCAGCTCGGTTCTGGCTTCGGCAGGGTAGCTTATTTTGGTGGACAGATAGCGGTAAAATGCATCCCAATTGGTCACGTTTTGTGCCCAGTTTTGAAAAGAACAAATCATGAGCATCGCAAATAGCGATGAGGCCACAAGTTTTTTCATATCCTAGTTTTAATTTCTGTTAATCAGGGTAGCAGTTACTTTTGGTATTTTTTGTTGTTTCGAAGTAATCAGGAGCGCGCCGTTTTCAGCCACTTTTCCGTACAGGGCCACGCCACTTGCCGAATTGAGTACATCTACGCTTTTGATGGTGCTGGCGTCGATGTCTTTCAATGCAGCATATTCTTTGATTTCGCCATCAAGTACAACCAATGGCGCATCTTTTTCGGGAAGCCCCTTTAAGCGGATGGCCATGCTTTTCGGCGAAATTTTTTCTCTTTTGCCGGCATCCAAGGCAAATTTGATCGGAATGTTATACTTAACCCTTACCGCTTTGCCGTTCTGCGTGCCAGGGTTCCAATTTTTGCTGAGCTTGAGTACGCGGATGGCTTCTTCGTCGGTACCAAAGCCCAGTCGGCGGTCTAATCT
Source organism: Pedobacter sp. ASV12 (assembly GCF_016429155.1). Lineage (GTDB taxonomy): Bacteria > Bacteroidota > Bacteroidia > Sphingobacteriales > Sphingobacteriaceae > Pedobacter. Next base: position 117,946 of record NZ_JAELUC010000001.1, on the reverse strand, counting down.
AATATCACTTAAAGAACCGTCTTTTTCTACAGTAAAGGAAACAAATACATTGCCTTGGATATCGTTTTCGATGGCCTGGGTTGGGTATTTGATGTTTTTGGCCAAGAACTCATAAAATTTGTTCACGCCACCCGGATAGCTTGGCGGGTTCTCCAAGGTCACGAAATTGTAGATCGTCTTGTCTTCGGGCTTAGCTTCTTCAGGTTCTTTTTCTTTAGGAGCGGCAGCTTGGATAAACAAATTGATTGGCGTATAGTCTGCTGGATTGTTGGCTTCTTCGTTAAGCATTTTGCTGGTCGCGCCATCGAGTTTAAAGGTTACTTTGAGGCTGTATTTTCCATCTTTTTGCAGCAAATCGTCGTAGTTTAACAAAGTTTGCATCACCTCTTCTTCGCAGCCTTCGCCGATTTCGTTCTGTACCAAAACATTCTGCAGCTTACCATTGATTACACTAAAATTAACCACCACATTACCTTGGATCTTTTTTTGGATGGCGGTGGCCGGATATTTTACCCGTTCTGACAAATACCTGAAAAACGAGTTTAGCGAGGCGCCGCTATTATCGGTATTTTCAACTGGCGCAGTAGCCGGCTCCATAAACTGGTTTACAATTACGGCTGTTGTTTTAACGGTAGAATCTGGCGGGGGTGGCGGGGCAAGGTTGACAACGCTTAAGGGAGCCTGGATCAGCTGGCCAACCACAGCCTTGGCATCGTTCAGCGGAATTTGCTGGGCCACGGCTAAAATCTTGTTGTTTTTACGGATGGTAGCCGAAGACAAGACCAAAGTGAGCGAAAAAAGTGGCACAAACAGGCCATATTTAAGAATGGCTGTTTTTTTAGACCGCTCCTTGTGCAACATAAAGATGCGTTTTTTGATCAGCGATTTGGTTAAAAAGCCATTGGTAAGCGTATTGGGCCTTACGCCGAAGGCCTGGCTCAGCAAAAGCAACGAATAGGTTTCCTTGTCGCCCTGAAATTTGGCTGCGGCTTCGTCGGCCAAAAATTCATGTATGTTTTTTACCGTGTATTTGTAAGCATAAATAATGGGGTTGAACCAAGTAAAAATGCCTAACAGTTCAAAGAAAAGCACATCAACGGTGTGGAGCTGCTTAATGTGGATGTCTTCGTGCAGGCTTACCGTGGCTATTTCGGGCAGGTCGGTCGAAACCACTTTTTTTCTGAAGAAAGAAAAAGCGGTGCCCTTGCTGATGCTGCTAAAGAGCTTGCGGACGGCCAATAGCTGAAATACAAATCGGCCTAGAAAGAACAAAATCCCCAACAAATAAACAGATACGATAAAAGTACCCCAGTTAAATTTTGCAGCCTGGTCATCCAGTATGGTTACCTGGGCTACCAAGCTGTTCAGCTGGTCTACGCCCACGTAAATATGACGGCTTACTTCTTGTTGGCTGAACCATTCGAAGCGCATAAACGGAATGCCCAGCGAAAGCAGGCCAGAACCGATCAGGTAGATGCGGTTCAATACAAAATAAGTTTCCTTATCGAGCAGCAGCCTGTAGAAGCAGTAAAAAATAACCAGGTAAATGTTTACCTGCAAGAGATAATGCGCCCAACTCATTTTGGCCTATTTTTAAATTTGTTGATCATTTTTAGGATCTCGTCAACATCGCTCAGGTCGAGTTTTTCTTCTTTGACGAAGAAAGAGAACATACTTTCTACCGAGTTCTCGAAATAGTTGCCCAGTAGTTTTTCGGTGGCGTGGCGCTTGTATTCCTCCCTGCTGATTAAAGGGTAGTATTTGTGCGCCTTGCCAAAGGCTTCGTGGCCAATAAAGCCCTTTACCTCAAGAATACGAATAATGGTAGAGACCGTGTTGTAGGCCGGTTTCGGCTCTGGCAAATAATCCATCACCTCTTTTACAAATGCCTTGTCTAATTGCCATACAATTTGCATGATCTGTTCCTCTGCCTTCGTTAAATCTTTTATTTCCATGATAATTGTTGTGTTTTGTTGTTTGTTTACAATAGGAGCTAAGTCATTTTAAACAACATCTATACTAATTTTAACTAAACTTAAAACTAATATATTAGTTTACAAAACTTTTCGTCTATTATTTTCTAATATTGGAAAAATAATTTACAATTTTTATGAAAATAGCTTTTCATGGCGCGGCCCGTAACGTAACCGGCAGCAAACACCTGGTTACCCTTAACAATGGGATAAAGATATTGTTAGATTGTGGCATGTTTCAGGGCATGGGGCAGGAGACGGAAGAACTGAACGAAAATTTTGGCTTTGACGCTGCTTCGGTCGATTTCCTGGTCCTTTCTCATGCGCATATCGATCATAGCGGACTTATCCCGCGCTTGATTGCCCAAGGTTTTAAGGGCGTGATTTTTGGTACGCAAGCCACCAAAGAGCTGAGCAAGATCTTGTTGCTCGATTCGGCCAAGATACAAGCCGGCGATTTGAAGTATAAGAACAAAAAACTGCAACAAAGGGGCTTGCCTTTAGAACAGCCGCTTTATGAAGAGGAAGACGTGCTTAAAGCCATGGATTATTTTGTGGCGGTTGATTACCACACCGAAACCCGCCTTACCGACGACGTAAGCGTGCAGTTTATTGACGCAGGTCATATCATCGGCAGTGCTTCGGTGCACCTCACTATCCGGGAAAACGGAAAAACAACCAAGCTCAGCTTTAGTGGCGATGTGGGCCAGTATGGCGACTTGTTGCTGAGGGCACCACAGGAATTTCCACAGGCCGATTACATCTTGCTGGAATCTACCTATGGCGACCGTTTGCATAAAGACGCACAGCCCACCAAAGAGGCCCTGCTTAAGGTGATACTCGAAACCTGTGTGCAGAAAAGAGGCAAGGTAATCATTCCGGCATTTAGCGTGGGCCGTACGCAAGAGTTGCTTTATATTTTAAACAACCTCGATCTGGAAGGCAAATTGCCGGATGTAAAGGTTTATGTAGATAGCCCGTTGTCGGCTAAGGCCACTCAAATTGTAGAAGAACACGCCGAAGGCTATAATCAGGAGGTGCTCAATGTGCTGAAAGTAGACGACGAACCCTTCGATTTTAAAAACCTACATTATGTAGAAGATGTAGAAGAATCGAAGGCACTTAATAGCAATCCGGATCCTTGCATCATTATTTCGGCTTCAGGTATGGCCGAGGCGGGGAGGGTAAAGCACCATATCAAAAACAATATCGGCAACCAGAAAAATACCATTTTGATGGTGGGATATTGCGAGCCTAATTCGTTGGGCGGACGCCTAAAGAGTGGGGCTAAAGAGGTCAGTATTTTTGGCGAGCGGTTTAAGGTAGTAGCTGATGTAAGCAGCATCCAGTCGATGAGCGCGCACGGCGATTACGAAGACCTGTTGCGCTTTATAGCCAAGCAAGACCCGCAAAAAGTGAAAAAAATATTCCTGGTGCACGGCGATTATGATGTACAACAGATCTTTAGGGAGAAGATATTGGCCAAAGGTTACCAAAGCGTAGAAATTCCAGACAGGCACCAGGAGTTTGATTTGGGGTAGTAAAGGCGCCAGAAGGCAGAAGAGCGGAGGAGGCAAGGAGGCTTGCGAAGTTTAAAAAAGGCCCTCAACCTTGACACCGATTCAGGTTCTATTTCGAGCGGGATTCCTGCCTGTTGCAGACAAACCAGCTTGCGTTGGAGATCACGATTTCCTGTAAATTAAATCGTGATCAGCCCATGCTTGATGCCATAAACCACCAGGCCCGTCCTCGATTTGATGTTGAGCTTGGCGAAAAGAGCTTCGCGGTAATTGTCGACGGTGCGCGGACTTACATTCATTAAGCTTGCAATTTCCTTATAGGTAAGTTCTGTGCTGCAAAATTGCAGAAAGCTGAGCTCGCGATCGGTAAAAGCAGGTTTGGGTACATCTTGCTTTAGCGAAACCAACAGCCGGCCAGAAACCAGGTCGTTGATAAAGAAGCCTTTTTCGATCATGGTTTTAATGGCCAGCAGCAAGTCGCTGGGCTTCGATTCCTTCACCATATAGCCCCCAGCACCTGCTTTAAGCATGCCAATGATTTCTTTTTCCTCGTCGAACATGCTCAGTGCCAGCACGTGGATGCCGGGAAAGTTTTGTTTGAGCCATTTGGTGCTTGCATAGCCATCCATGTGGGGCATGTTAATATCCATCAATACCAGTTGAACCTCGGAATGGCTTTTGATTTTCTCCTGTAGCTCGAGGCCATTGTTGGCTTCAAAAACAACTTCGATTTCGTCGAACTCGGCCAATAGACTGGCTAGTCCTGAGCGGAAGAGCGTGTGGTCGTCAACAATGGCAATACGTGTTTGCATAAATTAGGGATAAGGGATTTCGATGGTAATGGAAGTGCCCATTTTGGGTTCCGAATAGATGTTTATGTTACCGTTGATCAGGGCTATCCTTTTTTGTAGTGAGGCCAATCCCATACCTGGACTGGCTTTTTTCATGCTTTCGTAGTCGAAGCCAATGCCGTCTTCTTTTACACTAAGCTGCAGCATTCCGTTGTTTAGATTGGCTTCAACGTCAATATGTTTGGCTTGGGCGTGTTTGATGATGTTGTTGAAGATTTCCTGCAAAAGACGCAGTACGATGAGGTCTTTATTTGGCGAATTGAGGTTAAGGCCCGTCAGCTGGTTGTTGAAGTGGAGTTGGTAGGTCCTTGTTCTTTGCAGCCAATCGCATTCTTGCTGCAGGGCATGGCCCAGGCCTAAGGCAACAATTTGCTCGCCATGTAATAGCTTGGCCAGCTCGCGCAGTTCCTGAATGGATTTGTTGACCAATGCAAGCGAATCGTTGACTTTTTTCTCCGCTTTTTGTTGGTTTGCCAGGTTGATAGAGCTGAGCGTAAGCGTGGTGAGGCTTAGCAATTGGCCGATATTGTCGTGCAGGTCGGCGGCAATGGTTTGCATGGTTTGTTCCTGTACCTCGATTTGGGTTTTGAGGAGCTCGGATTCGAATTTTTGGTTCATCGAAAGCTTTTCCTTTGCATGGAGCTTTTTTCGCTGGTTATGGATGATAACCAAGAAAATCAGTCCAACCGCAACAAGAAAGAAAACAAGGGATATTAATATAATTGCCTTGAAAAAGCCCGATCCCTGTAGAGGCATAGAAATGATTTGATCCAACATCCGTACATAATAATATTCAAAAAATTCATGATAACGTACCTTAAAGGAAAATTATTTTTCTTGCTATAGGCAACTATTTCATCGAAAAACGCACTTACGCATGTGCTAGTGGCATAAAAAACAAGACAGCCGGTAACAAACCAAAAAGCAGGTTCTTTTAGAATATCTCGTGGTTCTTCTTCTTGAAATAAACTATAAAAATACAAGATCGACAATACGATCATCACTCCGTTAAATAAGGTGTTTGCTGTAGAAAAAGAAACATTAAAGCCCTTGCTGTTCCAATCCCAAATATAACAGCCGATTAAAAGTAGTAAACATACCCTGCCTACATTTTTAATAAAAGGCAGAGCTATTATTTGATAGAAAATATAAATATGGAATACCATATAGATCAAAAAAAACAGGTTGTACAACCATTGGGTATACAGTCCGAAGTGCAAAACCCTGTTTACAAAGAAACTAAAACTCTCAATGGCTACGGTTATTGCGAGATAAGGGATAAACCACTTCCAAAATTTGGGAGATGCCTGTCTAATCAACAAAATGGATGCGATGAAACACATCCATTCTGCGATTATAGAAAAGGGTATTTTAGCTAGCCACATCTTATGGTTTAGGATTGTTGTCTATATCATAAATCTCTTCATCTGCGGCATTAAAAGGAGGTGCAATTTCAGCTTGGTCTAGTCCATCTCCGGGGTCTGTTGTTGTAGCTCTTTCGGCACCTACCAATAAAAATTTGTTATCTTTTAGCATATCTTTGAAACCCTTAAACGGTCCAGATAAAACGGTGCTTTCTTTGAGGTCGGTGTTGCAGAGTATGGTCGTAACTTTGTTTAAATAATCTTCTGGTTTTGCTTGTCCATCAGTTGGGCATGTTCTTTGTATTTTATGTTTGCCCAGATAAATTTTTAGCCCATATTTCTTAATGTGAGATTTGACTTCAGCATCATTATTGATGAGGTCAATGATTTTTTTGGGCAAGACTTCATTCTTTACAAATAATTCGAGCACATCTTCTAATCTAAAATGAGCGTATTTCATTTTTTTCTTTAAGACATTGGCGCCTCTATAGTGCCTCACCATTTGTTTGATGTCATCTTTTTTGATTCCGCCATGAATCGGGTTTTCGAATACTTGTACTAACATAGTTTTAAGGGTTAAATAGCTGGTTTGAGTTTTTTCTAAAATTCATTAATTATCAGCGGATTAGCAACCGTAAAATGTTCTTTCTTTTTACCGTAAAAATACCCTGTTGATTAGGGTGTTTGCGTCTAGCTATGGGTTTGCTGTTCAAGCTAGCTTTGGGTAAACCATAACGTCTTAATCATGGAGCATGGCCTGTTAAGTCGAATTTAATCAAACAGCGATGAACAATATTCAACACACCTTTAACCAATTGGCCGAAGCTAGCCCAATTGCCGAAAATCTATTCATTCCAGAAGGACAAGTGCCCATTTCAATTTCTCAGCCCATCGATGTTGGCGCCGACAGGCTGCTGAGAGACTATCGGAATGCCTGGTTAACCTATCCGCCCTTGGAGCTTGAATACCTCATCCAAACCTTGAACGAACACTTGAACAATTGCGTAGAAATAAGATTAAAAGCCCAAGAACTTGAAATAAAAGCATTTGCCGATGCAAGTGACCAGCTGTTGCAACGAAAGCTCTTAGAAACACTGCAAAACCAGATTCAGCTTTTTGCTGAAAACGAGCCTAAGTTGCTGGGCAATACCATTAATACAAGATATCTGGCCACACCGACCTCAGGCAGTGTTACCGGCGACCAAACCTCAACCTATTGGAAAGATGTGCTTAAGGAACAGGAATCACAGCTGAAATACAAATTCGAGGATGCCAATAGCAGACTTGCGAGGATGAACGAACAAGGTAGTGGCAACAATTACATTGCTCGGTTCGAATTTTTAAAAAAACTCTTCGAAGTAGATCTGATCGAGGCCTACTGCAGGGCAAGAGCGGCAGCCTTGGGCCTTAAAGCTATTTATCAGGTTGATGTTCCGGTGCCGGATATTACAGACATTGGTTATTTAGATCAGCTGATACTTTGGGCAAGAAAAGCAACCTACGAACTGGAAAAGAAAATGTTTTTTGTGAGGGAAGCTACGGTTTTCTTCGCTTTAAACGATGGTTCTACGGGTGCTCCCGCTGGTGCGCCACCGGTTTACGATAGTCCGCGTATCATGACTTTAGATGCCTTTAGGGTAGCCAGAAGCGGTGGTACCTTTACTTTTAACTTGTCAGATGATTTCTTTAAACGCCTTAACCTCAAATTAAACAATCCACGTCTAAAAGGCATAGATGTAAGCGTGGTGCCAAATGATACCAAGCAACCGTTGCAGTTTTGGCGTGTCTTTGTTAAGCCCCCAGTTAAAAAAATAATAGTTGCCACAGGGGTGCAGCCCTATGCCTATGAGGCCAATGTATTTGTGCCGGCAGCTACCTATATCGCCCACGCAGCCGAACTGGGTGTAGTGCCTAACCAACGCGAGGTAAATAATGTGAGTCCTATTGGCGAGTGGACAATCAGAATAGAACCTAAGAGCATATTCGGCAATATTGACACCAACAACGACTATGTAGATAATTTATTGGTGCGCATGCGTATCGCTTACGATAAAGAATAAAGAGATGAAAACAACAGACGAATATAGTGGACAATTTGCCATTAGAGCCAGTGACAATACCGTACTGGCTTTGGTAAGTGCGAGCCCTGAACCACTGATCTCTTCGGAAACCTGGCATGCCTGGGGCGAAAAATTCGAAGCCGGAGAAAAAGCGTTTACCGTGGTGGCGGGCCTCGCCGCTGTAACCGGGGCCGAACCTATGGCGCTTGCTGCCGGTGCAACTGCTGCGGTGGCCACCGTTGCTGCCGAAATAGCCAAACAACAAGAAGCGGCGGCAAAAGCCCAAGAGAAAGCAAACGCTGATAAGAAGGCGTTCGAGAAGCAGCTGCGCGATAGCATGGATAGAGCAATGAGAGATCATAGCGACAGAATGAGCAGAGGAGATTATAGAGATCCGCCAAGTAGGGAGCGAATGGCAGAAATAGGCAGAATGGCATAAACTTTTAAAACTAATTTATATTAAAAATGGCAACAACTGGAATAGTACCTCATACAAAGCCTCAAATGTCTAAAGAAGAGCTATTGAGTTTTATTCGCGAAAGCGGCTCTTCTATTGATACTCAAACACACCCTTTATGGATTATCGGAATAAGAGGCTATTACTTGAATACCATGGGCGAAGCAGGTAAAGATGATCGAGGAATTTATGATGATGCCCTATTTATTTATTCCGAACCCGTATTTCGATCATTCAACGCAAATACGAACCCTGCTAACTATGCAAACGCTTCTTTTAGGAGAGAGGGCTCAGGTTTTGGTGGCAATAAAGGTTTCGCTACATTAAACACTGGCTTGTGGATCGTATATAAATTCGATAACCATGTGCCACAGAGTGGCGGAGAACCTTATTTGGCCCTTTGCCAAAGAGGCAGGCCCGTTAAGGTTACTAGAGATGGATACAATGGAAACGATTATCCAGACGAAGGACAATTTGGTATTAACATTCACAGAGGGGGCTATACCAAGGTTTCGAGTGTCGGCTGCCAAACCATCCACCCCGATCAGTGGGATGGAAGCAGCGGTTTCATCACTGTAGCCAAAACCTTAGCCGTTGATTTTTTTGAAGATCAGTGGAGGCACACTTATATCCCTTATTTATTGATAGACATGCCAAATACCAATCGTTAAACCTTCGAGTGAACGGGTTGGTAAACAAGAATATTAATCATTAAACACCAAACAATCATGAACAGCTATTTGGAAACGGGCATCGCTATTATCTTAATCTTTTTTATTTTTAGCGTTGTAGCCTACGTTATTCAAGAATTAATTGCGGTTAATTTAAAATATCGCTCAAAAATGCTCCAGTATGCACTTGAGCAATTAATGGATGGTGGTACAAATAGGAGCTTAGCGGCTAGTTTATTCGATCATCCGCAACTCAAGAGACTAAAAGAAAATTCCCAAAAATTACCTTCCTATATTCCAGCTACAAATTTCGCACTGGCAATTATTGATATTGTTGCAGAAAAGGGGGGCAAAAGAACTACAGATGCGTTGGCAGATTTTAAGAATGGTCTCCTCATCCTGCAGAGTTCGAATAACGATTTGTGTAAGTTGTTAAGCAGTTTATCAGGAACTTCAAAAGATATCCAACAACTACAAGCTGCTGTTGAAAAATGGTTTAATGAATACATGGAAAGAGTAAGTGGCTGGTATAAGAATAAATATAGATGGATTACAAGAATAATAGCCATTTGTATAGCCCTGATATTTAATTTGAACATGGTGAAGATTGCCCAAACCATACATAATGATCCGATATTGAAGGAAACTTTAGTCTCAACTGCCGAAAAAATGATAGACCAACCAGCAGTAGTTAAAAATTATTATGCAAGTAAAGTAGACTCTGCTTTTAAAGGGATCGATCAAAAATACAATACGATCTTAAAAGATACAGCCACAAAAAAGATGAATGTCGATTCTCTAAAAAAAGCAATGGATTCCGAAAAATATATCGCGTTTAAAAAATACAACACAGAACAATATCGATTTGCGAGTTCGTTGATTAAGAATATATCAAGTGATAAGTTGATCTTCGGCTGGGAAGGAAACCCTTTGAAGATAGTAGATGAAAAAAGTAACAAATGGAGATTTGTTACTTTTTTAGAGGGTTCGGTCATGATTTTAGGCTTGTTTATTGGAGCCGTTGGGATTTCGATGGGGGGTCCGTTTTGGTTCGAAATCATGACAAAGTTGGTTAATGTGAGAAGAGCTGGTCCAAAACCCAAAGAAAATAGCTAATCTGTTATGACCATTAACTTTTCATCTCGAGCCCAGCAAGGAATCAGCCAGCGTGAACTCGAAATTCTGCATTTGCTCTGCATGGGCTATAACAGCAGGCAGATTGGCGACAGGCTTTTTATCAGCGAGTTTACGGTGCAAACCCACCGGCGCAACATGGTCAAGAAGCTAGGCCTGAAAAACTCGCACCAAATGATTGTGTGGGCATTTAAAGAAAGGATATTCTCCGTATAACAAAAAAGCTCCGAATTAACTTCGGAGCTTTTTTGTTATAATTATTGACGCGGAGGCTGTGGTTTAGGCATTTCCTTGCGTGGCAATTTCTCGGCACGCTCAGAAGTATGGTAAACGAATGAAGCCACAATGGTAGCCGATTTTTTCAAATCATCTTCTACCAAACGGTCAAAAACATCTTGATTAGAGTGGTGGGTACGGGTGTTGTAGTCCATCGGGTCTTGAATAAACTGGAAGCCCGGTAAACCTACGCCATCAAAGGCCTGGTGGTCGGTACCGCCAGTATTGTTAATGGTAATGGTTTTGGCGCCTAAATCTTCGAAAGGTGTTAGCCAGCTTTGGAAAATGTCTTTCACGGCTGCATTGCCTTGCAAATAAACGCCACGGATGGTTCCGGTACCGTTGTCTAAGTTGTAGTAGGCACTTAGTTTGGCATGTTCAGGTTTTGGAGCCATGTCGGTAGGATCGGCAAAATGCTCTTTTACATAGCCTCTTGAACCAAATAAGCCCTGCTCTTCAGAGCTCCACAAAGCAATACGGATGGTACGTTTAGGTTTAAAATCGATGGCTTTCAAGATACGCATGGCTTCGATCATCACGGTAGAACCGGCGGCGTTGTCTGTAGCGCCAGTGCCCGAGTGCCATGAATCATAATGGCCGCCAATCATCACCACTTCGTCTTTCAATTTAGGGTCTGTACCCGGAATTTCGCCAATTACGTTGTAGCCTTTAGGATCTTTGTCGTAGAACGAAGTTTTTACTTCTGCTTCTATCTCAACCTTTTCGCCGCCACGCAACAAACGCAAAATGTGCAGGTAGTCTTCGCTGCTTACTTCTAGTTCAGGCGATACCGGTTTCGCATCCAGTTTGTAAGAAGCGCCGTTGCTGGTAAAGAAGGTGCCATAGCTGCCACGGGCATAAGTTAATTTTAGCCCGATTTTTTCGGCCAAAAGCATGCTGTCAATCGCGGCTCTGGTAGCTGCCATTTTCATCATCATGGCCCTTTGGTTGTTGCCTCCAGCTTGGCCAGGGCGGCCACCTTGACGGGCGCCGCCGTCTTGTGGAGTAGCTGCAGCCATTTTATTTAACACTTCATCGGTAAAACGAACCACGTCAGGCGTGTAAGAGTTTTTCAGCGGTTGTACCAAGGCAGATTCAACCATCACGATTTTGCCTTTCAGTTTGCCTTTGTATTTGGCTAGATCGGTAACAGTATCTGCCTTGATCAAGATTACTTCAGATTTGATCGGGCCATTGGTTCCCGGGGTCCATGCTTTTGGCGAAGCAATAATCGGACGGTAAAAAGGCAAGGTTGTAGCGGCATAGTATTTGTCTACCTGCCAGCCCTTGCCAAATTCGCCCCAAGCTTCCAGGTGCACGTTTTTAAGGCCAATTTCATTGAAATATTTAACCGCCCAATCTTGTGCTCTTTTCAGTCCCGGAGAATTTGACAAACGAGGTCCAGCTACATCGGTAATATGGTAGGCAATATCCATAGCCTTAGATTTATCTAAGCCTTCGGCTCTGATTTTTTGCACGGCAGCCGAGTTTACAGGCTCTTGCGCAAAAGCAGAAAAGCAAAGGCCTAGGGCCAATGCGCTCATCGTAAAATTTTTCATCATAATGTTAGTTTAAGTTAACAAAGGTGAATTTACAGTTAAAGCGAAATACATGGGGCTACCTATTCAGATTTTTACATGAGGTGACGCTTGCATAGTTTTTAGAGCTTTGCAGGTTTAGTCGTTAACATATCAACTGATAGATTGCTTCAAACTAAGTATCATTATTATTGATAGAGGATAACAAAATCGGAAATAATTGTAACTTCCAGTTAAGATATTAATTACGCTTATCATGATTAAAAAATATTGTAGCTCCTTGCTCTTTATCGCTTTGCTTTTCTCAGGCAAGTTGCAGGCACAAAAAACAGAAAATCGCGACCCTAACATCAGCGCTATGCTAACCGAGGTTTCTGCGGCTAACCTAGAGCAGCTGGTCAAAAAACTGGTGTCTTTTCAAACCAGGCATACCCTAAGCGATACCATCAGCAAAACCACAGGTATCGGGGCGGCAAGGGCTTGGATCAAAAGCGAGTTCGAAAAATATGGCGTTGCCAGTGGCGGAAAATTACAAGTCTCGTATGATAGTTTTGTGCAAGCCGCCGATGGCCGAAGGATTAAAGAGCCTACTGTACTTAAAAATGTAGTGGCTATTTTGCCGGGAACAGACCCGAACGATAAACGTATGCTTATGGTTTCAGGGCATTACGATTCGCGGGTAACTGATGTGATGAACATCAAGGATTTTGCCCCTGGCGCCAACGACGATGCTTCGGGTACGGCCGCGGTAATGGAAATGTGCCGGGTAATGAGTAAGCAAAAATTTAGTGCCACTTTGGTTTTTGTAGCCATGGTGGGCGAAGAACAAGGCTTGTATGGCGCCACCAATCTGGCCAAAAGGGCAAAGGAAGAGGGCTGGAATGTACACCTGTTGATGAACAACGATATCGTAGGCAATTCTTATGGCATGGAAACCGATATTAAAGACAACACAAGCGTAAGGGTATTTAGCGAAGGTGTTTCTCCGATAGAAACCAAGGAGCAAGCTGCTGCGCGCCAATCGGCAGGCACAGAAAACGATGGGAAGGCCCGCCAGGCCGCCAGGTACATTAAAGAAGTAGCCGAAAGGTATGTAGACCAGCTAAACGTGAAACTGATTTACCGCAGAGATCGGTTCTTACGTGGTGGCGATCATACGCCTTTCTCGCAACAGGGTTTTACGGCTGTGCGCATTACAGAAATGAACGAAGATTTTAACCGCCAGCACCAGGACGTAAGAACCGAAAACGGTTTTAAATATGGCGATCTGCCCGAATATGTAGATTATAACTATCTGCAAAAAGTAACTCGGATGAACCTGTCGGTAATGGCCAATTTGGCTTGGGCTACCCAAGATCCGGAAAACGTAATGGTTCTAACTTCCGGCCTAACCAATAAAACAGCCCTGAAATGGGAGGCGCCCAAGGGCAAGGCTCCTGCAGGTTATTATGTGCTGATGCGCGAAACCACCAGTCCGTTTTGGGAGCGCAAGTTTTTTGTAAAGGAAACTTCGGCCACTTTACCTTATTCTAAAGACAACTACTTTTTTGGCGTACAATCGGTAGACGAAGCGGGGCACGAGAGCTTGGTGGTTACGCCGAGGCCAGGCAGATAAAAATATACTCTAGTTGGTGTCTGCGCCAACATAAGAATATAGGTTTGGCCACAGATTAATAGATTTTTGATTCATCAATCAGTTGAGCTGTGGCTTTAATTATTGCTGGTATTCTTCAGGAATAATTCCAATTGCTATAAACAGTTGATGAAGAACACCAGCTGTAGTTTACCAGCCTTTTTCCAAAAGAGAAACTGCTTTTTCCAGCAGCTCGTCCCTACCTTCGGTTATGCCTTTTACCGTTGGCTTAATCGGGTAATCTATTTTAACGCCCACTCTTTGTGTAGGTTTGCCATCTGGATAGAAAACGCCTATTCCAGAAATCCACGAAGAAATTCCGCCAGGCAAAATAATGGTAGAAACATTACCGTCTGCCCCAGCAGTTTGGCTGCCAACTACCTTAACATTGGGCGAACTTTGAAAAGCCATGGTCGTATATTCGGCTTGGCTTTGGCTTTCTGCATTTACAATTACAATGATTTTGCCTTTGTAGGCATCTTTATTTCCGCCGTTCATCAGGTTCTCGCCCATAACAAAAGTGCCCGGATGAGCAACACTTCCAGTAGTAAACTTTACAAAAGGTGTTTTGTCTTGCTTGATATATTCGCCAAAGGTGAAAGGCATAAATTCTGATGGGTAGCAGCGCATATCAACAACTATTCCCTTCGTGTTTTCGAAAAGCTTTTTGATGGCCGGCAAATCGGCATTTTTATATTTCCCAGGATAAACGTAGCCAATTTTATCATTTAACAAATGATAACCCGTTGCTTTGGTATAATCTATGTTTTTATAAGAAAAACGAACACTTATCATGGGTACATCGAAATTAAAGGTGCCTTTTTCATTTTTGAATCCCAGGGTCATAGACGCACTATTTGTTCGCAGCAAGAAAGTATTTGGCAAATCCCTCAATTGGGTATCGTAATTAGAAGCAGCAGTAATTGGCAAAAACTGTTTAACAAGATCTTCCACTTTTTTGCCATTGATGGTCAAAATTTCATCTCCAACCTTTACCTTGTTTTTAACATCCAAAGTATCCACATAAAAGCCACTCACAATTAATTTGTTTTCTATAAATTTGGCTTTAAAAGGAGCGGTATTGATGCCTTTATATTTATCCAAAACTCCATTGCTGTTCCACAGATTGGCGTGTGTGTCACTTATTTTTGCAATTAATTTTAATGCAACCAGGTTGTAGGCCAGTTCATTTTCTGCTGCGATAAACTGGGGAACAAAATCATAGAGTACTTTATTCCAATCTTCATCAATCTGGTTTTTATAAGGGAAAAAATAATTGATCATGTTCCAGTACCTGTATAAACTTAAAATGCGGTAGCCGGCATCAGGATATTTCATGGAGGCATAAGCCATTTCGTTCTGGAACTTTGGATGGCCAACGCCTTCGTTCATGGCAATGTAATAGCTCTCCTTGATATTGGCATTTTTTAGGATAAAACCGATCTTCTTGGTTAGCGATGGGCTCAATATCTTGCCGGTTAACAGCTCGCCATAATTTGGTTTGGAAGTGCTTGCCTGATTATTGTTGTTGCAAGATGTACAAGCCTCTACCTGAGGTAATTTGTCCAGCTGCTTTTCTAGCGCAGTGCTCAGCGCCGCATTGTTATTGGCTGCAATCACCGAGGGCAGAAACCTGAACAGTTCGGCATCCCAATTGTAATCGCCCTTGGCTATAGCAGGATGATGGTATTTTAGAAAACCCCAAAACTGTGCGGCAACTGCAATATTTGAGACTTGTTGTTTGGTTGGAACAAATGGCTGGATGGCTGAACCTTTGCTAAATTCATTGTCTTTTTCTGCAAGGGTAAGGGTTTTGGGCGATAAGGTTTCAATCTTTTTTTCGTCAATATATACCTGTAGGTCATCAAACCAGACCTTGCCATCTCCAGCCAATAGGCCACCGATTGCAATGCTTTTCACTTCGTCGCCATACGCCAGCCTGATATGGTATTGCTTCCAGTCGTTGGTTCCCCTTATGCCCTGCTTCTCCATGTTGTCTATTTTGATGATCGACCCGTCTTCGCCATCTAATCTCATCCATAAGCCTGCATAGCCATTGGCCACGTTTTCGGTTTTCATGGAGCCGACCAGGTCAATTGTACTGCCCTTGAATTTTTTGGCAATCGTATAGCCAATTACGCCATATTCAGAGCCAGCTTCCTTTTTTTCGAGCAAAACACTATATTTTCCTTCCTTTTTAATAACGCTGTCCAACTTGGGAGGGTAGGCCTTCTCCATTGCCTGACCGAACCCAAAAGTCCATCCAACAGGCCTATTTGTTTTTAGATCGATTTTCTCAAAACTTCCATTAAACTCAGTCTGCGCATTACAGCTATACATCAACGTTAAAAGGAATCCTGTTAAAAGTAGCAATTGTTTGTGCATCTATAGTTAGGTTTGTTGCTACGAAACTAATCGTTTTCTTTAAAAGAAGTTGTTAAATATTGTTAACCAGGATTTTGGACTGCTTGGCTGGGTAGATTCCAAAAAAGCAAGAAGGCAACATCCATTGCCTTCTTGCTAAACTAAAAACTAAACTAAACTAAAGTCTTGATGTGGCCGATGCACGCATCAGCCTATCTTATTTGATGGTTTTTCGAGCCACCATGAAATATCCTATAATAAATACCGCTACCCCGCAAATCAAACTGTTGTAAATAGCCTGGTCAAAAATGGCGATCTTATCTATCCCGCCTTTGGATTGCATGATGTTCTGCACGGTTAGATTTGGGTAGGCATAAGGAAAGAAATTCACGTAATCCCATTTCAGTTGAGAAGTAATGATCCCTAAAATGGTGAGTACAAAGCCGATGCCAAAAGGCTTCAGGAAGTCGTTCCACATCAGGTTCATTAAAAACTGGATAGAAATGATGCCGATGGAAGACAAGAACAGTTTGGTGAAAAACTTAAAGATAAGCTCGTTCGGATTGTAGGCGCTAAATTTTAACTGGGGTTTCAAGAACTCGATGCCGTGTCCGGTTGCTATGATGAGCAAGCTGAACAGTGCCATGGTCAATAAAGTAAGAAAAACAATATAAAGGTACTTGCTGGCATAAATCGATAGCTTCGGTAAGGGCAAAGAAAAGAGGCTTTTCCAAGTATCGCCTTTATATTCCATGTTGGTAATGGAATAGGTATTGTAAATAACCAATACCGGCAAAAGCAATACGCCCATTACGCCAATGATGGCCGATATATACCTGAACCAAAGCAAAGGAGCGGGGTCGTTAACCAATTTGTCGGCCTTGGCAACAAAACCCCAGCTGATCAGTACGCAGATGAGCACAGGCAATAAAACCGCACTCCAAAAAGCCAATGTCTTTCTCGACTTATAAAATTCTGAGGATAAGGATACAAAAAATGAGCGCATGATATTAATTTTTTGAAGTGATGTCTAAGAATAAATGTTCGAGGTCTTTACGCTCTTTGGCCAAGCTGTAAACGGTTAAGCCATGCTGTACCAGCAAAGTGTTGATGTGGCCCATGTCTTCCCTGTTTTTAAAAGCTATGGCAATGCTGTGTTCGTCGTGCTGTACAATTTCAACTCCGGTGCTGGCTAACAGTTGAACAGCTTTGGCCTGGTCGTTGGTTTCGATCTTAACAGATACCTTGCTCAGGTCTTGAAGTTCGCTGATGGTACCCTGAAAAAGGAGCTCACCCTTATTGATAATGCCCACGTGAGTGGCAGTTCTTTCTATCTCGGCCAATAAATGGCTCGATACCAAGATGGTTTTGTTGTGCTTGGCGGTTAATTCGATCATCAGGTTTCTGATTTCGATAATGCCGTTCGGGTCTAAACCGTTAGTAGGCTCGTCGAGCAACAAAAGCTCAGGGTCTGAAACCAAGGCCAAGGCAATACCTAAGCGCTGTTTCATGCCTAACGAATATTTGCCCGCTTTTTTGTTGGCCGCATCTTTAAGTCCAACCAATTCCAGCATTTCATCGCATTTGCTTTTCCTGATACCCAGCAACAGGCAACGGTTAACCAGGTTTTCTTTGCCGGTTAAGTGGCCGTAAATGGCAGGCTGTTCTACCAGGGCACCCATGCGCTTAAGGCTGGCTATGCGGTTGCTGTTGATTTCCTTGCCAAAAATAAATACCTGATCGGCAGGAGATTTGAGCAGGTTGAGCAGGATCTTTATGGTTGTGGTCTTTCCTGCGCCATTTGGGCCCAAGAAACCATAAATGCTTCCTTTCGGAACTTGTAGCGACAAATCCTTAACCACGGTTTGTGCACCGAAGTTATAGGTAAGGCCAACTGTTTCTATAGCGTAGCTGTTCTCCATCTTATTTTACGATTGCAGTTGCCGCTTTGATGAGGTTACCTGTAGTGCCTGTAGTTTTAGCCGCAAGCTCTTCGTCTTGGCTGTTGCCCATGTTGTTGGTTGCAAAAGCCAATACCATCATCAAGAAAACTGGTACTAATAAAAGTAAGAATGGCGATACGTTTGATAACTTTTTCATGTTCGTTTTGTTTTGTTGAAACAAATAGAATAATTAAAAAAATGCTGCTAAAATGTTTTAGACCAAGCGCAAAATATTCTCGATAAACGCCTAAAAAGGATAGTTTTGCCGGTAATTGATTATTTTAGCCTATTGGTAGAAAAAAAATGCCAGTTCGTCGAAAGTAAGGGCCCAAAACAAATGAAATAGTTACTTTGGATAGATATAAAAGCATCAAATGGCATGAAAAATAAAAGTGCAATTATTATTAATTCCATATTCTGGTCTGGTATCATAGGCCTTACTGTGCTTGGATTATACGGAAATAGGGATAAGCTTACACTTCATGAATTTCTGGTCAACCATCTGGCCTTCCTGATCATCAACATCTCGCTCTATTTTATCAACTACCTGATTTTGATACCCAGCTTTACCAAACGCAAACAAAGGGCATGGCTTTATGTATTTGCGGTTTTAGGACTTTTGCTGGTTACGGTAGCCATCAAATTTGGCCTTGCCGTTATGTATAGGGAAGAGGTGCTGAGGTTTGCCGAACGGGGTGCCAAAGAGATGGAATACCAGTCTTACGACCATTTTATTGTTCAGGCCCTATTCACCAGCGGCTTTTATTTGGTAATGAGTTCGCTGCTTAAATTTGCTGCCGACTGGTTTTCGAGCCAGCGCATCCAGTCGAACTTGGAGAGCGAAAAGAAAAACATGGAATTGCAGTTTCTCAAATCGCAGCTTAACCCGCACTTCTTGTTCAATTCATTAAATAATATCTATTCGCTGGCCTACCAGAAATCAGACAAAACCGCCGATGCCATTTTAAAGCTCTCGGAAATCATGCGTTATATGATTTACGAAAGCAACGACAGCTGGGTGAGTCTTAACAAGGAGGTCGAATACGTACAGAGCTTTGTTGAATTGCAGAAACTGCGCTTTAAAGATGGCGCGGCTGTAGAAATCAGCATTAACGGAGAGATTGATGGACAAAAAATAGTGCCACTGATTTTGATTTCCTTTGTCGAAAATGCCTTTAAACACGGCGTGGCCAACGATCCCGAAGATCCAATCAAGATCAATATCATCGCCAACCAAAAAATACTGCACTTTAGCGTAACCAACAAAAAGAGCAAAACCAATAAAGATGCCATGGGTGGCGTAGGCCTGAACAATGTAGAGCGAAGATTGCAGCTGCTCTATCCCGAAAGGTATAAATTAAATATTGTAAATTCGGCTACCCATTACACAACCGAACTGATGCTAGACTTATGATTTTAAAATGTATTGCTGTTGACGATGAGCCTTTAGCGCTCGATATTATTGAAGATTACGTTTCGAAGGTGCCCTTTTTGCAACTCGTTAAACGTACCGAAAATGCCATCGAAGCTTTGCAACTGGTACAGGCTGGAGGCATTGATTTGGTGTTTTTGGATATCCAGATGCCTGATTTAACGGGTATTCAGTTTTTGAAGATAGCGGGCGAGAAATCTAATTTTATCCTCACCACGGCTTATTCGCAATATGCTCTGGAAAGCTACGACCTTAATGTGTCTGATTACCTGCTTAAGCCTATTGCTTTCGACCGTTTTTACAAAGCGGTAGAAAAAGTACACAAAAATCTGCAACGGTCTGAAACAGTACCTGCTCCAATGCCCGAACCCGTACCCGCGCCAAGCGTCGCCAGCAACGGTAATGGGCCTGTACAAGATTTTATCTTTGTGAAAACAGAACATAAAATCCAAAAAATCCAACTCGACGATATCCTGTACATTGAAGGGCTAAAAGACTACATTTCTATTTTTACCAGAACCGAGCGTGTGATTACCTTGCAGAACATGAAAAAAATGGAAGAAACCCTGCCCAAGGGCGAATTTATCCGTGTGCATAAATCATACATCATTTCGCTCGACAAGATCGAAAGCATTGAACGCAGCCGGATTTCGATTGCTTCTAAAATCATCCCGATTGGCGATACCTACCGCGACGAATTTTTTAAATTGATTGACGGCAGGAATATCTAACTAGCGCAGAGTTGGGTTTAAGGCTGATTGCCTCGATTCAGAAAACCGCCAGCCGGTTACTCAGTGGTAGCCAGGGGCGTAACCGTATAGCCCAGGGCTTTCAAGCCTTGGATTAAGCCATCTTTGCCAATCAGATGCCCGGCACCAACGGCAATAAACAGGCTTTGGCCTTGCATGAGCGCCGGAAGCTGCGTTAGCCACTTTTGGTTTCTGTTTTTAAGAAGCTTGTCCATTTCCTCCGAGGTATAATCTTCGTTTTGGCTAAATAGCTTTTCAAATTTTCCGAGGTCTTGCGTAATGTAATAATCGTAGATTTTTTGGGTTTCGGCTTTTGTTTTTTCTGCTTTGCTAATGCTTTTGAGCAACAATTCTTTTTGGCGTTCCAAAGTTCCTCCCAATAGCACATCGGCTTGGTCTTCTACGGTTTCGAGTCCATATACTTTTTTGTTCCTGCTTTTGGCGTCATCCTGAAAATATTGGTCGATGGCAGGGTTATCTTTGCTGAAAGTAACGGGCGAGGTAAAGGCCAGCAACATGACCTGAATGGCAGCGGGTTTCATCGAATTGAACATTTTAAGGTCGTAACCCGATACTTTTTTCAAGTAATCGGCCACCATTTGATACTCGTCGGGTTTCAGGAGCTTGTCTAAAAAATTATTCTTCATTAGCATATAGGGAGCCAGTTTGATGGCCATGTTATTGTCCATCACCAGCTCGCCAACTACCGCATCGGCGTTGTTCAGCTTTTGGTTCAATACTTTCATGGTATCGATAAAGCTTTTGCCGGCAAAATGGTAGGTTCCAAATAAATAAGAAGGCTTTTCTAGGCCTTTGCCCGAAATTTCCCACAACAAGGTGTTTGTTGTTTTTTTGTTTTGGGCGTTTGCGCTTAAACTGATGCTTAAGAAGCAAAGGAGAAAATATTTTAGGATCTTCATGAAGCTCATTGATGGAGTTTGGCTTTAATGGCTACTTCGGCGGCCAAGGTAATATCCTCTGCCGGTTTTTCTGCCGGTTCGATAGGTGCCAACACGGTCCACCTGATGGCTTCGGCTACGCTTAATGGAAATAGGCCGTAACGCACAATTTTCCACGAATTCTCTATGGCTACCGGTACCAGCAAGGCATTGGGTGCTCTTTTAAGGAGGGTTGCAATGCCTCCTACGTGAAAAGTCTTCACCTTGCCGTCTTTGGCACGGGTGCCTTCGGCAAAAATTACGGCCGACCAATTGTTTTCTTTCATCCGCTTGCCCAGCTTCCCGATTTCGAGCACCGATTGCTTGCCGTCTTTACGGTCGATATTGGCGCCGCCACCGTATTTGAGGTTGTAGGAAATAGACGGAATGCCCTTAGTCAGTTCTATTTTTGAGATGAATTTGGGATGGTACTTGCGCAAGAACCAGATCAATCCCGGAATATCGTACATGCTCTGGTGGTTGGCCACAAAAATAATGGGCCTGTCGGTTGGCAGGTTTTGCTGGTTCACGAAAGTAACCGAGTTGAGCAGAAACCAGTTGCAATAAGTCAGGAAAAAATTCAGGCAGTCTACTGATCTTTTGTGGGCTTTGTAGCCAAATAGTTTATAGCATATCCATTGGATGGGATGGAAAATGCCAAGCATCAGTCCGAAAAAGATGTAGAATATTGGCGATAGGATATAGCCGAACAGTTTTCTCATAAAAATTAAATTTTACCCTCCTGTATCAATAGCTTGGTTTTTAAAATGCCTGCTACGCTCATGCTGTCCGTAATGATTCCGTCTAAAACCAGCTGAAAAGCTTCTTCGAACGGCAGTTTGCGGATAACCAGTTCCTCGGTTTCTTCGGGCGATGCCATGCCCATTTGGAGGTCTTGGGCTACATAAATGATTGCCAATTCGTCGCTTACAGAATTGGAAAGGTGCATCCGTTGGATTTCTGTCAAACGGCCGGCACTTAATCCGGTTTCTTCGGCCAGCTCTCGCCGGGCGCCTTCTTCGGGATGGATGCCCAATAAACCTCCGCCTTCTGGAATCTCCCAGCTGTAGGCCTTGATCGGAAATCGGTATTGCCCAACGAGCCAGGTGTTGTAATCGGTATCCAAAGGAATGATGCCAATGGCCGTATTTTTAAAGTGCACCTCGCCATAAATACCTTTACCGCCAGCAGGGTTAATTACCTGATGTTCGGTAAGCGAAATCCAATTGTTATCGTAGATTTTTTGACTTTCCAGTATTTTCCAGGGATTATCCTTGTCCATGGCTGCAAGATACGATTTTAGTCGGTTAGTCGATAGTCGGGAAGTCCATAGTCTTTAGTTAGGGCGCAGAGGTAAGCTGGAACACGGAAGATGGAAAATGTAATTTGAGGTTGGGCACTGAGTTTACAATTGTCAGTTAGCAATAAACCTGTGACTAATGAACCCGTGAACTTCTTCTACTGCTTTACGGGTACAGGTGGAGGTGGGATGGTTACCTTGTTTACTTTCACTTTGGTAAAGCGATAGTTTAAGCTGAAGCTCACATTGCTCGAGTTGTTAGTAGAATAGCTCTGCGAGGTGAAATTGGTGCCTTGGTTAAACGAATTGTTGTTGCGGCGGCCAAAAGGGTCGCTTGTGCTGATGCGTGCACTCAGGGTGTTTTTAAAAAAGGTTTTCCTGGCGCCGAAGCTGCTGTTGATCGATCCTTTGTTACGGCCTTGCGCATTGATGTTGTTGGCGTAGTTTACGTACGACTCGAAAGCGGTTTTGAACGGCAATTGCATCGAAAAGCCCAAGGAAGCCCTTAAGCTCAATCCGTCGCGGTTTAACGAAGAATTTAATTTAGAGCTGTACCGGCTCTGGATTATACTGAAATTGCCATTGGTAGAAATTTTGCTGGTAGGCCTAAAGTTACCGATCAGCATCAAGGCAATAGCATGGTTGGTTCCTACATTGTCGAAAGTGCTTTCTGACACGCCGTTTGGTTTGACCATACGGTATCGTTCGATTACGCCCCTGGCGGTTGAGTAGGAAATACGTGGCGTAAACGACCATTTTTGTCCGAAGGCACCAAAACTGAAATCCATTTGGTGTGTGTAGGCCGGCGAAAGATCGGGATTGCCGTAAGAAATATTCAGCGTATCGGCATTGTTAACCTGTGGGTTCAACGTGTTTTCTCGGGGTCTGTTGATGCGTACGCTGTAGGTCGCTCCGAAATTATAGCGTTTTTTGAAGTAATGGTTGATTGATACGTTGGGGAACAAGCTCAGGTAAGGATCTACATGGTAATTGGCGCCTGTAGAAAGGTCGAAGTTTACATCGGTGTATTCAGCTCTCAATCCACCTTTAAAACCCCAGCCATTGAGCCTCAAATTATAGGAAGCATAACCCGACAGGATGTGTTCATTATAAAAAAACTTATTGGTGAGGGCTTTATTGGTGAGGTACTGTTCGGTTTGGTAATTGAAGTTCTGCACCAGCAGGTCGTTGTCGTTTTTGCGGTAGTTAAAGGCCATGCCCAGTTCCAACTGGTCGCGCTTTTTAAAAACCGGCTTGTCATAATCGAGGTTAAAGTTCAGTCCCTGGTTACTGATTTCGTTGTCGTTCTGCTGCAGGCTTGGGTTTAAGTTGGCCGGAAAGGCATAGGTGCGGTTGTAAGAACGCAGGTCGTTGTTGGCATTGGTATTGGCGGTAATGCCCATGGTCAGCTTGCCTCCAACGGTATCGGTTTGCAGGTTGTAATCGGCATTAAAAACAAAGTTATGGCTGTTGCCGTCGCCCAGGTTCTGCTGGTTGCGCAGGCGGGTGGCTATCTGGTCTTCATTGAGGTAATAAAAATCGTTGCCCGAACGGCTATTGCTGTTGTTGATGTTGTAGTTGGTAGAGATGCGGAGGCTTTGCTTGGGCGTAATGTCCCAATCGAACCCCAACCTAAAATTACCCCCGTCGCTTTTGTTGCGGTTGTTGTTAAACTGGTTGTAATAGAAAGTAGTATCGGGAAAGAAATTGGTGCGGTAGCTTTCGCTATTGCCTTTGCCGATGTTCTGCCGATAGGCCGCGCTGCCATTCAGGTTATAGTTTTTGCCCCTGTAGGAGGCATTGGCATTGGTGTTGGTATTGCCCTGCAGGCCGGCGGTTATACCTATATTGCCGTTAAAACCGACTTTGAAGCCCTTTTTCATTACGATGTTGAGGATACCCTCGCCATCGCCCGAGTATTTGGAAGGCGGATTGGTCATGACCTCTATTTTTTCGATGGCATCAGAAGGCAATACGTTGAGCAGGTCGGTAATGTTGGAGGTCATGTAATCGGAAGGCTTGCCGTCAATAAAAACACGGGTACTCCTTTTGCCTGCAATGGTTGCGTTGCCGTCGATGTCGACCTGCACCATTGGTACGTTTTTGAGGATGTCTGTTGCGGTGCTCCCCTCGGCCAGTATCGACGAGCCTACGTTATAGGTAATCACATCGGCGCCAAATTCTACCAGCGGTTTGGGGGCGGTAATTACCACTTCGTTCAGGTTGCTCTGTTCGTTGCTGAGCTTCAGGTTGCCCAGGTTTTTGTCGAAATCTTTTTCGGTAATGATGATGTCGTTGACCACCAAACTGGCAAAGCCCACGTAGCTTACCCTTAGCCTGTAAGTGGCGGGTTTGAGGTTCACGAATTTAAATATACCGTTTTCATCGCTTTGGATGGTAGACAAGGGCTGTTCTGCGGCGCCCTCAAAAATGGCTACTACAGCAAAGGGAATAGGCAAAGCGCCTACCTCCTCAATTACCTTACCTCGAATAATGCCCTTTTCTGCTGCTTTGGCGCCAAAAGCAGCCATGCAACAAGCAACAAGCAACAAGAAGGATGTCAGGATTTTCAAGGTAGGTGCTAAGCTAATCAATTAAAAGGTTTCTTCGTTTGGTCTGCCACCCTCATCATCGCTTTTTTTCGTTTTCTTAAAGCCAAAACTGGTTTTTCCAAAACGGTAAGAAAAAGTGAGGTTGCCCATGGTGCCTTGCATGTAGCGGCTAAAATCAATCAATGAAGTATTGCCGTTTTGGGTCATCTGCCATTTTCTGGTCGAAAATACGTCCCTGATGTTTAGGCTCAAACTGGCTTTCTTGTTTTTGAAGTCGTATTTGGCGCCTGCATCCATGCCGTACATCGCTTTTCTGATGCCTTGGGCCATCACCTCGCGCGAGCGGTAGTCGCCTTTGATTTGCAGGGTGATGCTGTATGGCAATACAAAGTTGTTGGTTAAGTTGGCGTTGTAGCTAAATCCCGAGTTTTCTACGATGCCAAATGCCGGAACGCCCACGATCTTGCTTTGGTAAAGGTTAACGTTGGCGGTAAAGTTCCAAGCTTTGAGCAGGTCGAATTTACCAATCAGCTCTACGCCGCTGGCGATGCTGCGGGTTAAGTTTTGTGGGGTACTGATGGTAATTCCGTTGGCATCAGGTTCAGTTCTGATCCTTTGGATCACATCGTTGGTTTGGCGCATGTAGGCCGACGAAACCAAAGAGAATTTTTTCCAGAATTTGCTATAGCTCAACTCAAAAGCATGTACGTCTTCAGGTTTAAGGTTTACATTGCCTTGGCGGTAGTTTAAAGGGTCTGAAACATCAAGAAAAGGGTTGGTGTCCCAGCCACGTGGCCTGTTTACCCTGCGGCTATAGCTCAACTGTACCTGTTGGTCGCCCTTAAACTTTTGGGTAAGGAAAACACTTGGGTATAAACGGGTATAAGCTACTTTGCCTGGAGTATAAGCCAAGTTAGAGTTGATGTCGTAAGCGCCTAAACGGGTATCTAAACGCGCATCTTCGCCCCTTAAACCAAATTGATAGCCAAAATTGTTGATTTGGTTCTGGTAGTTTACATAAATGGCATGTACCTGGTCTTTGCTGTTGAACTCGTTGCTTAACGAATAGTTAAAATTGTAATTGCCATCAACAGGGCTTAATACATCGGCATAGGTAGAGCTTTCGGCAATACGGATTTGGCTGCGGTAGCCGGCTTCAACTTTGCCTGACTTGCCAACAGGCAAGGTATAGTCTACCTGCGCGTTGTAGTTGCGGTTCAGTCCGTCCCTGTCGTTGCGCTGGATGTCGGGCGTGCCGCTAACCGGGTTGCCGTTAATGTTGTAAATGTTGGTGTTGTAGGTCTGGAAATTATCGTTCGTGCCTTCCGAAAAACTGATGTTGGCCGTAAGCTCTTCGCGAGGCTTTTTAAATTTCTGAGAAAAATCCAAGTTCAAATCGTAGCTGTTGCCTTTGCCATTGTTATCGTTAGAGCGGTGGCTGAGTGCCAATGGATTAAGGTTAGCGCCTAACTGGTCTATAGACAAAAACTCGTTTTGGTTGTTGTTTCTGATGTTGAGCCCTGTAGAGAAGCTCAATACGCTTTTTTCGGCCAGGTAATAATCCAGTCCGGCCTTCAGGTTATGTCCTTTTTCCAAACCTTTCGAATCGGTATTCTGGTTGGCATAGCCGGTTGGCCCGGTGCCATTAAAATAAGCGATGTTGTTGTAGCCACCACCCACACGGTTGCCATAGCGGTAGCTGTAATTGCCGTAAAGGTTTATTTGTTTGTTTTGAAAACTCATGCTGGTGTTGGCGTTGTAATTATCGCGGTTTCCGGCAGTTAAAGCCAAAGAACCATTAAAACCCAGCTTCTTGTTTCTTTTCAATACAATGTTGATGATACCCGATTGTCCTTCGGCATCGTACTTGGCCGATGGATTGGTAATCAACTCCACGCTTTCGATTGAACTGGCGGGGATGGATTTGAGGATCTGGGCCACGTCGCCGCCGGCAATTAACGAAGGCTTGCCATCAATCAGCACTTTTACGCCCGACGAACCGCGCAGGCTTACATTGCCGTCGATATCGGTTTGCACCGAAGGTACGTTTTGCAAAAGATCGGATGCAGAACCACCCTCGCTTACCAAACTTTGGTCAACAGAGAATACCTTTTTGTCGATACCCAATTGCATGGTTGTTTTGGGTGCGGTAACGGTTACCTCGTTCAAAACATTGCTTTTGGCGGTTTTCATTCTGATGCTGCCCAGGCTGATTTCCTTAACCGCATCTGAAATGGTAACCGAATCGCGTACCATGGTTTGGTAGCCCACATAACTGGCCTTGAAAGTAAAGGTGCCTTTGGGGATATTGGTAATGGCAAAAACACCATCAACATCGGTTTGCACCAGCTTGATGGTGTTTTTCGTTTTTTTATCGATCAGCATGGCCGAAGCAAACGGAATGGTTTCATTGGTTTGTGCATCAATGATTTTTCCGGTTATTTTGCCGATATTATTGGTTTGTGCAGAAAGTTTTACAGTTACAATACAAATAGCTAAAGTCAATAACAGAACTTTGCGGATACTATTTTTCATCTAAATCTTGCTCTTTTTTAGTTTTTCCTAAATTGGAAGACAAAGGTCGGATGAGAAAGTTTAAAAAAACGAGGCGTAACTATTTTATTACAGCTAAAACATGATAAATTACGGTAATATTTTTGATAACGAAGGTTTAAGTTATACTGCTTATCGCGAATTGGTAAACCAACTCCTGGCCGAAGGCAAAACTACGGGCCCCGATCATTCGGAAGCCATGTTGCATTATACCAAGATGAACGTGCAACGCATGAACCGGGTCGACAAAACCACGGTGCTGGGTAACGATCTTCTGGAGGCCATGGCCAAAGTAAAAGGCAAGTACCACTTTTTGGTAATCAGCGAAGGCTGGTGTGGCGATGCAGCTCAAATTGTACCTGTAATTAACAAATTGGTTGAACATGCGCCCGATCAATTCGACCTTAAGCTGGTCCTGCGCGATCAACATCTCGAACTGATTGATGCCCACCTCACCAATAACGGCAGGGCTATTCCGGTACTTTTGGTACTTAACGAACAAAAAGAACTCGTTTTGCCCAAATGGGGACCAAGGCCTCAAGTGCTTCAGGATTTATTGATGCAGTGGAAGAAAGAAAACTCCGATATGATGCTGGTTGCCGAACAACTACATGGTTGGTATGCCAAGGATAAAACCCAAAGTACGCAAGCAGAGCTGGCCAAATTGTTGGCTGATTTGAAATAGACGAATGTGTTCGTCGCTTTGTTTGGGCGTTTTTTAACCAATAAGAACATTTCAATCTTTTTTCTAAAGATTTTGTAATGAATTTCTTAGATACCTAGGGCGGTTAGAAGTTAGGCTAGCCATTAAAGCATTAAGCTTATTCAGGCTTTTCTTTTGTCGCATGCTTTGGGTTTAGCCTGAGGGTCTAAGGTGGTTAAAAATTAGGCTAACCATTAAGGCATTAAGGTTATTCAGGCTTTTCTTTTGCCGTATGCTTTGGGTTTAGCCTGAGGCGTCTAAGGTGGTTGAAAATTAGGCCAACCATTAAGGCATTAAGGTTATTCAGGCTTTTCTTTTGCCGTATGTTTTGGGGTTTAGCCTGAGGCATCTAAGGTGGTTAAAATTAGGTTAACCATTAAGGCTTTTCTTATTTGTGTGCTTCGCCGTTGGTTGTAAAGGAATAACGTTAATCGACAGTAACCGTTAAGCCTTCTTGTTGCAGAATTTTGCGGTAAACTTCCATTTCGGTAAACGAACCTTCTAAAATGGCGCATTTTCCTTTGTTGTGCACTTCCCAGGCAATTTTTTCGCCCTGTGCCTCCGTGTAGTCAAGGTATTTCATCATACACCAGATTACATGCTCAAAAGTATTCACATCATCGTTCCAGAGAATAAGGCGATGAATGGTTTTCAGCGAAGTGAGAATTTCGTCTAGCGTAAATGTTTCTTCCTTGGTTTCTGTTGCCATGCTACAAAAATAATAAATAGTATCTAGATATAGATGTAAGTTGTATGATATGAAATTAATGACCGATGCCGGAGCATTAGGCAGGAAGCTATACGTCTCAAAAAATAACTACATTTGTTTGTCAAACCACTCAGCATGCAACACTCAAAAATTGCCGGAATAGGCTATTACGTGCCTAAAAATGTTTATACCAATACCGATTTATCGCGCTTTATGGAAACCAGCGACGAATGGATCCAAGAACGTACCGGGATCAAGGAACGCCGTTTTGCCGACAGACTGGGAGAAACCACCACCACCATGGGTATCGAAGCGGCCAAAGTGGCCATTGCCAGAGCCGGAATTACTGCCCAGGATGTCGATTTTATCATTTTTGCGACCTTGAGCCCTGATTATTATTTCCCGGGGTGTGGCGTGTTGCTGCAACGCGAAATGAAAATGAAGGAAATTGGTGCCCTCGATATCCGTAACCAATGCTCGGGCTTTGTGTATGCACTTTCGGTAGCCGATCAGTTCATTAAAACCGGCATGTATAAGAATATTCTAGTGGTAGGGAGCGAAAAACATTCTTTTGCCATGGATTTCGAGACCCGTAGCCGCAATGTATCGGTTATTTTTGGCGATGGTGCCGGCGCAGTGGTATTGCAGCCCACACAAAAAGAGGGACAAGGCATTTTGAGTACACATTTGCATAGCGATGGCGCCGATGCCGAGATTTTGGCCATGTTTTACCCCGGTTCGCATGCCAATAAATGGATGCCTGAAAAGCCGGGTTATCCAGCTCAGGAGCTGGGCGGTTTGTTCATGACGACCGAGCAGCTGGAAAGTGGCGCGGCCCTGCCTTATATGGATGGACCAGCTGTGTTCAAGAAAGCGGTAGTCAAATTTCCAGAGGTGATTAAAGAGGCTTTGGCCAAAAATAACCTCGAAGCTAAAGATATAGACCTGTTGGTGCCTCATCAGGCCAATTTGCGTATCAGCCAATATGTACAGCAGCTGTTGGGCTTGCGCGACGATCAGGTATTCAACAATATTCAGAAATACGGCAATACCACGGCCGCCTCGGTGCCTATTGCGCTTTGCGAAGCCTGGGAAGCCGGTAAAATTAAGGAAGGCGATTTGGTTTGCCTAGCCGCCTTTGGCTCGGGCTTTACCTGGGCCAGTGCCTTGTTGAGGTGGTAGTTTGATGCAACCTGAAGTAATTGGCCTGAAGCCAAATGAACCCATTTACAATTGAACTAAAACAATGAGCTTTAAATTAGGAGATTTCGTCCGTTTTGTAGACGAAAAGCGTGAGGGCTATATTACTCGGGTGATTGATGCACAAACTTTTGGCGTAACCGATACCGATGGTTTCGAAATTCCGGTTGTTGGCGCTAACCTTACGCATGTGCACGGCCATGGAGCCACACAGGCGCATGAGCCTCAGCAAACTGCGCAAGCAGTAGCCGATTTTAAGGAAGAAGGCGCTTTTTTGGCAGTAGCCGAAGATTCAAAAGCCAGTTCAGTGGCTCATTTTACCTTGGTTAACCGCAGTTCCTATCAATTGCTGCTTACCCTAAAAACAGATATGAAGGGGCAGTATAGGGGAGAGTTTGCAGGTGTAGTGCCACCTCAGGCACAAACGCAGCTCTTTAGCGCCAATTTGGGCGATTTAGACAATTGGCCCCAATATATTTTCCAGGTCTTGTATTTTACAACAGGCAACCTTAAACCCAAAGCGCCACTTAGCCTGACCAAAAAATTCAGGAGCAAAGACTTCAATTCGGCCAAGCAACAAATCGCCGAAATCAATAAATATGGCTGGTTGGTACAACTGGATGAGCCTGCTCCCCTCATCGATCCACAAAAACTAAAAGAGAGTTTTTTTAGGGGCGAAACGCCAAGACCCGTTGTGCCTGTTCCGCCGCAAGAGGTAGACTTGCATATCGAAAAGCTGCGCGACGACCATCAGTTTCTCTCCCAATCGGAAATCATCGATATCCAGTTGGCACATTTCCGCCAGTTGCTCGATGCGGCCATTGTGCATCAGTTGCCATCCATCGTTTTTATACACGGCGTGGGCAATGGCACTTTAAGGCACCACCTTCATCAAGCCGTTAGCAAGCACCCGCAGGTAAGAACCTTTATGGATGCCCGCAAGGAAAAGTTTGGTTATGGCGCTACCGAAGTATTTTTTAAGGTATAGCTTTTACTTTGATTCGGTTGGCTTCACAATGTTGATCCGACTTTGTTTAAACCCAAACCTGCCCAATAAATCGGTGCCTTCTGCTTTAATGGTATAGCTCGTTGGCTTATCGGCCGCATAAAACGAAACGCTGGCCTTGCCATTTTCGTCGGTTATTACGTTGGCGTTCCAATAAATGGTAGAGCGTAGGTCAGGCACGGTGCTGGTATGGTCGGCAGTATATTTTGGACTGTAAAATTCTTTGCCCAAACTTAATGGCAATGGCCTGTATACGTAAACGCCTGGTGCCGTAGCTACCCACGGACCGTTGCCGCTGCGCGTGGTAATTTCGAGGTAATAAAAGACACAACCCTTATACAGCTGGATGTTTTTAATGTCGGCGGCATTGAGGTAATTGAAGATTTGTTTGTTGGCTTCAAACCACTCTCTAGGGCCGGCGCCTTGTACAACTTTATAGGTGCTTATTTTGTCTATCCTGATGGATAAAATAAGGTTTGCTCCGATCACATATTCGTCAAAACTATAATGGCCCATTCTTGAATAACAAGATGGATACCAGGAGTTGCCTGCTTTAAAGCCCTTGAACCTTTCTGTTAAAAGGTCGAGCAGGGTTTTGCGTGGAACCTTTTTCAGCTCCTCTTCTGTAATGAACTGATTTATTCGCGCGTCCCAGGCAACTTCGTAGGTGATATTTGGGTTAGCGCCCTTAATTTCTACTTCTTTTAAGGTAGTGCCGGTTAAGGGTGCCATTAGGCGTTCATTTTGCTTTACTTTTTCTTTGGCATTCAGCAGGGATTTGAGTGCCGTACTGTCGCTGTTTATGTACCAAGGATTTACTTTTGGAGCAAGTCCGAAGGGCAAGGCAGGTACAAATTCGTTGACGGCAATGTTGGCCGAAGATACTTTGCCCTTTGCATTTTTGATTTTAATGGTGTAGGCCGCACTGTCAAGCAAAGGCAGGTTGTCGAAAGTGAAATCGCCATTCTTATTGCTAACGGTATCGGTAAGCAGTACGTCCTTGCCTAAAGAGAGCAGGGTAAGTCTGATATCGGGCACGGGCTTATTGAAAAGGCCCGTTAGCCTGCCGGTAATCTTGTTGCCGTTTTCGGCGATGAATTTAGGGCTTTCCTGTTTTTTTAAAATCTCATTCCAATCATAGCCTACCCAGCCCTGGGTAAGCATCAACTGGTCTAATGCGGCTTGGCTGTGTGCGTCAAAGGTCTTAAAATACCAGCTGGCATCTTCTACCAAGCCTTTAAGGTTGCTCTGCAAAAGGTAGTAAGAATTGATGTTGCCCGCTTTGGCCGGTTGCTGCACCTGCGCATCGTCAGTTACGGCCAATGCAAAAGTACCCTTTACCGGCTTCCCGTTTTCGTCGGTTGCGGTTATATCGATGGCAATGCTGTCTTTGGTTTTATAGCTTGTCCTGGTTTCGAAGTCCAGCTTTATATGCTGCTTGAAATTGATAAAGGCATTGCGTTCGTTTAAGGGTTGCTTTTCTGGAGAGAAGAGGGTAAAATGTACGATGCCATCAGGAAAAATATCCTTTGGCAGTTTGAGGTTGCTGAAACCGCTTTGGAGATTGAGCTTGGTAGCCAAAATAATGCTGTCGCCTACCTGTGCCAGCAGTTCGTAAGCTTGGTCTGTTCTTTTGGCTGGGCTAGCTTTTACAAATACATACAAAGAATCTGGCTTATTCAAATGGTCTATCCTTAAGGTGGTGCCTTCTGGCTTTGCCAAAGGCAACGGCATTTGCTTTTCTTTCCCGTTGAGGTTAAAAACGGCAAAATAAGTCTCGTCTTTTTTGGGCAGCAAGAAGAAATTGCCCATGCCGAGGTGTGTACTTGCAAAGGTGCCCAATTGTTCTTTTCTGTTGTTCACAATTTTACCACTGATTTCCTGGCCCAAGCCATCGGTACCAATGGCCTTAAACGCAATTTTGTTATAGATGTCGTTAACCAGATAGCCGCCTTCGGGCATAAATTGAAGGTCGAGGTTGTCGGGGTCTTTTAAAACCAAAGGTAAAATTGCTTTTTTCAATTTGTCTTTTTTATCGAGGATAAGCAGGCTATAGCCAGGGTTTAGGTTGACGGCAGGCAGTTTTATATCGAAAAAGCCATCTTGAGTGGTTTGCAGTTCGGTGCGCATCAGCCGCTTTTGGCCGTTCATCAAATAAAGTTCCAAATCGCGGTAGCCCGCCGCCTCGTTTTTCACGTTGCTTAGCCGGGCTTTAATGTCGAGGCTGCGTTTGCCGTCTTGGCCAACAAGTTGCTGGCTGGAAGTTAAAAGCCAGGTTTTGTCGGTTGCGTTGCCAATGTAAAAGCTTTTCGAGAAATAAAAATCGGCGCCAAGGTTCTGTTGCCAGTTGGTGTAGGCCCTAATGCTGTAGCTCCCATCGGCAAGCTTCGGATCGAGTGCAAACTGTCCAAAACCGAGCCCGTTGTTTAAGGGAAGCACCAGCCGTTCAACCAGCTGGCTGCTGTCGTTAAAAAGCTCAACGTACAGCCTATCGCTTCGGGTATTGATGTTGTGGTCTGCATTGAGCAGCAAAGATTTGAACCAAAGCGTATCGCCGGCGCTATAGTAGGGTTTGTCAAAAGTGAGGTAGGCTTTTTCTGTCGGAAACAGGCTGTAATGCGCTTGCACCAAGTTGCTTACGGAAGCCCTTGTTTCTTGTGCCCACATTTTTGTTGCGTCACAGCAACCCAGTAGGGCAAACAGGATGAAAGATTTAAGTTTCATAAGCGGTGTTTTAGCTTTCTTTGATTACTCTATTCATTTGTTCTAAAAGACCCTATACTCGGTAGGGGTATTTTCTACTTCACTTGCCTAATCCTTTGCAAAATCTCTATTTTGATTTTGGTTTGTCTGCCACTTGGATGATGGCCTTCTGATAGCCAAACCTGCCCATTAAATCCGTTCCTTCTGCTTTTACGGTGTAAGTGCTAGGCTTATCGGCCGCATAGAACGAAACGCTGGCCTTTCCGTTTTCATCGGTTATGACATGGGCATTCCAATAAATGGTCGACCGCAAATCGGGCAGGTCGTTTTTACTTTCAGTGGTATATTTTGGACTGTAAAACTCTTTTGCCGGACTTAAGGGCAAAGGCCTGTACACATAGTTGCCTTGGCTTGTGGCCTCCCAAGGCCCATTTCCGCTCCGCGTAGTAATTTCAAGATAATAAAATGCACAGCCCTTATAAAGTTGGATACTTTTGATATCTTCTGCACTCAAATAATTGAAAAGCTGTTTGTTAACTTCGAACCAAGCTTGTGGGCCTGCCATTGACGATACTTTAGTTGTACTGATTTTGTCTATCCGAATAGAATTAATAATATTCAAGCCGATTACATATTCCACAAATAAGAAGCGTTCTGCGCCAGTGCTGCAGTTGGGATACCAGCGGTCGCTTATCTTAAACCCGCTAAATCTTTCGGTCAAAAGATTGAGTAGTGTTTTGCGTGGCGTTTTTTTCAACTCCTCTTCTGTAATGGATTTATAAATCTTGGCATCCCAGGCTACTTCGTAGGCTATATTTGGATTAACGCCTTTAATTTCTACTTCTTTTAAGGTGGTTCCGCTTAGGGGGAACATTATTGTTTCGTTCTGTTTCACCTTTTCTTTTCCGTTAAGAAAATGCTTCAGCGCAGTACTGTCGCTGTTAACGTACCAAGGATTTGTTTTTTCGGCGAGACCAATTGGAAGCGGGGGAACAAATTCATTTACACTTATCTTGGCCGCAGAGGCTTTTCCTGCTGCATTTTTAATTTTGATGGCATAGGAGGCGCTATCTAAGCGTGGCAGGTTGCTAAAGGTAAAACCGCCATCCAAGTTGCTGATGGTATCTGTAATGAGTATATCCTTACCCAAAGAAAGCAGCGTAAGCCTCATCGCGGCCACTGGTTTGTTGAGCAGGTTGGTTAACCTTCCTGTAATCTTGTTGCCATTTTCTGCGATAAATTTGGGGCTTGCTTGTTTCTTGAGAACCTCATTCCAATTGTACCCGATCCATCCTTGGGTAAGCAATAGATTATCCAAAGCAACCCGAGCGTCGCCACCCTGGTTTCTAAAATACCAGTCGGCATCTTCGATGTTTCCTTTCAAATTGCTTTGCAATAAGAAATAAGTGACAATATTATCGCCATTAACAGGCAGTTTTACCTGCGCATTGTCGGTTATGGCTATAGAAAATGTACCTTTGATTGGGTTGTTGTTCTCGTCTGTAGCATGAATGGATAGCGAAATACTGTCTTTTGGTTTGGAGGAAATACCTTGAGTTATCGATAACTTGATTTGCTGTTTGAAGTTGATGAATGTATTTCGTTCGTTAAGCGGTTGCTGATCGGGAGAGAAGAGCGTAAAATGAACAATGCCATCAGGAAAGCCATTTTTTGCTAGTTTTAGATTGCTGAAGCCATTTTTGAGATTAATTCTGGTCGCGAAAATGAGGCTGTCAGCTGCTTGTGCCACAAGCTCGTATTCCTGGTCAATTCTTTTCCCTTCGCTTGCCCTGATAAACACATATAAAGAATCTGATTTAGAGGTGTGGTCTATCCGCAAAGTAGTACCTTCTGCTTGAGCCGATGGCAACGGTACTTTTTGTTCCTTGCCATTTACATTAAACACAGCCGTATAGGTTTCGCCTTTTTGCGGCAATAAAAAAAAGTTGCCCATTCCTTGATGTTGGCTGGCAAACGTAGTTAACTGCTCATTTTTGGCATTAATGATCTTGCCGCTTATGTTTCGGCTCAACCCATCTGCACCAATGGCCTTAAAAGCCACTTTGTTATAAATGCCCGCTACCAAGTAACCCCCTTCGGGCATAAATTGCAGATCTATTTCGGCAAGGTCATTTAGGGTTAAAGGCAAAATTGCCCTTCTCAGCTTGTCTTTTTTATCGGTTATCAAAAAGCTGTAATTGCTGTTCAGGTTGTCGGTTGGTAAGGGTAATTTTGCATCAAAAAAACCTCCCTGATCTGTTTGCAACTCGGTGCGCATCACTTTTTTGTTGCCATTCATTAGGTAGATTTCCAAATCTAAATAGCCGGAAGGCTCATTGCGCAGATTGGTAAGGCTCGCCTTGATGTCGAGGCTTCTTTTGCCGTTTTCGGTCGTAATCTTCTGGTTTGAAGTGATGAGCCAGGTTTTGTTGCTGGCATTGCCAATGTAAAAGTTCTTTAGAAAATAAGCATCCACACCAAAATTCTGTTGCCAATTGGTGTAGGCCCGTATGCTGTAGCTTCCATCGGTTAGCTTTTGGCTTAAGGGAAACTGGCCAAATCCAAGCCCATTGTCCAGTGCCACCACTCTTCTTTCAACCAGCTGGCTGCTGTCGTTAAAAAGTTCTACATAGAGCTTGTCGCTTCTGGTATTCACACTGTGGTCTGAATTGAGCAAAATTGATTTGAACCACAGCGTATCTCCAATCGTATAATAGGGCTTGTCAAATGATAAGTAGATCTTCTCTGAAGGAAAAAGCGCATAGTATTTTTCGATCTTGTTGGTTATTGACGTGGGTGGCTTCGTATCTTGGGCAAGTGAGCCCATCGAAATCAAGAGCAGATAGGGGATGAGAAGATATAGGCGAGCATTTTTCATGGATTGAAGATTTTAAGAAGGCTAACTCCCCTTTGCCGATCGGGTCATTTGTTCGAGCATATCCCACATTTCGGTCGGAATGGCTTCGAGCCCGTTCATCTGTCCTGCACCTTGCAGCCATTCGCCACCATCAATTGAAATGACCTCGCCATTGATGTAGCCCGAAAAATCGCTCATTAAAAAGGCAGCCAAATTGGCCAATTCCTGATTTTCGCCCACGCGTTTAAGGGGTACACGGTTTTTGAAATCGAATTTTTTGGCCAAATCGCCAGGCAATAACCTGTCCCAGGCACCTTTGGTAGGAAATGGACCAGGCGCAATGGCGTTGGTGCGGATGCCATATTTGCCCCATTCTACGGCCAGCGAGCGGGTAAGGGCCAGTACGCCACCTTTGGCACAAGCCGAAGGCACCACATAGGCCGAGCCTGTAAAGGCGTAAGTGGTTACGATGTTGAGAACCGTAGCGGGTTGTTTTTGCGCAATCCAATGCTTGCCAAAAGCCAAGGTACAATTTACGGTACCTTTAAGCACAATGTCGATAATGCTCGAAAAAGCGTTGGCCGATAGCCGCTCGGTTGGCGAAATGAAATTGCCGGCCGCATTGTTCAACAAGCCTTCTACGCTGCCAAATTTCTGCAGGGTTTGTGCCAGCACTTCTTCTACCTGGGCATAGTCGCGCACATCGCATTGTACGGCCAACACTTTGCCCCTGGTTTCAGCTTCCATTTCATTGGCTGTTTTTTGGAGCACTTCTAGTTTGCGGCTGGTAATAACCAAATTGGCACCCAGCTTTAAGAAATAGGTGCCCATGGCACGACCCAAGCCGGTGCCTCCACCGGTTACTACAATGGTTTTTCCTTTGAGGGCATCATCTTTTAACATCGGTTCGTTGTACATGGCTTTATGACTGAATTAGTGGATTGCTTTAATTGTTCAATTGTTAAGTTGCCGTATTGTTGGCCCACGGGGCCTTACAAAGGCTATGCTTTCTTTTGCAGGCCGTCTATAATGGTTTTGAGAATGCTTCTGGTTGTCGGTGCCCACCATTGTTTCAGCATTACTTCAAGGTCGGCACTTTGGTCGGCACTGGTGCTGGCAATCAATTCCTTGCGGATGTTGGTTTTGCTCTGTTGCCAGGTATTGCGTTCAAAAGCCATGTATTTTCTCGCTTTGCGTTCGGCTGCGGTTAAAATGCTTTCGGGTTTGACCAATTCGTCTACCAAACCCACATTTAGGGCTTCATCCGGACTAAACAGCTTTCCTTCTAAAAGATGTCTTGATGCCGAGGCTTTGCCCAGCCAAAAGGCGTACAGGTTAAAAATACTGTTGGGTACGATGATGCCTACCGGAACTTCATTTAATCCAATAATGTATTTGCCTTCGGCCATTACCCGCGCATCGCAAGCCAAGGCTATAACGCAGCCGCCTGCAGGACTATGGCCATTTATGGCCGCTACCAATGGTTTTTTAAAAGCCGTGATCTTGGCTACAAAATCCAGGAATAAATGCCAAAAGCTTTTGGCTTCTTCCTCGTTGTAATTGTAAAGCTCGATTAAATCTAATCCGGCCGAGAAAAAATGCTCCTTTCCGGTAATCACGACGCCGCCGATATGGCTGTCGTTTTCGATATGGTGCAGCATGTCGGTCAGTTCGGTTACCATTTCGCGGTTCATGGAGTTTGATTTGCCCCTGTTCAGGGTAATGATGGCCAAACCGTCTTTTATGCTTGTTTCAATTGTGTTCATGGGTTCTTATTTTACTTCATAAGTATATACTTTTCTGCCCAAATTACCAAAAGCATCCATGCCTTCTACGATAACCCTGTAAGTACCAGGGCTTCCGGCATTAAAATAGCTGAGCTTGGCTTTGCCCTTGATGTCGCTGTTGAGGTTTGGCTGCCAAAAAACAGTAGTTCTCAGGTCTTCCATTTCCTTATTGACTTTTGGGTCGTCGTAGTTGGGCATGTAAAATTCCTTTACGGTAGCAAAGCCCCTGTTAGATAGCCTGATTTTATTGAAAGTAGTTACGGTTTCTAATTCGTCCAGCTGTTTGGTGGTAATCAAAACTACGCCCCAATAGCCGTCTTGGCCGTAAAGAACGGTATTGTAGTTCGAGCTGAGCACCTCTATGCCTTCTACCGTGCCTGGCGGGATATCCTTGATCTTATCCTGGCCAATCCGAACGCCATCCAACAAGACCATTACTGGTTTTGGAAGGGCCGAGGTAATAGAAACCGTGCGGAAGCTGGAGCGTACATAGTTGCCTCCATAAAGCATGATGCCCGGAATACTCAAAAAAGCCTGTTCCAAGCTAGTTTGGTACTTTAGTTTTTCTTTGGTAATGACATAGTCTGCCTGGCCTGCCAAATTTTTGGAACCTCTGATGGGGTTGACCGGGATAGGCGATTTCTTGGCCTTGATATTTACCTCGTTAAGCTGTATGGCGCCATCGAGCAGATTGTATTTTTTGAGGTCGGCATAGCGTTTTCTGGTTTCCTCGAGGTATTGTGTCAGGTTAAATGATTGGCCATCAAAACTGCTTGAAACGTTAGGCGAGCCATTAAGCCTAATCAATACATTATCGCTTTCGTTTTTGCTTTTGGCCTGCATAATAAAGGTTACGCTGTCTGGAAGGTCGAGCCTGTCGAAAATAAACCTGCCATTGGCATCGGCCACGGTATCTAAAATCATGGTGAAGTTTTTGGTGGTCGAGAGGAGAGTCACCTTGGCATTAGGCACTGGCTTTTTGTTTGCATCGTAAACAATGGTGCCTCCAATTTCGAGGCTTTTTTCTATCCGATAGTTAAGCACAGGCATTTTGTCTTCCTGAATATCTTTCCAAATAAACCTTCGCCAGCCTTGGGTAAGCATGAGGTTGTCTAGTTGCCTCGCTTTCTCGTCGGTTACGTTATTGAAGTAGTAGTTGGGTTTTTCTACGTAACCTTTCAGGTCGGAGGTCAGCAATAGGTTAGACAGGATCGTAGTTTCCTGATCCTCGTCGAAAGGCACTTTGCCCATATCGGTTATGGCTACCGAAAAATTACCGTCTGTCGGATTTTCGTTGGCATCGCTCACCGTGAAATCGAGTTCTGTTTTAGATTTGGTATGGGCAGATTTGATGTCGTTGATGTTTATTTTCAGGGCATCTTGATGGTTAACAAAAACCAGGCGTTCGGCTATGGGTTTACTATCCGAATCGAAAAGCGTAAACTGGACAATACCTGTAGGAAACGTGCTTTTGCGTGTGGTAACCGATACGTTCGCGCTTTCTGCCTTGATGGGAAAAGAGGCATAAACCACTCCATTTGCTTGGGCAATTATATATAAATCTTTTCCGGTAGCCAAATCTGGTGTACTGGCCACGCGTATGCTGATGTTGTCGCCGGCCATGTTAATGGCCAGTGCATGGCCACTGTTGTAGGCTTGTGGCAACTCGAATGTTTTGGTTTGTCCGGTGCTGTTCACCACCACTGCGGTATATTGCTCTCCGGCTTGTGGCATCAGGGCAAATATGCCCATTCCAGCGTGCTCGGTAGCAAACTGAGCCACTTTTTCCTTTTTGGAGTTTTCAATATAACCCGATAGGTTAAGGCCAAAGCCATTGGCCGCTACTGCTTTAACACCAACTTTTGTCCTTACGTTATTGAGCATCGTACCTCCTTCAGGGAAAAACTGCAGGTCGAATGCCTGTGCCTTTTCATTGGTTTTGGCGGTGCCGGTTTCGTTTACGTTACCGATGTTGAACGATTTCTGAAAAAAGAAATGGTCATCGTAATTTCGCATGTAATTGGTGTAGGCACGTATCCTGTAGGTGCCCGAGGCCAGTGAGTCGGCTAGGTTCAAGTTTCCGAAGGCCGTGCCTTTGTCAACAGGCAAGGTGATCTTTTTCTTGATGTTGTTTTTGGCATCGATCAGTTCTACATACAGCACAGCGCTTAAAAAAGAGGGTTCGTTCTTTTCGGCAGTAACCAAATAGGCCTTCATAAAAATGGTTTCGCCAGCTGCATAGTAAGGTTTGTCTGTTTGCAGGTGTATTTTTTCTTGTGGGTAAGTGGCTGTTAGCTTGGCCAACTGTTTGAGTATTTTTTCTAGGGGATCGTCGGGATAATTAAAGCTCAGGCAGGCAATGGCCAAAACGCTAAGCAGTGAAAGCTTTAACTTGAGATTGGATAACATGTTAGATTTAGGTTAGTTAACGGTATAGGTGTATACTTTTCGCGCAAGATTTCCGAGGTTGTCGATCCCTTCTATCACAATTCTGAAAGTTCCCGACTGGTCGGTATTGAAATAGTTGATGTTGGCCTTTCCGGTGGCATCTGAAACTACCTGCGGGTTCCAAT
Organism: Pedobacter sp. ASV12; assembly: GCF_016429155.1. Lineage (GTDB taxonomy): Bacteria > Bacteroidota > Bacteroidia > Sphingobacteriales > Sphingobacteriaceae > Pedobacter. The sequence goes on along the minus strand of NZ_JAELUC010000001.1, from coordinate 77,100 downwards.
AAACTGTTGTTCGCAAATCGGGCTTGCTGTCTTGGGTGGCATTGTATTTAGGCGAATAGAACGTTCTTACGGTATAAAATCCTTTTGGCGCATAGGTTACAATGCCTGGCGCATACCTGTTGTAGCTGCTGCTAGCGCCTCCGCGTTTTGAGGTGATCACCAATACGCCGCTGCCTCCGTTCATGCCGTAAATAGCGGTATTGGCAATGCTTTTCAATACTTCTACACTTTCTACATCTTGCACCACAATATTGTCGAGGTCAAAATCATCGCCCATGTTCATGCCGTCTAAAACAATAGCCATTGGCGTGCGGCCATTAAGCCCGCCCGAACGCATCATGTAGGCCTTGCCGTTGCTCACGGTTACGCCAGCAATGCGGCCCGAAAGAAATTGCGATAGCGAAAATGCGGTTTCTAGGTCTTTTTCGGTAAACACCTGATCGGCATGGCCGGCGCCGTTAAGGTTTGACGAGTTGGGTGCCGGATTTTTCTTCTCTACGATTTTAACCTCGTCGAGCATAATGGTACGGTCTAAAAGCCCTCTTTTGCTCTGCTCGTCAAAATAACGGCCGCTTTCGGCCAAATAAGGCATCAGGCTTTCGTTAACGTTTACCTCAATGTCGCCGGTGTTTTTGTTGGGGGTCACGATTTGTCCGGGAACAATGTCTAGGTCTATCTGTACGTTTTTGTTGTTCTTGTCTGTACGTGCCTGAACCACAAATTTGGTGCTGTCGCCAAAAGAGATCTGATCAAAATTGAACCTGCCTTTGGCATCGCTTAGGGTATCAATGGCAAACAAGCCTCCCGACGAAGAAAATAGCGATACCTTGCCATTTGGTACAGGCTTGCCGCCTTTGGTAATGATGCCGCTAATTTTCATGTTTTTTTCGGGCTGGTAGGTAATCGTCGGCTCCTGGTTGTTCGCCAGGCTTTTCCAACTTATTTTTCTCCAGCCTTGGGTAAGCAACAGGTTGTCTAATTCGGTGCGGGTTTTGGTGTCGTTGCTGAGGAAATAATGGTTTGGTTTTTCTACATAACCGATAAGGTCGGCCGTAAGGAGCAAGCGGGTCAGGATATTGCTTTCGTTGTCTAAATCGGGTGTTACGGCAGAAGCATTGGTTACCGAAACCGAAAAGCTGCCTTGTACGGGCTTAGCCTCGTGGGTAACGTTAAAGTTAAAGTCGACATTACCCCGTTTGTCATAGCTTGGTTTCAGGTTTTGTGCGTTTACTTCAATTTTGTCGCTCGGGTTGTTTACAAAAGCCAAGCGTTCGCAAACAGGCTGGTTATCGGGAGTAAAAAGGGTCAATTGCACAATGCCCGATGGAAATTCGGCCTTTGGAGCGCTAACGGAAACCAATTGCCTAGCGGTTGGCAGCTTGGTGGTAAAATATACATTGCCGTTGTGCTGGGCTACCAATTTGAGCTCGCCTTTGTTGACCAAGTCTTCTGTCATCATAACTTTAATGGCCATTTTGCCGGTGTCAATATTGTTGACAGCCATGACATAACCACTGCTGGCCGCTTTAGGGAGCACCGTGCTTTTTTCTGTTCCATCGGCCAGTTTGATTTTGGCGGTGTAGGTTTTGCCGGCAATCGGACTTAAGATGAAAGAACCCATACCCAGGTAGGTGGTTTCAAACTTGAGCAGCTCTGTGCCGTCATTATCTACTACAGAGCCCTGAACGTTTTCGCCAAGGCCATTTGAGCTGACCGCCTTGATGGCTACTTTGCTAGGCAAACCTTCTACCAAGCCACCGCCTTCTGGAAAAAACTGTACATCTGTGCCTTTAGCCGTGGTTTTGATGGGGATGTTTTTAACTATTTTTTGTTTGTTGGGCAGGGTAATGGTGGCTGTAATCCTACCCGATTTGTAAAGACCGGGCTGCGTGTTGGTGTAGCCAATTACAATTTCGCCATTGCCATTGGTGGTGGCTTTGCCTTTTGCAATGCTTCTTGCGCTTAGTTGGACTTCGTAGGCCACCTCGCAGGCGGCGTAAGGCTTATTGTCTTTGTCGGTAAACTGAATGGTGCTGCTTACTTTCTCGGCACTGTTTTCGGTGCTCAGTACGTCTTTGGTTTTGGTAAATACCTTATTGGCCCAAGAGTTCCCGATTTTGATGGTTTTGTCGAAAAAGAAATCGGGGCCGGCGTTGCGCATCCATTGGGTGTAGGCCCTGATGCGGTAATTGCCTTCGCTTAGCGAATCGGTCAGCTTAAAGTCGCCCCAGGTAATGCCGCTCTGCATAGGTAATTTGAGCTGCTTTTTGATGGAGTCGCGCTCGTTGATCAGCTCTACATATAAAATGTTGCTGATGGTAGAGGGTTCCGATGTTTTGGTATCTACTACATAGGCCTTAAACCAGATATTGTCGCCAATGGCATAATAAGGTTTGTCCAAATGCAGGTATATTTTTTCTTGCGGATATTTTTTAGTGTACTCTTCGAGCTTCTTGAGCAGTGCGGCAAACGGATCGTCGTCTGTAGTGAAAGCAGAAAGGCCAAACAAGGCCAGCAAGGCAATGGATAAGATAAGCAGATTCCTTTTCATCGAAAATAAAGTAATAAAGCCTTAAGTTACAAAAACCTAAGGCTTTATTAAAATATAAAGAATTAAAAAGTTAGTTGATTGCTAAAAAGTGTTCTTCCACATCATGCTTTCTACGGGCTTGGTGGTTTTGTTGTTGTATTTGGCGTTGTTTTTGGTGTTGTATAGGTTGCCGATGCGGCCTTCTACCACAAAGTAAATCAATTGGCCAATAGGCATGCCGGCATAAACCCTAACGGGTTGCGCACAAGAAATTTCCAAAGTCCAGGTATTGCAAAAGCCTACATCGCCCTTGCCGGCGGTGGCATGAATGTCGATGCCCAAACGGCCGGTGCTGCTTTTGCCCTCTAAAAAAGGAACATGTGCATGGGTTTCGGTGTATTCGAGGGTTACGCCCAGGTAAAGCGTACCGGGTTGCAGTACAAATCCCTCTTTCGGGATTTCGAAATGGTCTATCTGGTTGTGGGCCTTGGCATCGAGTACGCGGTCTTTGTAGGTGGCCAAATATTTGCCCAAATGTACGTCGTAGGAGTTGGTGCCCAAACAATCGATATGGAATGGCTCTATAATAATGGTGCCCTTATCTATTTCCTCAAGTATCAGTTTGTCTGAGAGTATCATTTTATGAAGTTTTGGACTAAATTATGATTAATTTAAGATACTTTTGTATTGATTTTCTAAATAAGAGATGCCAATAGTTTTTAATAGAAAAATTGATGACCAAACCATACTGGCTGTATGGAAAATCGAAGAAACCGAAGAAGAGCTTCTGGCCAGCCTGCAGCTTAAGCAGCACGAACTGGATGTAATCGCTTCGCTAAGCAACGGAAAAAGAGCCCTGCATTGGCTGGGTACGAGGGTATTGTTGCGCACCATGCTCAACACGGCCGACTATATCGACTGCCGCATGGACGAACATGGCAAACCTTACCTGGTTAATTCGGACACTCATATTTCGCTGAGCCATTCTTACGACTACGCTGCCGTAATTGTGGGCAAAGACAGGAAGGTAGGGGTTGATATCGAGCTCATCAAGCATAAGATCAAAAGCATCAAGCATAAGTTTCTTTCGGATGTAGAGCTGGCCCAAAAGCAGATTGGCGATAATACCGATGGCCTTTATGTAAGCTGGTGTGCCAAAGAGGCCATTTACAAGTGGCACGGCAAAAAAGGACTGGAATTTAAGCAGCATATCCATATCAAGCCGTTCAAACTAAAAAAAGAAGGTTCGCTACAAGCTTTGGTCGATTTGCCTGAAGGTACCCAAGAGCTGACCGTGAGCTATTTTAAAACCAAAGATGGCTATATGTTGGGCTATGTGGTGGCCTGAGGAACAAGTTTATGGAAAACAAAAGCACGGCACATGAGCTGGCCAACAAGGTAAAGGTTAAGTTTTTGGATTGGGGCCTGATCGATTATCAGGAGGCTTGGGACAAACAGGAAGAGCTTTTTGGCCAAACCGTTGCCCTTAAAACCCAAAACAGAACCGAAGCTACGGCTATTCCAACCCCCGATTATCTGGTGTTTTGCGAACACAAGCATGTTTATACCCTAGGCAAAAGTGGGCATCCCGAAAACCTGTTGCTCGACGAGGAAGGCCTCCGGGCCAAAGAAGCGGCCTATTACAAGATTAACCGGGGCGGCGATATTACCTACCATGGCCCTGGCCAGCTTGTGGGTTACCCGATACTCGATCTCGACCATTTTTTTACCGATATCCACCTGTACCTGAGAACACTCGAAGAAGCAGTAATCCTCACTTTGGCCGATTATGGCATTAAAGCTGGGCGCTACCCGGGCTATACCGGGGTTTGGCTGGATGCCGATCAGGAAAAAGCCCGTAAAATATGTGCCCTGGGCGTACGTTGTAGCCGTTGGGTAACCATGCATGGCTTTGCCTTTAATGTGAATGCCAACCTCGATTACTTTAAAAATATTGTGCCTTGTGGCATCGACGATAAGGATGTAACCTCGCTGCAACGCGAATTGGGCAGGGAAGTGGACATCGCCGAAGTAAAGGAAAAATTAAAGGGCCATATTGCCACCTTGTTTAAAATGGAATTGGTTTGATATGAAAAAGTGGTGGCTTGGTTGCCTATTTTTGTTGGCAGGTTTAACTGCCCGGGCCCAAAACCTGGACGAATTGGTTAGCTTCATCCAGCAGAATCCCCAAAAGGCATCGATTTATTTGATAGAAGGTGGCCAAACTACCGTTAGCTGGAACAGCAATCAGGTAATGCCCTTGGCCAGCGCTGCCAAAACCATTATTGCCATTACCTTTGCCAAACAGGTAGCCACAAAAAAAATATCGCCAGCAACAAAAGTTGCCGTGCAAGACCTGGCAAAATACTATATTCCCAACACCGATGGGCAGGCACATCCCAGTTGGCTCAAATCGATAGGCAAATCGGCTGCCGATAGCGTAACTTTGCTTCAGGTGGCCCAAGGGATGATCAAATTCAGTTCTAATGCCAATACCGAATACCTGCAGGATTTGTTAGGCCTGGCCCTTATCAATAAAAACTTGGCAGCATTGCAGCTCAAATCGCACCAGCCTTTGTATTATTTTACGGCCGGCGCTACTATGGCCACGCTTCGGCCCGAAGGCAAAAGCAACGAAGCATGGATCACGGAATTGAGCACTATGCCTTTGGCAGCCTATGCCAAAAAATGCGAGGAAGCCCACCGCAAACTTAAGGCAGATCCCAACTATGTGAAACAGTTTAGCTTTGCGCGCCTTCCTTTATCGGTGCAAAAGGTTTGGTCGGACAGGCTAGTAGGCGCTACTACTTACGATTATGCCCAGCTGATGCAAAAAATCCTGAATGGCAAGTTTTTTGAACCAAAAGTGCAAAGCGTGCTCGAAAGCATCATGGAATGGCCCATGGCTTATCCGGGCAACCAGGCCATGTTTAACCACTTGGGCCAAAAAGGCGGCTCAACGGCTTTTGTGCTTACCGATGCCTTTTACGCCAGTGCCAAAAACGGGGCCAAAATAGCTTGTGCCTTTTTCTTCAATAACCTCGATGCGAAAGAAAATGCCATGGTCAATAAACATTTTGCCGACTTTGAAGCCAGCATACTTACCGATGCCAATTTCAGGAAAAAACTGGCCGTAGCCTTGCATTAAGACCGTTTTTTGATTGAGGGGTTGGTGTAATTTGCTTATAGTCAGTGGTTAGTGTTAAGAAAAATAACCTTGATTAATTTTGTTGTTTGAATAGAACCCCTAATTTTAAGTTAAACTAAAAACTAAAAAACTATGGATTATTCATCAGATTACTCAGGCGCAGGTGCGAGCATATTTGCGGGCATTTTTTTAACATTTTGGCTAATTTCCCTTGCCTTGGGCATTATTTCGATTGCCGGCATGTGGAAAACCTTTGAAAAAGCCGGTAAACCAGGCTGGGCAGCCCTCATTCCCATTTACAATATTTATGTAATGATTGAAATTGTAGGCAAACCTTCTATTTGGTTGTTGTGGTGCATAATACCTTGTGTAAACTTTGTGTTTTGTATCTGGGTGCTTAATTTAATGAGCAAAAGCTATGGCAAAAGCGAAGGCTTTACTGTTGGCCTGTTCTTTTTGGGTTTTATTTTCTGGCCTATCCTGGGTTTCGGCGATGCCAAATATTTGGGCCCTTCGGCAGCAGAGGCACAAAATCCTTTCGGAAACAATCCGTTCAACAATCCTAACGGACCATTTAACCAGCCACCTTCGCCACCAAGCCAGCCACAAGCCTAGTGCAATTGAAGTTATCGGTAAAATATGACCCATCTGTCTTGTTAGTTATTTTTAGCAAGGCCGATGGTTTTTTGTTGCCCTGCCCGTTTAAGCGGCTTATCGGCCTCGACTGCCCGGGTTGTGGCTTTCAGCGTTCGCTGTTGGCCCTTGTGCGCGGCGATTGGCAGGCCAGTTTACATTTTTATCCGCCTACGCTGTTGTTTTTGGTCAGCGCTTTGGCCACCTTGCTGAGTTATAGCCTTAAATGGGATACCAATGCCAAATGGCTCAAGGCGTTGTATCTGGCAACGGGTTTGGCCGTGCTGGTCAGCTATGGCTATAAGATAGTTACGCATCAATTGCACTAGGTAAAACCGGTTGGTGCAAAATTTCGTAAATGAAGTTGATGAAATTTAGCGGTATTTTCCTGTCATTTTGTTTATTATTGAGCTGCGATAAAAACACGGCTTCTGATATGAATACTGCTTCAACGGTACCTTCGGGTACCCCTTTAACCTACCTGGCCTTAGGCGATTCGTACACGATTGGCGAGGCGGTTAGCGCCAGCGAATCATTCCCTTATCAATTGGCGGCACGGCTCAAAACGGCGAACCTGAATGTGCAGACTCCAAAAATCATTGCCAAAACCGGCTGGACAACCGACGAGCTGCAGGCCGCCATTAACGAGGCCCAAATCAAGACTTCTTTTGATCTGGTTACCTTGCTTATTGGGGTCAACAACCAGTATCGAGGCTATTCGCCAGATACCTATCGCAAGGAATTCAAAGCCCTGCTGCAAACCGCTATAAGCTTTGCAGGAAATCAGAAAAAACATGTTTTTGTTGTATCTATTCCCGATTGGGGCGTAACGCCTTTTGGCAAGAACAGTGGCCGAGATGTACAGGCCATTGCGCAGGAAATAGATGCTTTTAATGCCATTAACAAAGCAGAAACCCTGGCTTTGGGCATAAGCTATACAGATATTACCCCAGGCTCTAGAAATGCACTTACCGATGCTGGGCTGGTTGCGGCCGACGGTTTGCATCCTTCGGCTAAAATGTATGGCGAATGGGCACTAAAAGTGGCTAGTGCAGTCGAGGCTAACTTTAAATGATCAGACTGCCCTTGAGGTAACCTGGTTGTAATCCATGACAATGGTTTTCAGAAAATCGAGCTCGTTCATGCCTTCGGGTATGGCTGTGCCTAAATGCGACGATATTTTGCCGGCCATTTGGTAAACAAGGTTTGGATTAAAGGTTTTGTAATAGGTATTCAGCACTTCGTGCACCAGTTCTACATCCCGGTCGGTGAGCAGGTGAACACTATCGAAAACAGGCGTATAGCTTTCGGCTGCAGGATGAAAGGCAATGTGGTGCAGCTTGGTGCGCGGTACGGTTTTGATGACAGTTGTTCCGGCCACAATATCGCCAATGCGTTGCTTGTTGTCTGAAAGCACCACGCAGAGAAAGCCCCCAGCCCAGGCGGTTAGTGGAAAATCTACGATCCTGAAAACCCAGCGGATAAAGTACTGGCCCAAGCTCGGCTGGCCGCCGTCGAGGCTAACTACCTTGGTTTTAAGGATGTGCTTGCCCAAGGTTTGCCCATTCATAAAAACTTCGCAAAGCAGGTCGTAGAACAAAAAGAGAAAGGCATAGATTACAAGCATCACCTTTCCAAAAATGGCTGATTTTAGCAGGTCGGTGGCGCTGAAAACAAACAGAAAGATCAGAAAGGTGAGGCCAAGGGCAGCGATGTCGATAAGCCATGATGCCATGCGCTCGCCCACACCCGCAACCGGATAATCGATGTCTACGTGCTGACTGGTATTTACCCTAACTGTTTCCATAGCTCCAAATATAATATCGTTTTTTAATTTTTGTTGACTAATAAAATTTTTGTTTTATTTTAACGGAAAAATTCTAGAACCGGGAAATCTATCTATGAGAGAAGCGCTGTTTGTAAAGCAGAATGCCGAAAAGTGGAAGAACTATGAACAGCTACAGACCAATAATCCAGATGAGTTGGCCGAGCGGTTTATAGAAATCACCAACGATTTGGCCTACGCCAAAACTTTTTATCCCAAATCTAAAACTACGAGCTATCTCAATGGCATTGCTTCTCTGTTGCACCAGGCCATTTACAAAAACAAAAAGGAAGATGCAAATCGCTTTACCCGTTTTTGGAAGCTCGATTTGCCTTTGCTGTTCTTTAAATATCGCCGGCAGCTGCTGTATTCTTTGATCTTTTTTACGCTGTCAATGGCCATCGGTATCCTTTCGGCCAAATACGATGATACTTTCCTACGCCTCATTTTGGGCGATAGCTATGTAAACATGACCAACGAAAATATTGCCAAGGGCGATCCCTTTGGCGTATATAAAGAATACAACGAGTTTGGCATGTTCCTCATGATTGCCAGCAACAATATTTGGGTTACACTGGTTACCATTGTCAGTGGCATATTCTTGTCAATAGGCCCCGTTTTTGCCATGATGAGGAACGGTATTATGCTGGGTGCCTTCGAATATTATTTTTTTAGCAAAGGTTTGGGCGCCCAATCGATTTTGGTGATTTGGATACACGGAACGCTCGAAATCCTTTCCATTATTGTAGCTGGTGGCGCCGGACTGGTTTTGGGCCATGGCCTGCTTTTCCCTAAAACCTATACCCGGATGGCAGCCTTTAGGCACGGCGCCAAGGATGCGGCAAAAATAGCGCTGGGCATTAGCCCGATTATCTTGCTGGCCGCCTTTTTTGAAAGTTTTATTACCCGACATACCGAAATGCCTGTTTGGCTGAGCATTAGCATATTGGCCAGCTCGCTCGGTTTTATGGTTTGGTATGTGATTATCTATCCTATGCAATTAGCAAAACGCACTCAGTACAATTAAACATGAAAGAACCTGTTGAATTTAGAAAAGTTAGGGATTTTGGTGACGTCATCAGCGATACCGTTCTTTTCATCAAGCAAAATATCAAGCCCCTTTTAAAAGCCTACCTGTTTTTATGCGGCTTTTTTGTTTTGGCCAGCATGATCAACTCCGTGTTGATGCAGGTGCAAGTGGGCAACCTGGTCAAAAGCGCCAATGCAGTTGATTACAGCAGGGGCACAAGATCGCTTTACATGTTCTCTAACTTTACGCTGAACTATGTATTGATGTTTGTTTTTATCATCCTCAACTATACTGCCATTTACCTAACAGTGTTGTCGTACATATCGCTTTACGTGAGAAAGGGAAATATTGCGCCTACGGTGGCCGAGGTTTGGTCGTACTTTAAATATTATTTTTGGCGCATGCTGGGCAGCGGCATCTTGATGTCTATGTTTTTGGGCCTGTCCTTTGTGCTCTGTCTCGTACCGGGCATCTATGTTTTTCCGGCCGCTACCATATTTTATCCCATCCTGATTCTGGAAAATGCCGGCTTCTCTTTCTCTTTTAACCGTGCGTTTAAACTGTTGAAAGGCGAATGGTGGGTTACTTTTGCCACGCTGCTGGTCATTTTCTTTATTTACTATGCTTGTGCGATGGTGATCCAAGTGCCTGCTGTGGCTATTTCTATGGCTGGGGCCTTTATGCGCAACAACAGTGCATTTTTTGGTACCTATGGCGTAATTATGGCCATTGCCCAGCAGTTTTCGCAGGTATTTATGATTATTCCAATTGTGGGTGCCGCAGTGATTTATTTTAACCTGGTTGAGCGCAAGGAAAGTACCGGCCTTATGGAAAGAATTGACAGCCTGGGCCAGAATAATGCCAAAGACGACCATCCTTTTGTTCAAGAAGAATATTAACATGCGCTTAAGGCTGGTTTTTGTACTGTTGTTGGGGGTGCTGTTAAGCGCCTATGGCCACGCCTTGCAAACACCGGTCAAACCAGCGCCTGACAAAGTAGCAAAAACCATTAAGATAGACAGCAGCCGGGTAGAGCAACGCCAAATAGACCGGCAAGCCGTGGATGCCTATAGCAAGCAAAAGGAGTTTGTTTACGAAGAAACGGCGCCGCAAAATGCAAGCTGGTGGCAAAGGCTCATCGCCTGGCTTTGGGATCTGATCGGCAGGATTTTTAGGGGTGGCAATGCCGGCGATGGCGCCTTGCTCAAGTATTTTTTCGTCTTTCTTAAGTACTTCCTGATCGCGGTTTTGGTAGTAGGCGTAGCCTATGGTGTCTTAAAGCTGCTGGGGCTCGATTTGCGCGTATTGGCCAAAAAACCGAAAAGCATCGAAGTTCCCTACGAAGAAAGCCTGGAAAATATCCACGAAATCGATTTTGATGAACAGCTGGATAAAGCCGTGCAAGACGGCAACTACCGTTTGGCAGTGCGTTTGCTGTACCTCAAAACCCTTAAGCGCCTTAGCGATAGGGATATGATCAACTGGCAGCCCGATAAAACCAACCAGACCTATGTGCTCGAACTGCAGAACGAAAACCACCGCAAAGAATTTGCCGAATTAACCTACCGCTTCGAATATGTATGGTATGGCGAATTTTTTATCGACAAGCAACATTTCGAACCGATCGCTCAATCCTTTCAACAATTTAACCAGCAGAACAGATGAACGGATTGAGAAAATACATGGTGATTGCCGGCTTGTTGCTCGCCGTTTACTTGGGCATGCAGTATTTCAAGCCAAAACCGATCGATTGGAGACCTACTTATTTAAAGGAAGATAAAATCCCCTATGGCACCTATATCTTGTATCAGCGCATACACGATCTTTTTCCAAATGCCAAGGTGGAGGTGCAAAAAAAAGCAGTTTACAATACGCTCAAAGAAAATGCCGGGGCCCTAGGTTCAAGCTATCTGATGATTGCATCAGAGATTAGCATCGATAAGCTCGACTACGAACAGCTGGTGAAGTATATGCAAAAAGGCAATCAGGTTTTTATTGCGGCATCCCGTATTAAAGGCGTATTGCTCGATACCTTGCGGACCTCGCTTTCTAACAGTGTGTATTTCAGGAATGGCAAAAAATACGCCGTCAATTTTTTAAACCCGGTCTTGAAACGCGATATCGACTATTATTTCGATAAAGGTATTTGCGAGCAGTATTTTAACAAGATAGACACGGCCAGGGCAACGGTGCTGAGTACCAGACAGGGCAAAGAAGCCAATTTTATCCGCTATGATTTTGGCAAGGGCGCGCTGTACCTGCTGCCTAACCCAGAGCTGTTTTCGAACTATAACCTGTTGCGCGAAGATGGCTCAGAATATGCTTCCAAAGCACTGTCTTATTTGCCTAAAACAAATCGCGTGATTTGGGACGAATATTTTACGCGCCCTGATGCGGCGGCCAAATCGCCCTTGCGCGTACTGTTTAAATACGACCAGTTGCGCTGGGCCTATTACATCGCCCTTTTTAGCCTGATTGCTTTTGTGCTTTTCGAGATCAAAAGGCGCCAGCGTATCATTCCGGTTATTTCGCAACCTAAAAATACATCGGTCGAGTTTGCTGAAACCATAGGGCGCGTTTACTACCAGCAACGCAACAACAAGGATATAGCCGAGAAAAAAATCAATTATTGGCTCGAATACCTGCGCAGCAAATACCGTTTGCGTACGGTAAATATTAACGAAGAATTTAAAGAAACACTGATCAGTCGTACAGGTGCCACCGCCGAAACCATCGAAGCACTTTTTGTAGAGCTGCAATACCTTAACGGCGGTTATTTGATCAGCGACCAGGATCTGATTAGATTAAATAAACTGATAGAACAATTTTATAAACAAGACCAATAGCTATGGAACAGGAAATGTTTGACCAAAGAACGGATTTGAGCCAATTGAGCGCTGCCGTAGCCCAAATCAGAGAAACGTTGGGCAATATCATTGTGGGTCAAAAAGATACCATAGACCTGCTGATTGCAGGTTTGCTGGCCGATGGGCACATCTTGCTCGAAGGCGTACCCGGCGTGGCCAAAACCCTCAGCGCAAAACTGATGGCCAAATGTATTTCGGCTTCTTTTTCGAGGATACAGTTTACGCCCGACCTCATGCCTTCGGATGTGCTGGGTACGGCGGTCTTCAGTCCGAAAACAGCCGAGTTCCAATTCAGGCAGGGGCCTATTTTTGGCAATATCGTGCTGGTAGACGAGATTAACCGCGCACCAGCCAAAACACAATCGGCCCTTTTCGAAGCCATGGAAGAACGCCAGATTACCGTTGATGGACATACTTACAAGCTGGAAGAACCTTTTATGGTATTGGCTACGCAAAACCCGATTGAGCAGGAAGGTACTTATCGCTTGCCAGAGGCCCAACTAGACCGCTTTTTATTCAAGATAGAAGTTAAATACCCTTCGCTCGAAGAGGAAATCGAAATTCTCTCTAAACAACACCAGCACAAGCCTGAAGAGCAGCTGCAGGAGCTCCATGCGGTTTTATCGGTTGAGCAGATCAAGACCCTGCGCGCTACCATCAAAGCCTTGGTGGTTGAGCCGAAATTACTGGCTTTCGTAGCGCAAATTACGCACGAAACGCGCCACAACAAGTCGCTGTACCTGGGTGCTTCGCCAAGGGCCTCGTTGGCCATGGTAAACGGCGCCAAGGCATTGGCGGCCATGGGCGGTCGCGATTTTGTAACACCCGACGACATTGTGAGGGTGGCTGTTCCGGTTTTGGCACATCGTGTGATGCTGAGCCCAGAAAAAGAAATGGAAGGGCTAACCCCAGCCGATATCATCACCCAAATTATCAAGAAAATAGAAGTGCCAAGATAGAATCATCGCTGCTACCCAAGGTTGTTTCTTGATCGTGGCGAAAGCTAAGGAAATGAAAAAGTTTTTCAGAAAATATTATACAGACCTCTTTTTGGGCAAGCGCCTGTTCATTGCGCTGGGCGTATGCGTGGCCCTGTTTCTGTTTTCCTTTTTCATTCCTGTATTGGGCGATTTGCCCTACCTCTTTTTTGGCGTATTGCTGTTGTTGGTGCTGTTGGATATGGTCTTGCTCTATCGCACCAAAAAGGGCATATTCCTACGTAGGGAAGTGCCCGAGCGCCTCAGCAATGGCGACGATAACGAACTGAAGATCTACCTCGAAAATTTTTATAGCTTTCCGGTAAGCTTAGGCATCATCGACGAAATTCCGTTCCAGTTCCAAAAGCGCGATATCTGGTTCAAAGCCCATTTGGCACCGCGCGAGCAAAAGCTCATTACCTACCTGTTGCGTCCTACCAAAAGAGGAGAATACGATTTTGGTCTTACCAGGCTGTATGTACAATCGCCACTGGCGTTGCTGAGTCGCCGGTTTAACATCGGTAGCCCCAAAACGGTTCCGGTTTATCCATCGTTTTTAAAGCTCAGGCAATATGAATTGATGGCGGTTTCTAACCGCTTAACCGATATTGGCATCAAAAAAATCAGGCGGTTGGGCCATAGCATGGAATTTGACCAGGTGAAAAGCTATGTGGCTGGCGACGATTACCGTACCGTAAACTGGAAAGCCACTGCCCGCAAAGGCGATTTGATGGTGAATTCGTACACCGACGAGAAAGCACAGCATGTGTATTGCGTAATCGATAAATCGAGGGCCATGCGCATGCCTTTTGAAGGCTTGACCCTGCTCGATTATGCCATTAATGCCAGCCTGATTTTGAGCAGCGTTGCTTTGGTTAAGGAAGACAAGGCCGGACTGATTACCATTGCCGAAAAAACCAAGAATGTGGTGCCTGCCGACCGCAGGCCCGTACAGTTGAACAAGATCATGGAAGTGCTGTACAAAGAGAAAACCCGCTACCTCGAAACCGATATGGAAGCGTTGTATAGCACGGTGAGAACTACTTTAAAACAAAGAAGCCTAGTGGTCTTCTTCACCAATTTCGAGAGCATGTCGGCCCTGGAAAGACAGTTGCCATTTTTGAAAAGAATAGCCAAGTTCCATCTGTTGCTGATTGTCTTTTTTGAAAATACCAGCCTGAAGGCATTGAGTGAAGAACCGGCTAAGGATGTGCAGGGCATTTACATTAAAACCATTGCCGAGAAATTTGCCTACGAAAAGAAACTAATGGTGAAAGAATTGGCCAAACACGGCATCCTAAGCCTGCTTACCCCGCCTCAAAACCTGACGGTAAACGTTGTGAACCGCTATTTGGCAATCAAGGCCAATCAACAGATTTAAGGATTGTGTGGTTATTGCCTTCAACCTTCTGCCTTCCAACCTAACATTAAGCTAAATTAATAGTGGTTTGTTTTGCGGTTAAACTGCCAATTGGTTACTGCCAACTGCCTTTGCGACCTACCAACCTTTTGTCTTTTTCAATCTAGCACTCCGGTAAACTCAACGGAATATTGGTAGCCAAGCCGCCATCGGAAGTTTCCTTGTATTTCGAGTTCATGTCCAAAGCCGTTTCCCACATGGTATTGACCACGGCATCCAAACTTACTTTGGCCTTATCGGGATTGGTTTGCAGGGCCAGCTGGCTAGCGGTAATGGCTTTGATGGCACCCATGGTATTGCGTTCGATGCAAGGGATTTGTACCAGTCCGCCAATAGGGTCGCAGGTAAGGCCGAGGTGGTGTTCCATGGCAATTTCGGCGGCCATTAAAACCTGGCGTTGCGAACCGCCCAGGCATTCGGTTAAGGCGGCCGCAGCCATAGCCGACGATACGCCGATTTCTGCCTGGCAACCACCCATTGCGGCCGATATGGTCGCCCCCTTTTTGAAGATGCTGCCTATTTCTGAAGCACAGCAGATAAACTGGATGATTTTGTCTTCCGTATAGCCATCGCAAAAAGCAATGAAATATTGCAAAACAGCTGGAATAACACCAGCGGCGCCGTTGGTTGGTGCGGTAACCACACGGCCAAATGCTGCGTTTTCTTCATTTACAGCCAAAGCAAAGCAGCTTACCCAATCTAAAGTATAGTTGAAGCCATTGCCGCCTTTCCTAATTACCTGTACCCAGCTGTCGTAATCGGTGTAGGCTTCGCCAGCCGTAAGCTTGCTGTTCACTTTCGAAGCTCGGCGCGCAACATCCAATCCGCCAGGCAAAAAGCCACTGGTATGGCAACCCCGATAAATACAATCTCTAATTACGTTGAAATGCTGCATTACGCCCTTGCGGGTTTCGGCCTCCGGACGCCAGGCCGCTTCGTTCTCCATGACTACTTCGCTTACCTTTAGTCCGGTTGATAGGCACCAGTGGAGCAATTCGCTGGCTTTTTCTACCGGAAACGGCAAGTCTACCTGTTCTTTTTCAGAACCGTTTTCGCCCTCTTTTACCACAAAGCCACCACCAATAGAATAATAGGTTTCAGAAAAGGCCTTGCCATTGTTCAAGAAAGCCTGAAAAGTAACTGCGTTGGGGTGAAAAGGCAAGCTCTCTGCAAAAAGGAAAATCAGGTCTTCGGTGTAGGAGAAAGGAATTTCATATTCGCCTCCTAAATTTAAGCGCTGCTCTTGTTTAATGGTTTCGATGGTGCTGTCGATGGCATTGACATCAAAGGTAACCGGATCGCCACCAGCCAGGCCCAATAATACGGCAATATCAGTGCCGTGCCCCTTGCCCGTTTTGGCCAATGAGCCGTACAGCAGGATTTTCACCTGAACCACGTCGGCCAAATCAGCCTGTTTTTTTAAGGAGGCAGTAAATTGCTGCGCAGCACGCCAAGGCCCCAGCGTATGTGAGCTCGATGGGCCAATGCCAATCTTAAATATATCGAAAACTGAAATCTGTTCTTTTTGCATGGATAACAAAGCTATATACTTTTACTGATATTTACGTAAATTGGGCTGACCAATTCGGGCCAACCTATGAAAAAAATCTATCTAACCATCCTTGTTTTTTGCCTTTTTTTTGCGACCCACGCCCAACAAGCACATTACCAGTCGCAACATTACCAAGCACCCAGCGATACCAAAGTACAGGCCAAGCTGAGCCAATGGGGCGATAAAAAGTTTGGCTTGTTTATGCATTGGGGTATTTACAGTATTCCGGGCATTGTTGAATCGTGGAGCATCTGCTCCGAAGATGCCTCTTGGATACCGCGCGACAGCACCAAAAACTACGAAGATTACAAGCGTTGGTATTTTAACCTGAGCAAGCAGTTTAATCCGGTAAACTTCAATCCGTCTATTTGGGCCGAATACGCCAAGAAAGCAGGCATGCAATATGTGGTTTTCACCACCAAGCACCACGATGGTTTTGCCCTGTTCGATACCAAGCAGTCGAACTATAAGGTAACGGCCAGCGATGTGCCTTTTGCCACCAATCCGAAAGCCAATATTGCCAAAGAGGTTTTTGAGGCTTTCAGGAAGGAAGGATTTATGATTGGCGCCTATTTTTCAAAGCCCGATTGGCACAGCGAATATTACTGGTGGCCGCGCTATGCCACGCCCGACCGCAACAACAACTACGATATCCGCCTGCATCCGCAACGCTGGCAACAGTTTAAGCAATACACCTATAATCAAATCCAAGAGCTGATGAGCGATTATGGCAGCATCGATATTTTATGGCTCGATGGGGGCTGGGTGAGGCCAAAATCGACCATTAACGAAGAAGTGCTTTCGTGGGGTGCGCCAATTCCGGCTTGGGATCAGGATATCAACATGCCTGCCATTGCCCAGATGGCCAGGGCGAAACAACCGGGATTGATCATGGTTGACCGTACCGTGCACGGCGAATACGAGAATTACCAAACGCCCGAACAAAAAATACCCGAAAAGCCGTTGGATTATCCTTGGGAAACCTGCATGACCATGGGCGATGCCTGGGGCTATGTACCCCATGATCGATACAAAAGCACGAATACATTGGTGCACCTGCTGGTCGATATTGTGGCCAAAGGAGGCAATTTCTTGCTCGATGTAGGTCCAAAGCCCGATGGTACTTTTCCGGAGCCTGCCCTGCAACGCCTTACCGAAATGGGGCAATGGATGGACGTGAACAAAGAAGCTATTTATGCCAGTAAGCCCATTGCGCCGTATAAAACCAATAATGTTTGTTTTACGCAAGGCAAAAACGGCAGTGTGTATGCTTTATATCTTTTAGACGAAGGCAAGGCTGCCGATGCCACGATAAGCATTCAGTCGCCACCCAAAATGCCTAAAAAGCTAACTTTGCTGGGGATGAAGCAGGCATTGAAGTGGAAGCAGCGAGGCGATGTTTTGGAAATAACCTTGCCCGCTGGTGCGAAAATGATGAAGCATGCGCTGGTGTTGAGGATGGATTAGCTATTGCCACCTAAGAGTGGCTAAGGTAAAAGAACCAGGTTGCTTTAAAATTTGCCGTATCGAAATCAACGTTTCTTTTTCAGCGATAAAGCTTCGATGGTTTGCTCTTGGGCTTTGATCGTCTGTTCTTGGATGGTAATGATTTTGACCAGGATTTCGATGTCTTTTTGGTAGTCGCCTTCGCCGATGCGGGCGTTTACGTATTTCTCGGCAATATCGTTTACTACCGAAAAATTGCCGTCGGGCTGTTCCTTATATTTTCTAATAGGTAACCCAATGCCTTTGAGCAACCAATCAGCATTCAGTTCTTCACATTTGGTGAGTATAAGGTCGAGGTTTACCGTATTTCTTTTATGCCAATTGGCTAGCGTATTGGAGGCTATTCCAAGAAATCTTGCCAGTTCAGCGTCTGATTTAAAGCCATAATGAGATTTTATTCGGCTTATAATCAGTTCTTTATCTATTTTTATTCCCATTTCGTGAGTTTTTCTTGATTAGGCTATTGATTTACTCACATCGAGTGAGTAAATTGGTGATGTAATCATAAATGTAATAAAAATGCCGAAACACCAGTAAAAATAGGCATTTGAAAAATACGCTTATTGATACATACCTCTCATCTAAACCTTTTGAAAACATGAAAGACTTGATCGAAATCTCGCCAATGGCCGAACCTTTTTCTGCTGAAGAAAACAATTTTGCCACCACAACACCCATTGCCGCACCTATTTTAGAAAGCCTGCAAACTTTTTTGGAAACCGTACCGGCCTATCGGCTTAACAAAGGATTGCGAAAAATGCTGATTGATTACCTTTTCTACAATATCGAAGCTTTACCTGTAGATTTTGAAGAGCTTTTGGGCGATTTTTACTGGCTGACCAACTTTCTCGATAAGATACACGAAGAAGGATTGAATAAGGCCGATTAAAAATCGAAGGCAATGATCTTGGTGTCTTGCAGCATCTTGTCTACAAATTTTTTGTGGTTTTTTGGGCTGCCCACGGCTATCCATGTACCGCTAATGATGCCGTTGGAGAGTTCCTGTTTGCCACGGTGCATCTTGAGCTTAGAGCTGCGCAGGTATTCTTCGTAGGCTTCTAAGCTCTCGTTTTCGTATTTTTTAACAATGCGGTACACCCTTTTGGTAAAGCGCCTATCCACAAAATTCTCCAAAAACGGGAAAACAAGTAAAGCGGCCAGCACAATCAACGTAACCCCAATGGCCTGTTCGTAATAGCCGCTACCAACGGCCATGCCTATGGCGGCAACGATCCAGATGACGCAGGCCGTGGTCAGGCCTTTCACCTGGTTGTCTTCCTTAAAAATAACACCGGCACCCAAAAAACCGATGCCCGTTACAATATTAGAGGCAATGCGGTCGGCGCTGTTGAGGCCAATCTTTACCGAAAGAATGGTAAACAGGGTTGAGCCCAAGCCAATCATGATCATGGTTTTAAGGCCTGCCTGCTTGCTTCTAAATTCGCGTTCTATGCCAATAAGGCCGCAGAGCAAAATGGCCAATAAGAATTTGTTGACCTCGCTTTGGGTAATAAAATGCTGATTGTTAAACAATTCCTGGAACATAAAGCTTCGATTGAATAAGCCGTAATTTCGAAATTATTATTCAAATAACGCCAGCTAGCCGCAAAAGTTTTATGGATTCGAACCTTAAAAGAAGCTAGAACAGCGCAAACCGTTGTATTTTTTGATGCGCGTACTGTTGGGCCAGTATTTTTCGTAGCCCAAACTGGCCTCGGTAGTGCCACTGGTATTGGTATAGTTGAGCCTGGAGGTCGTGGCATCGTGGCTAATGCCAATACGCATTTTCTCGCTGTCGTTACGCTTCAAAAAGATGTCGAAGATGAGCGAAACCACAATGGCATCGGAGCCGTTCAGGGCATTGGTGCGGTACCAAATTCCAGAGTTGAAGCTTCGGTACTTGAACTGCGCGCCGGCGCTGAGCGAAGAGGTGTTGCCTTGTTTGTAATAAACTACAGAAGGAATTAAAAAAGCGCCTTCGTCTTCCAGGTAATCATAGCGATAGCTCAAAGGCATCTTAAAGCTGGCGTTGAGGGTCCAGCGCATGGGAAGGCGCGCCTGCGCCGAGCTGAACGATTCGTCGGGTTTGTTGATGTGGTACAGGCCTGCACCCAGCATAAAGTTGCGGTAAACAAAATTGGCGCCGGCTGCGGGGTCGAAAAAGAACTTATTGGACATGTCTGGCAACTGTGCCGATGATACGCTGCCCGGTATGTAACCTATGCGGCGATCAATCTGGTCTAAAAACACCAGCTTGCTCCAGTCGATGCTGCGGTTGGTAAATCCTGCCTGCAAGCCAAAAGAGGCCAAAAAATCATCGTCGCCCACACTATACGAATAGGTGAGGGCCACATTGTTCTTCACCAGGTAGGCGGTTCCTTCGCTGCTGCGGTTAAACGACAAGCCAACGCCTCCCGAAAGCTTGGGTACATTAACATCAATAGAGGCGTTGATGTAGGAGAGGTCGCCGCTTAACGAAGACCACTGGTTACGGTAAATCATGTTGAGCCTCAGATCGCCGTCAAACTGTCCCGTTAACGAAGGATTGAGGTAAATAGGGGCGTTAAAAAACTGGGAAAACAGGTGGTCCTGCGCCTTGATGTTCAAAGCCATCAGGCAAAAACACAGTCCTAAAAATCCAACAATCCTGCTTTTCATCATCATCGTATTAAATATATTTCGCCCGTTCGTTTCGGTGCCGATTTATCGTAGGTTACGCCTTTCCATTCGGTACCATTGATGAGCTGCACCTCTATTTTCCAGAAGTAGATTCCCTGTGGCTGGGCCACGTTGTTGTAGGTGCCATCCCATCCTTCAACAGGCTTGCCATCTTCGAGTTTGGTGGTTTCCCAAAGTACCTGTCCCCATTTATTGAAGACCGACATTTTCCAAGATTTGATGCCTGCGCCCACAGCTATGAATTTTTGCAACGGAACGTTGGTGCCACCCGGCATAAACGAGTTTGGTACATAAACATAGCCGGGTATGCCCATAATGTGTACATATTTTTGGATGCTGTCTACACAACCCTGTTCGTTGTAGGTTCTTAAGGTAACCAAGAAACGGCCCGTATCCAAGTAGGTATGTGCTGGATCTTTGAGGGTAGAGGCATCGCCATCACCAAAAGTCCATTTATAGGTTTGGGCGCCATTGCTGCTTTCGTTGGTAAATTTGAATGTGTAGTTCGGTATGCTGATTACCGCGGTCGGAGAGATCGAGAAATCTGCCTTTGGCGGACCAACGATACGGATGTAATCTACTTTTTCTTCGGTAGTTGGACAACCCAGGCTATTGATGGCGGTAAGCTTAACCGTGTAGTTTCGAGCGCTGCCCTTGTACACGTGGGTAGGGGCTACTTCGGTAGAAGTTGGCGACCCGTCGCCGAAATCCCATACATAACCGATGGCATCCTTGCTGGTATTGGTAAACTTAACGGCCAAGCCGTCGCAACCAATGGTTAGGTTGGCGCTGAACGCCGCTACGGGCTGCGGATCGACGGTAATAGTAACGGTTTGTACCGGTGCAGTAGAACAATCGTTGGTGGCCAGCATCGTTACCACATAGGTTCCTGGTTTGTCAAATCGATGATGCTTAATTTCTGGACGGTTATTGACAGAAATCTCAGCCGATTGGCCAGGTTCAAAATTGTACACATACTGACTGGCACCTACCGTACTGTTGGTGAAGTCGACGTCGAAAGGTGCGCATCCCCTGAGCTTATTGCCATCAACGGTAAAACCTGGTTTGATGGTATTTGGCGAAACCACGATTACATATTCCCTCGTATCGGTGCCGCATGTGTTGGTGGCTGTTACTTTTACTTTGTATGTTCTAACTACATCGGTGGTGAAGGTATAAGGGAAATCGGTCTTGCTGGTACTTGGGCCGTTGACAATCACCCCGTCAATTTCGTAGGTATAGGTGTTGGTAGAGCCTGGCGACGTATTTCTGAAATTAACGGTAAACGGCGAGCATCCACGCGTTTTGTCTGGTGTGCCGGTGGCGATCGGCGTACCATAAACGGTTATTTTTTGTGGCGCCGAAACCGATTTTCCGCAAGGCCCAGTTATAGTGAGGATTACCGTGTAGTCCTTGTCTTCGCCAAAAGGGTCGGCATCAAACCGATAGCGGAAATCGGCCGATGTACCGGCAATTACATTGTTAACCCGCCATTCGAAGGTTACGCCGGTTAAAGTGTTGGAAGTATTGGTAAAATCGACATCCAACGGCCCACAACCATTTACCGCCGATGGCGTGAACGTGGCCAAAATGTTTGGTCGGGTGCGGAAAGTGTGGCTCATTTCGTCCTGGCTGCAGCCCAAACTGCTGGTGGCTACCAATTTAATCACAACTGCCGTATTTTCGGTAGCAATGGTGTAGCCCGGGAAGTTGATCCCAGTACCAATAACTACATTGTCGGCATACCAGGTATAGGTGGCATTGCGGTCGGGGTAGGCTGTTGCTTTTACGTTGCTGGCATTGATTGCAAAAGGAAAGCAGTCCAAATCGCGGGTAAAGCTAAACTCGGCCTTGGCATTTGGGTTAACGGTAACCTTAACCACATTGCTGATATGCTGTAAAGCACCTGCGCAAGCGCTGCTGCTTACCAATCGGCGATAAGAAGTGGTCTGGGTAATTGCTCCCGGTACATAATCTTTTCCATTGGCACCAATAATGGCTGTCCAGGTAGCCCCATTGTCTGTGCTTTGTTCCCAGCCATAGGTATAGTTGTTGCCGTCACCGCCTGTTGGTTGCGAACCGCTTATTGGCGTAGCGTTGGTGCCCACACAAATGGCATGATCAGCCGAAATGCTATTGTTGGCAATGGCTGGCAGCGCAGTAAGCTGCAATACATTGCTGATGGCGCTGCAATTGCCACTGTTTACAGTTCGGCGATACGATAAGCTGGCATTTACCGTAATGGTTAAACTTGGACTGGTTTGACCATTGATTGTAGTCCATGTGGCTCCGCCATTGTTGCTGCTTTCCCAAACATAGGTATAAGTGCCATTGCCTCCGCTTGGCACGTTACCGGCCAAGGTAATTACTTGGCCGTTGCAGGCTGTAGAAAAAGGTGTTGTGATATTGGTATTGGTGAGCGGTGCCAAATTGGTGATGACTACTTCGTCGTTAGTAGACGGACATGGTGCCGAGCCAGAAATGGTCCATCGGAAAGTATAGGTTTGGCCACCTACCAGGCCGTTTACCTGCGTATTGTATTGCGAAGCATCGGCAAAAGTAACGCCAGTCTGCCCTGAGGTAAGCGTCCATTGGCCGATATTGGTTAATGGCGAATTGCCTTGCAATGTAATAGACGAGCTATTGCACAAGGTTTGGTCTGAGCCTGCATTGGCCTGTGCCACCGCCTGGTTTACTGTAATGGTGGCCACCGTTGAGTAAGCCGGTGCACAATTGCCATTTTTAACGATGGCGCGGTATTGCGTGGTGATGGTCAGGTTGCTGTAGGCCACGCTACCGGTGGTGTTATTGATTGGGCTCCACGTGGTGCCACCGTCGGTCGACTGCTCCCAGCCCTGGATCGTTCCCACCTGTCCGCTCAAGGTTATGCTGCCGTTGCCACTCCCCGAGCAAACGGCGGTGCTTCCTGCAGTAGCGCCGCCATCGGAAGGCAGGTTGACTTTAATGGTTACGCTTGCCGAACTTGGCGGACAAGGCGCCAGGCCAGAAATGGTCCACGTAAAGGTATAGGTGTTGCCAGGAATAAGGCCTGATACCTGCGTATTGTACAGGTTAGCATCGGCAAAGGAAGCGCCTGCAGGTCCGCCAGTTTGTGCCCACAAGCCACTTTGAGTTTGTGGCGAGTTGCCTGCCAAGGTGGTCGAGGTTTGGTTGCAAAGTTCTTGGTTTGGACCGGCATTGGCCGAAATAGAACCTGGATTTACCGTGATGGTGGCTACGGTTGAATAAGCCGGGGCGCAATTGCCATTTTTAACGATGGCGCGGTATTGCGTGGTGATGGTCAGGTTGCTGTAGGCCACGCTGCCGGTGGTGTTATTGATTGGGCTCCACGTGGTGCCACCGTCGGTCGACTGCTCCCAGCCCTGGATTGTTCCCACCTGTCCGCTCAAGGTTATGCTGCCGTTGCCACTCCCCGAGCAAACGGCGGTGCTTCCTGCAGTAGCGCCGCCATCGGAAGGCAGGTTGACTTTAACCTGCATATCGTCCATGCTAGGTGGACAAGGAGCCAAACCGTTTATGGTCCATCTGAAAACATAGGTTTGGCCAGGAATAAGGCCTGATACCTGGGTGTTGTAAAGGGAAGCATCGGCAAAGGTTACCGCCGAACCAGAAACCTGGGTCCACAATCCGGTTTGAGTTTGTGGCGAGTTACCTGCCAAGGTAGTCGAGGTCTGGTTGCAAAGCTCTTGGTCTGGACCGGCATTAGCCGAAATAGAACCCGGATTTACGGTGATGGTACTGATGGTTGAATTGGCCGTTGCGCAATTGCCGTTGCGCACCACGGCGCGGTATTGGGTTGTAGCGGTGAGGTTGCTATAGTTGATGCTGGTTGCAGTGCTATTGATAATTTGCCAAGTGGCACCGCCATCGGTTGAGCTTTCCCATCTGACCACGCTGCCTACTTGTCCGCTCACCGTAATTTGTCCAGAACCGCTACCCGAGCAAACCGATGTGCTTCCGGTGGTAACGCCGCCATCGGAAGGCAGGTTAACTTGTACTTGGACATCGCTCGAACTTGGCGGACATGGTGCCTGGCCCGAAATGGTCCAGGTAAAGACATAAGTTTGTCCCGGGATCAACCCGGTTACTTGGGTGTTAGGCAAGGTGGCATCTGCAAAAACAGCGCCTGCCGGCCCTGATTTCTGTGTCCACAAACCTGTATTTGGCAAAGGCGAGTTACCTGCCAAGGTGGTCGTGGTTTGGTTGCAAAGTTCTTGCGAAGTGCCTGCGTTGGCTGTCGCTACAGCTGGATTTACCGTGATGGTGCTTATGGCCGAATTGGCTTCGGCGCAGGTTCCGTTTTTCACCACAGCGCGGTATTGGGTCGTAGTGGTAAGGTTGCTATAATTGATGGCAGTGGTGGTATTGTTAACGGTTTGCCAAGTAGTACCTCCGTTGGTAGAAATTTCCCATCTCACTACATTGCCAAGCTGTCCGCTTAAAGTAATTTGGCCTGAGCTGCTGCCCGAGCAAACCGAAGCGCTTCCGGCAGTAGTGCCCCCATCAGAAGGGAGGTTGATTTTGATTTGTACCTCATCGGTACTTGGCGGACAAGGAGCCTGGCCCGAAATGGTCCAGGTAAAGACATAAATCTGCCCCGGAATAAGTCCGTTTACTTGAGTGGTTGCCGAGGTAGCGTCAACAAAAGTTGCGCCTGCAGGGCCTCCAGCCTGTGTCCATAAACCGGTGTTTGGCAAAGGAGAATTAGCCGTTAGCGTAGCTGAGGTTTGGTTACAAAGCTCCTGGTCTGCACCCGCATTAGCGGCCACAACAGCCGGACTTACTGTAATGGTGGCAGCAACTGCTGGGTCTGGTGCACAAACGCCACTTTGAACAATTGCCCGATACTGTGTTGTTGTATTTAAATTGGTATAATTGAGTGTGGTGGTGGTATTGGCAATGGCTACCCAGGTGGTGCCTCCATTGATAGAGCTTTCCCACCTGATGACATTGCCTGTGTGACCGCTTAAGGTAAGCGTACCGCCGTTGGTTCCCGAACATACCGCGGTGCTACCGGCAACGGTGCCACCCACAGAGGCCGGGTTTACCGTAATGGAAACATCGTCTGATTTTGGAGCACAGCTTGCCGCGCTGCCAATGGTCCACCTGAATACATAAACCTGTCCGGCTGCCAAGCCATTTACTGGGGTGTTGTATTGGGTATCGTCAACAAAGCTTACGCCGCTTTGGCCTGAAACCAAGGTCCATTTTCCGGTTCCTACGGCTGGCTGATTTCCCTGCAATACAAAAGACCCCGTGTTACAGATGCTTACATCTGCTCCGGCATTTGGTGTGCTAGGCTGCGGTTCGACCGTAATGGTTACGGTAACAGGTGTTCCTGGACAGTTATTTGCAGAAATAGGGGTGATGATATAATCAACTGTTTTTGGAACAAGCGTGCTGTTTACCAAGGTATTGGTAATGCTGGTGGCAGTGCTTGGCGTGGCATTGTTGGTATTGCCCGTAACACCTGCTTGGGCGGTGCTTGTCCAGGTATATTTGGTGTTGGCCAGGTTAGCACTGAGGTTGATTACTGCGTTTTGCTGGCTACAGATATTCGCATTAACGGGTGTAGCCGTAAGTACGGGATTAGGGGTAACCGTAACCGTAAAAGTAAAAGGATCGCCGGCACAACCATTCGCATTTGGCGTAATGGTATAGGTAACCGTGGCGTTGGTGGTAGGATTGCTGTTGGTTAATACATCGTTAATAGTGGCGCCATTACCCGATGCGCTAAAACCACCTGCGCCAGGTCCTCCGGTGGCTGTCCAACTGAAAGTGACGCCAGCAATATTGCTGCTTGGCGAATAAGCCACCGCCGTGCCGGTACATATGGTTTTGCTTGGCAAGCTATTGACAAAAGTCCTTGGCTTTATAGTTAATACCACCTGATCAGATACCAAGTTACATGGAGCTGGCAAGGTAGTAGTAGCCGTTAAGGTTAATGTTACGGTTCCGGCATTCTTATCGGCAACACTTGGCGTGTAGGTCGCGTTTAAAGCATTGGCATTGGGCGAAAAAGTGCCCGTACCCGTAGTTGTCCAGGTTTGGCTCGAAGTGCTTCCAGTAACTGATCCTGCCAAGGTAAAGCTCGCATCGTTATAGCAAATGGCCTGATCCGGACCCGCATTGACAACCGGTGCGGTATTAAAAGTGAGTTTTTGGCTGGCGCTTACTGTGCCGCAATTGTTGGTATGGGTAACCGTAACCGTATAAGTATCGAAATTGTCGAACCTGATTTGTGGGTATTTTGTATTGGCATTGGTGCCATTAACGAAAGCCCAGGTTCCACTGTTGCCCGAGGTAACCGTCCAGGTATAAGTGCCAACTGGCTCTGGAATCATGGTGCCTGTAAAAATGGTTCTGGTGGTACTGCCAACGGTATTGTCGAAGGTAAATGTCTTTAAGCCACAAAGCTGGGCATCAGCCGATAAGACAGCCGTAGGCGCCTCGTTTACAGTAACGGTTTGCACAGCCGAAGTAACGGCTGTACAGGTTGCCGTGTTGATGCGGAGGGTAATGGTGTAGGTACCCGGATTGGCAAAGTTGATTTCAGGATTTTTGCTGCTGCTCGAGGTACTATTGACATAGGTTACGCCAGTAGCCGGAGAAACGGTCCAACTGTAAACGGTATTGTTGTTGCAACTTTCGTCAACCACCGAAGTATTAACAGGCTTTAAGGTTGTACCGACACAAATGGTGGTTGGGGTAAGCGTAAACGATGGTTGTGGCGGATTTTGTATACAAATGGTACGGCTGGCAATAGGTGCTGTACAGTTGCCATTGCTAATCGATTCGAGGGTAACCACATGCTGGCCATTGGTGGTAAAAATGTAGTTGAGGTTAGTCGATTTGGGTACGCTGGCCTCTACCAAAATACCATCTACGTACCAGTTGAACAAACTGTTGTAATCGGCACAGCCGGGCGAATTGGTGTTGGGGTCTTGTCCTAAAATAGAGGTGTTGCTAAAAGTAACGTTGTTGTTGGTACAGCCTAATATTGGTCCACTGATAAAATTCTGGGTAATGGTAATCACCTTGGCGGTAGTGGATATCGGGGTTCCGATATTGCCACAGTTGGCAAATGGACTAACAACCTGAATGTTGATGCCAAAAGCATTGTAAATAGTGGTACTGCCCGAATTGAAGCTCTGTCCGCAAGAAGATTGCGAATAGTAGTGCTGTACCGTACCGCCTTTTAAATCGCAATAAGTGTAAACCGATTCTGTACCATCGCCCCAATTGATGCGGTAAGTGTTGCCCGGAAAGTTACGGCCAATACCGTTAACCGACGACGCGTTGATCAGGTAGGTGAGGGCGCCTCCCGGCAAGCAAACCGTATTGTTTCCGGTAGTAGAAAAAGCCGTAATTACTTCGTTGTTAATGATGAAATAGGCGCGGGTAGCTACATTGCCATCGGCGGTTATTACCCTTGTAACAGCCGTATAATGGGTTCGGTCTGCATTAAAAGTAGTTTGGGTGGTAACAGGAATAGTGGTGGTGGTATGGTTGAGTTCGTGCGTGAGGCTGATGGTGGTTGTTCCGGCGGTTGATTGGTTGCTCAGGAGCACATCGGCGGCCGAACCGCTTTGGGCCGAGCAAAAACCGAAAGCATCTTTGGAGCTATCGAGTATTTTATTGGAAATGAGCTTGGCCGCAACCGGTGTGCCGGCCCTCACTTCAAAAGGAGCCGAGGGAGCTGAAACAAGTGCAGCGTTTGAACTGGCCTTTATTCTTACCCGGTAGCCTGTTCCAGCTGCCAAGGGGCTGGGCAAAACGCCATTGACAAAGGTGCTGTAAAAGCTGCTGTAGGTTCCGATGAGAGTCTCTGCCGTAAAATCGCCAGAAGCATCCGATAGGTAGAGCTGAAAAACATTCGTCTGCGCAATACAAGCCGTGCTGGGGTCGATGGTAAATGTAGCAGCTAGGGTACTGCCCGGTGTGTATGGGCCAGGGTCTACGGCGTTAATGGTCAGCTGCGCAAAGGCAGAGCTGGCTACCACGCACAAGAGGCCAATGAGCAGTAAACGTATTCTCTTCACAGTAAATAACAACAATAGGTATGGTAAATATAAAGAGAAAAAGAGATTACTCGCTTTATTTTATTGCTGAATCTATTGCAAAAAGAATCCCTCACAACCATTGGTTGTGAGGGATTCTTAGCTATTGAGCTATGTGTTTATGGCGCAGTTGATTACATCATGCCGCCCATGCCGCCACCGCCCATTGGAGGCATACCTGCACCAGCAGGAGCTTCTTCCGGATCGTCGGCTAAAACAACCTCTGTTGTCAACAACATGGCTGCGATAGAAGCGGCATTTTCTAAAGCCACACGACTTACCTTAGTTGGGTCGATTACACCGGCACCAATCAGGTTTTCGTAAACATCGGTACGGGCATTGTAACCGAAGTCGTCTTTGCCCTCTTTTACTTTTTGTACCACGATAGAACCTTCGATACCTGCATTTTCGCAGATTTGACGCAATGGCTCTTCGATGGCGCGTTTCACGATGGCGATACCGGTGGTTTCGTCTTCGTTGGCACCTTTTAGATCAGTTAACGAAGCTACCGCACGGATGAAGGCTACGCCACCACCTGCAACAATACCTTCTTCAACAGCGGCGCGTGTGGCGTGCAAAGCATCGTCAACACGGTCTTTTTTCTCTTTCATTTCTACTTCAGAAGCGGCGCCTACATACAATACGGCAACACCGCCCGAAAGCTTAGCTAAACGTTCTTGCAGTTTTTCTTTGTCGTAATCAGAAGTAGTAGTTTCGATTTGAGCTTTGATCTGGCCTACACGGGCTTTGATATCTTCTGACTGGCCTGCACCGTTGATGATGGTGGTGTTGTCTTTGTCAACAACTACTTTCTCGGCCGAACCCAAGTAGGTCAAGTCTGCATTTTCCAATTTGTAGCCTCTTTCTTCCGAGATTACGATACCGCCGGTTAAGATAGCGATGTCTTCCAACATAGCTTTTCTTCTGTCGCCGAAACCAGGTGCTTTAACTGCAACCACTTTCAACGAACCACGGATTTTGTTAACAACCAAGGTAGCCAAAGCTTCGCCATCCAAGTCTTCAGAAATGATCACTAATGGTTTGCCGGTTTGTACGGTTTTTTCCAACACAGGCAACAATTCTTTCATGTTGCTGATTTTTTTGTCGTAGATCAAAATGAAAGGATTATCCAATTCGGCTTCCATTTTGTCGGCATTAGTTACGAAATATGGAGAAAGGTAGCCTCTGTCAAACTGCATACCTTCTACGGTTTTCACTTCGGTTTCGGTACCTTTTGCTTCTTCAACAGTGATTACGCCATCTTTGCCTACTTTTTTCATCGCTTCTGCAATCAGCGCGCCGATTACTTCGTCGTTGTTGGCAGAGATAGAGCCTACTTGTTTGATTTTGTTGTTGTCGTCGCCAACCGATTGAGATTGTTTTTTCAAGTTCTCTACTACAGCCGCAACAGCTTTGTCGATACCGCGTTTCAAATCCATTGGATTAGCGCCGGCCGCTACGTTTTTAATACCTGCAGTTACGATAGCCTGCGCCAAAACGGTAGCGGTAGTGGTTCCATCACCGGCAATATCAGCGGTTTTAGAAGCTACTTCTTTGACCATTTGCGCACCCATGTTTTCGATGGGATCTTTCAATTCGATTTCCTTGGCTACGGTTACACCGTCTTTAGTGATTGCCGGAGAACCGAATTTTTTGTCGATGATTACGTTACGGCCTTTGGGACCTAAGGTTACTTTTACTGCGTTTGCCAAAATATCGACGCCTCTTTTCAGCGAGTCGCGTGCTTCAACGTTATATTTTACTTGTTTTGCCATTATTACTAGATTTGAGATAGGAGTATGGAGATTTGAGACGGGATGTCTCACTCAAAACATACTTAATTAATGATTTGGTTTTTTGATTTAATACTTAGCCTTCTATTGCGTAAATGTCGCTTTCACGCATAATTAGATAATCTTTTCCGTTATAAGGAAACTCAGTGCCACCATATTTACCATAGATAACTACATCTCCGGCTTTTACAGTAGGTTTTTTGCCTTCCGAATCTTCTTCAGAAACTGAAATCACAGTACCTTTTGATGGTTTTTCTTTTGCCGTATCCGGAATATAGATTCCCGATGCTGTTTTTTCTTCGGCTGCAGCAGGTTCAACAATCACTCTGTTTGCTGTGCCGGCAACTGGTTTAAGATTTAATGACATAAATACGCTTTATTTTTAGTTTTGATAATTAATTTAACTCGTATGCAATAATACGATAAAATAAAACGAACAGTTTTTGTGCCAAGCTGTTTGCGCTTGACAAATTTGCACGCACTGGCAGAGAATGGTTTGCCGGAGCGATTTAAGGGGTGTCAGACTGGCAGAAAAACCGAGGTAGGAAGTGCCAAACTGCGAATTGATGCCCGCTATTTTTGGTTGGCTTTGAGCTCCTGCTCTCTCATCTTCAAAATCCTGTTTTTTCTTCTGAAATACCTCACGAGAAAAACGATAGGCAATACTAAAACCGCTGCCATAAATAGCTGATAGACGGTTAGTCCGATTTCGGGTGAAAAAAGATCCATAGTTAATGTAGTTTGTTGGGGTTGCCCACAAAAGTGCCGAATAAATTTTGAATAGTGTAGGCTATAGACAAAAAAACTCCTGAGGTTTGCTCAGGAGTTTTTTTTATTTCAATGGAGTGAAATTATTTCTTGGTACTGTCGCCAGCTTTAGGCGTAGCCGCTGGAGTAGTTGTAGATTTTGCAGGTGCATTGCCACCAATAATTGGAGGAGTTGCGGCTTTGTTGATCTGCTCATCGATTTTAGAGCCAGTGCCTGCAACGCCGCTTCCAGACTTACTGATACTGGTAATGGCCAATGAAGCTACTACGATCAGGGTCAACAAAATCCAGGTGCCTTTTTCTAAAACGTCGCCCGTACGTTGTACGCCAAACATGTTGCTGCCTGCGCCTCCGGTAGCCAAACCACCGCCTTTTGGATTTTGGATCAATACAAAAAGTCCTAAAGCAACACAAAAAATAACTAATAAAATGATTAAAAAGGTTACCATATATAAATAAGTTGTTAAATTTTCTTTTCTAAAGATTGGATAAGGTCGGCAAAGTAACGGCTTTTTTCTGGAAACTTCAAACTTAATTTTTCATAAGTGTCTATCGCCTTGTGATAAAGCATTTGTTCGATGTAAATAGAGGCCAGGGTTTCCGAAACCAGATCATAGTTGTCTTCGGCGCTTTTCTTGGCCTTGTTCTCGTTGTTGATCTGTTCTGGCTTTGGCGGACCGATCTGAGGTTCGCTTTTGATGAATGCCTCGATAATTTCGTCACCCTTGTTGGCGGGTCTTTCTGCCATTTCGCCGTCGCCGGCCTCATTGGCATTGAACGGTGTTTGGATATGGAAAATGTGCTCTACATACTGGTGCTGCAAATCGCCGGTAAGTGGTGTCGGATCAGTTTTTTTAGGCGTTACGTAAGGCTGAAAAATCTGTTCGTGTTCTTTGCGCGTTTTGGCTAGCCACCATAAAAAGGTGTAAGGCAACTTGTCGTCGTTATACTTGCTTACCGTTTGCGCTTCGGCTTCTTGGTCGTATTCTTCGGGTTGTACAATCGGGGTGGCTGTTGTTGCGGTGTCGCCCTGCTCGGTTTTAAAGTTTTTTTCAAAGGCGAAAAAATCTGTAGCCACAATGCTGCCAATGGCCATGTCGTTGGCAATAGGGGCTGTTTGGGGTGCAGTAGCTAGGTTGTTAGCTACGGCTTCGGCTTCGGTTTCTTCCTGCTCTGGTGCAAACTCCCTGGCATCAAGTTCGGCTATTTCGTCGAAAGTTTCCTGTTCGTCGGCAGGTTGCCCCACCACGTTTTCGGCACTTTCCTCTTCGCTTGGGTTTGCTTGCGTTGGTAAAGTCTCCAGCTCTGCAATTTCGTCGAAGGTTTCTTGTTCGTCGCTTGGCATTTCGGCTGGTGCCATTGCTACTTCGGCTATTTCATCAAAGGTTTCCTGTTCATCGGTTAAGCTGGCTGGCTGTTCTTCTTTCAGGGGGTGAACCACCTCAATGGCCGTAGTGGTTAGGCTATCGGGTCTGTAAATAATTTGATGCAATAAGCTGCCGTTGTTGTAAAGCGCCGCGGTAGCCAACTGGTGCTCATGCCCCGTGCTGCCCAAACTGGCTTTAGCCAAGAGCAGGTGAAGGGGCTGATAATAGGGATAGGCCTTGGTTAAATCGGCCAACATAGCGACATGTGCCTGCGTTACCAAAGTTGGTTTTGCAAGTAATTCGGCTAATTGTTGTTTAATTTCTAAGTCCAACTCCATGCAGCTAAGTTAACAATTGAAAGTTCAATTCCTTTACCATTGTGCAAAAGCACGGTTAAAAATGTTCTCGGTAAGCTTTACGTTTACCTCTTTAATCAGCTTTTGCTGTTGCGAAGCAAGGGTTTGTCCCGACAAAGAAAAATCGGTAAAAGCAGTGAAAACCTCATCAAAACTTTGTTTTCTTTTGCCGGTATCTACGTTGTTGATATATTTCATGCTCACCGTAATGGTTAAACGGTTGGCGCCTGCCACGGGACGGGTATTGTCTTGTATGGCAATAGGCTTGATTTCGTAACCTGTAATACGGCCTTCAAATACCGCGTCGGCATCGGTGTTTTGGGTTATAACCAGCCTGCTTTGGTTACGGATGCGCTCTTTGAGGTCTTCGGTAAGGGTTTGGCTGAGCGTAGGCTCTACCAAAGGCGCATTGTTTTCGATATATTTCACATATACCGTTTTTAATCCCTCGGTTGATGCGCCGTTAAACTTGTAGCCACAGCCTGCCACCAGCAGTACCACCAAAAAGAAAATGAGTTTTTTCATAGCCTAGAGATTTAATTCTTTGATTTTTCTGTATAAAGTACGCTCCGAAATGCCCAGTTCCTGTGCCGCAAACTTGCGTTTGCCCTTATGTTTCTTTAGCGCTTTTTTGATCAGGTCTGATTCCTTGTCAACCAGCGATAGCGACTCTTCTACTTCCTCCGCATCGTGCGCGTAGTTGAAATCGGAAGGAATACTATTAGTTGGATGTTTAATGGTTAGGGTAGGTTCGCTGCTCAGCGGCTGCAGGTCTACATCCTGGTACAATTGGTTGATGTACTGCGGGTTATCGGCTACGATGTGTGCCGTGTTGCCGCCATTCTGGATGATTTCGGCAACCAGTTTTTTCAGCTCTACCATGTCTTTCTTCATATCGAACAGCACTTTGTACAAGATATCCCTTTCCGAAAAATCTTCTTTGCTGCTGCCATTAATGGCCATAGGCAGGTTGTTGGCCTGTTCGTTGGGTATGTATTTGAGCAATGCCTGGGCGGTTACGTTTCTGTCTTTCTCTAAAACGCAGATCTGCTCCGCAATATTTTTCAGCTGCCTCACATTTCCCGGCCAGCTGTAGTTGCTCAGCATTTGGACGGCATCTGGTTCCAGCTGTATGCCCGGACTGCGGTATTTGTCGCTAAAATCGGCTGCAAACTTGCGGAAAAGCAGGTAAACATCCTCTTTGCGTTCGTGGAGCGCCGGAATGCGTAAAGGCACGGTGTTTAAGCGGTAATACAAATCTTCGCGAAACTTGCCCGATTTTACCTGATTGTACACGTCGACGTTGGTGGCCGCGATAATGCGCACATCGGTTTTTTGCACCTTAGAGGAGCCTACGCGCAGGTACTCGCCGCTTTCGAGCACGCGTAGCAAACGCGCCTGGGTGCCCAAGGGCAATTCGGCTACTTCATCTAAAAAAATGGTACCGCCGTTGGCTACTTCAAAATAGCCTTTGCGGGCTTCATGTGCGCCGGTAAAAGAGCCTTTTTCATGGCCAAATAATTCAGAATCAATGGTTCCTTCGGGTATGGCACCGCAGTTTACCGCAATAAAAGCACCATGTTTGCGGGTGCTCATCTGGTGAATAATGTGCGAGAAAACTTCCTTGCCGCTGCCGCTTTCGCCGGTAATCAATACCGACATGTCGGTTGGGGCAACTTGCCTGGCAATATCTATGGCCCGGTTAAGCAAAGGCGAATTGCCGATGATACCGAACCTGTTTTTAATGTCTTGTATATCCATTCTTTAGTATTGAGATGTGAGATATGAGATTTGAGACCTGTCTCTTGTCCATCGCTCTACCTTTAATCTAATTTTTTACAGCCTCATACTGCCAACTGTATCTAAGCAATTCGACCTATTAAAGTGGCCGAGGTACAGCTTTCGATGTAAACGTTGGCGTATTCGCCTGGTTTTACCGAATCGCTAACCGGGAAAACGACCATGGCGTTCTCGTCGTTGCGGCCGCGGTATTCCTTATCCGATTTTTTAGAGAAGCCTTCAATCAGCACCTTAACGGTTTTGCCAACGAATTCCTCTAAACAAGCCAATGAATCTTCCTGTTGTTTTTTGAAGATCTCGGCCAGGCGACGGGCTTTCACGTCTTCAGGTACATCGTCTGTGTATTTACGTGCCGCCAAGGTTCCCGGGCGCTCCGAATAAGAGAAGGTATAGGCAAAATTATACCGGGCATAATGCATAATGCTCAAGGTATCCTGATGCTCTTCTTCGGTTTCGGTGCAGAAGCCGGCAATGATATCCGATGAAATGGCGCAACCCGGAATAATCCTGCGGATGGCATCGATACGTTCCATGTACCATTCGCGGGTATAGGTGCGGTTCATCAGCGCCAAAATCCTCGAATTGCCCGATTGCACCGGCAAATGGATGTAGTTGCAGATGTTATCGTGCTTGGCAATGGTATAGAGAACCTCGTCGGTAATGTCTTTAGGATGCGACGTAGAGAAGCGAACCCTTAAATCGGGGCTGATGGCGGCCACCATGGTCAGCAGCTGCGCAAAGTTAACGGCATCTACCTCATCGCCACTGGCTTTGGCCATGGTTGCCGGTAAATCTGTTTTGTTGATCAAGGCCTCCAACAAAGCGTCGCCGGTTAGGGTGTTCATTTCGTCGGCTAGGTCGGTAGCGGTGGCTTTGGCCGGTTGGGCCTTGCTCCAGCGGTACGAATCGACGTTTTGGCCCAAGAGGGTTACTTCGCGATAGCCTCTGTCAAACAAATCCTGGGCTTCGGCTACAATAGAAAAAGGATCGCGGCTCCGTTCGCGGCCACGGGTAAAAGGTACTACGCAGAACGAACACATGTTGTCGCAACCCCGCATAATCGAAATAAAGGCCGTGATGCCATTGCCAGTTAAACGAACCGGACTAATATCAGCATAAGTTTCTTCGCGGGAAAGGATGACGTTTACCGCTTTGCGGCCATCTTCTACCTGATTGATCAGTTGTGGCAAGTCGCGGTAGGCATCGGGGCCTACTACCACGTCAACCAGCTTTTCTTCTTCCAGAAACTTGGCTTTCAACCGTTCGGCCATGCAGCCTAAAACGCCCACAATCAGCTTGGGGTTTCTTCTTTTTTCGACACCAAACTGCGACAGGCGATTGCGTACGCGCTGTTCGGCATTTTCGCGGATGGAGCAGGTATTGATAAAAATCACATCCGCCTGATGGTAGTCGCCGGTGGTTTCGAAGCCGGTATCGGCCAAAATCGAAGCCACAATTTCGCTGTCGGCAAAATTCATCTGGCAGCCGTAGCTTTCAATATACAGTTTCCTGCCGTCGCCCTTTTGCTGGCTTTCCAGTAACAAGGCTTCTCCCTGGCGTTCTTCGTCGTGTTTCTTGTCGCTAAGCTGTAAATCTATCATCAGTAATTATCAAAATTAAGGGCATCAAAAATACAAAATATAATTTATAAATGACAAATTGTCAGCCTAAAAATCGGCTCTCCTTACAATTGGCAAACAATATGGTGCTGTTTGTTGTATTAGATAAGGATAAAAACAGATTATGCCGACTAAAAAACGCAACTTCAAAAAAATAGCCTGGTGGGCGGGCGGCGTATTGCTTGTGCTCATTGTATTGTTGGGCGGCGCCGCCATTTACCTCGGACAAAAATGGAAGCCCCTGCTCAGCACCAAGCTCAAAGCAGGCGTGGCCGAAGCCTCCAATCAATTATACCACATCGATTTTAAGGATGTCCACCTCAACCTGATCAGTGGCAATGCGGTGCTCGACAGCATTACGCTCAGCCCCGATACCAATGTATACAACCAGCTCAAACTGCAAAAGAAGGCGCCTACGCATTTGTTCAGGATCAAGCTGGCGCACCTGAAACTGAGCAGGGTAGGTATTTTGGGTGCCTATTTTAACAAAAAAATCAAAATGAATGCGATTGTGCTCGATCATCCTTCTATCGACATGATTTACCATAAAGTGGCCAAGCGTGAAGCGAAAAAGGACGACCGGACGCTTTATCAGCAGCTTTCGAAAAGCATCAGGTCTATCAGGATTGGCAGTATCAGGATTGTTGATGCCGATTTCGATTATTACAACGGCACCAAAAAGCTTAATGCCATTGAGCACCTGACCGTTAATGTGCGCGATGTACTGATTGATTCGCTGGCCGACCAAGATAGCACCCGCGTTTTTTATGCCAAGGATATGGGTTTTGCGCTGAATGGCTATCAGTCTGTTACCAAAGACAAAATGTATACACTCAAACTCGATACTTTGGAAGGTTCCATCAGCAAAAAGACTTTAAAGATAAGAGGCCTCAAAGTAATACCCAGGTACCCCGATTTGGCCTTTAGCCGGATGTACAAGGAACAGAAAGACCGCTACGATTTAAATTTTAAAGCAATAAACCTAAGCGGAATCGATTTTGTTGGGCTGAATAACGATGGCGAACTGCATGTTAAAAAACTGGAGCTTGGTCCGGCAAAAGTGGGCGTGTTTATGAACCGCGAACTGCCTCCACCTAATTTTGACAAGGGCCGCAACTATCCGCATGTGGCCATCAAGCGCTTACCCATCCAAACTTTGGTCGACACCCTGCAAATAAACCAAGTTGATGTAGCTTATACCGAATACAATCCGCAGGCCCAAGAACGGGGTACGGTAAGGCTCGAAAACCTGGGGGGACGTATCCTAAACGTCACCAACGACTCGACCAGGTTGCTTACCCATGGCCATGCGCTGGCCAATTTAACCACTTATGTGATGGGCAAGGGCAAAATGAACGTGAAGATAGATTTCGACCTGAATGCTGCCGATGCTGCTTTTGACTATACCGGAACTGTGGGGCCATTCAACCTGCAGGTGCTTAACCCGCTGTCTAAATCACTAGGGTTGATCGAAATTGAAAGCGGTCAGGTGCAAAAGGTGGATTTCGCTGTCCATGCCAATGTGAGGCGATCGAGCGGCAACATGCGCTTTTATTATACCGATTTGAAGGTCAAACTTTTGAAAAAGGATGATGAAGGGCAGAAAAAAGAAAAGGGCTTGCTTTCTTTTCTGGCCAATGCCTTGCTCATTAAGAACGACAATCCGAGTAAAGGCGAAGCAGGAAGAACGGCAAAAATTGCTTATGAAAGGGTACCCCAGGCATCTTTTTTTAACCTGATGTGGAAAAGTGTTTTCTTGGGCATGCGGGAAACCGTGGGCATTGGCATTGTACCGATGAAAAAAATGCCGAACCCCAAATCGGGGCCTCCCAAAGCGCAAAGCAAAAAGGAACGCGAAACACCAAAGAAGAAGAAATCTTAAAAAGATCCTAAAAGAAATCGCCTTGACGCTAGATCCATTGTCTTTTTTTGGTGGGTTTGTGAACAATAACGAAAGTAAGGACAAATCGTGTAAATTTATAAGTTGCGGGTGCAATCCAGAATATTCATCTATACTTATGTTGGAAATTATATTTTAAAAAAACTGAGTTTATCTACTAGATTTGCAATAATCATATTAACGCCCATGAAAAAAACGCTCATATTTTTTCTACTAATCTTAAGCGTTTTTGCATACGCACAGGATGCTGTACAGTTCGAGCGAGCTAAAAGCTACGAACGACTAACTCTCACGAAAGAGGGGTTTGACAAACTGATCAAATCTATAAAATACTATCATAAAGGGAATTCACTAGACAGTACTGGTTTATCTAGGAGATACAGTATCTCCTGTGAAATAGGGCGCAATAGTGAATCTCAAACACTAAACGATTTCTCCCAGATTGAAAAGTTAGATCTTGACGGCAAGGATTATACGAGTTTACGCATTAATTATTTGGACCTATATCAGCCAATCAGTTCAATTTACCTTAAATTTACTTCTTATGATCGTAGTTTATCAATAAATGGAACAGATCAACAAAAAGTTAATGCCTTATTCAGAGAGTTAGATGAACAGCTTACAGCGAGTGAAGATTTTCTCAGTTATATAAATTGGCCTGCTATTTTGTCAACCGTCCTTTTTTCTCTTTTTATGTGTGCCCAGGTAATTTATTTTCAAATTAAAGCCCAAGACAATAATCCGCAGAGTCTAAGGCTAGTCAAAACAATAAAGTCAATTTGTATCGGGTATAGCTTGCTTTGGATTATATTTGGTTTGTCACCATTAAAAATAGCCGATTTATTTCCAGAGTTTATCCTGACAGCGGAAGGGACTCATTGGTGGGACAGATATGGTAATTTTATTGGGGTATTTTCTTTCTTGGGTACAACTCTCTACGCTGTTATAAGGTTCTTTAGCAAATTGTTTATATCGACACGTGCCTCTGCATCTATTAATACTGCTGCTGAACAAGAGGCGAGGTAAATCCAGAGAACTAATTTTGAGTTTAAACTCAATCTTAATTGCCTTTGTTTTTCTGAAAGGAGCATTGTTGATCTTTTGTTGCGTTTGTTGCCGTTCTTCAGTTGCGAAAGCCATGAAGAAAGCTAATGTTAGTATAAAATCAATCGGTTTCTTGTATATTGGGGTGCACAAAGATGGAAACCAATAAGATGGCCGAAAGACCAAGGCGTAAACTCAAGCTCTTCAAATGGATAGCTGCGATACTGCTTTTTGTAGTGTTGGGCCTGGCTAGTGCCTCATGGTACCTCAGCATAAAGCTGAAGCCCATCATTGGCAAAGAGCTTAGAGCGTTGGTTCGCACCTCTACCCATGGGCTATACAGCCTTGATTTTGCCAACATTCATACCAATTTTATAACTGGCACGGCTACCATTGGCGAGGTCAGGATTACGCCCGATACCACTGTTTTTAAACAATTGATTGCCGCGCAAAAAGCGCCTAACAACCTTTACTATATCCGACTGAAAAAGTTGTCGGTCAAAAGATTTAAGCCGTGGTCTATTTATTTCGACAAGGTGGTAGACGTAAAATTGTTGCTGTTCGATAAGCCGGAAGTGACCATGGTAAACAGGCATTTCGATTTTAACGACAACCTGCCGCCAAGGCCGCGCAAATCGCCATACGAATACATTGCCAAGCTCTTTAAGTCGTTGCGGGTAGAAGTAGTCGATTTTAAGAACATGAAGCTGAAATATGTGGACAATAATGGGCCGGTACCCGAAATCGATTCGTTAGCCAACATGAATGTGACCCTCAAAGATTGGCT
Source organism: Pedobacter sp. ASV12 (assembly GCF_016429155.1). Lineage (GTDB taxonomy): Bacteria > Bacteroidota > Bacteroidia > Sphingobacteriales > Sphingobacteriaceae > Pedobacter. The sequence continues at coordinate 37,418 of NZ_JAELUC010000001.1, read as the reverse complement.
CATCGATCCAACATCGGCACAAGACACCAGCCGTTTGTACCTGCTCAAAGATATCGACATCAACATCAGCGATTATACCTATGCCACGCCCGACAGCATGTACCACCTCAACGTGCACCAGCTCGATTTCAATGCCAAGAGTGGCAAGCTCAGCCTCAAGCATTTTGGGGCAGTGCCCAGGTATAGCGAAGGAGCCTTTGCCCGCGTGGCGGGCTATGCCAAATCGCGTTACCATATCCAACTGGATAATCTGGTTTTAAATGGCATCGACCTGCCTGCCTTTATCCAAAAAAAAGCGCTTTATGCCAATGACATGCATATTGCCGAAGGCAACGTTTCGGTGTTCAGGAACAGCACTTTTCCCAAATTGGAAAAAGTAAGAACCGGCCGGTTTCCGCAACAGTTGCTGCAAAAACTCGATCTGCCGATCAGCATTAAAAAGGTAAGCCTGGGCAATATCAACATCAGCTATGCCGAGTTTAGCAGAAGAAGCCTGCAAAAGGGCAAGATTACTTTCGAGAAGACTTCGGGAACCCTTAGCAATATGACCAATATGCCTAAGGTAAAAGCGGTGCAGCCCATCATGCAGGCCGATTTGCAGAGCTACATCATGGGGCAAGGCAAATTGGAGATCAGCTTTAAATTCGATTTGAACTCGCCCATTGGTGCTTTTAGCTACAAAGGCAACATTAGCGATATGGATGGCCGTAAGCTCAATCAGGTTTCCAAAGCATTGGGTTTGATGCAGATCAACAAGGGAACAATCAAGCAATTTGCCTTTGATATAGCGGCCAACGAGCAAGAAGCCAAAGGCCAGGTTAAGTTCAGATTCAGTGATTTGTCACTTACCCTGCTTAAAAAAGAAGAAGGCGAGGAATGGCTGAAACGCAAGGCGCTGCTTTCTATTTTGGCCAATGCCTTGGTTATCCGCTCAGATAATCCCGATTCGACTGGAAAATTCATCATTGCACCCGTTCAGTTTGAGCGCAAACCCACCAGTTCTTTCTTTAATTTTATATGGAAAACCCTTTTTCAGGGTGTCAAATACAGTATCGGCGTTACGCCACAAAAAGAAGCCGAAATCAGGGCTAAGATTGCATCTTTCGAACAAATGAAAGGCGATAGGGAAGAGCGTCGCAAGCGCAGGCAGGAACGTCGCGAACAACGTGAAAGGGAAGAAGCCAATCGGTAATAGAAGCGCTATACCTCATGGATTTAACCGATGAGGTATAGCGAATATCATTAAACTACCCAGTTCCAGCCAAATTGGTCTGGTGCCAGGCCGTAGCGAATATCGTTTAGTTTTTTGGCAATGGCAGGCGAAATGGTGCGTGTACTTACATCAGCTAAGGTGTAAAGCTCGCCATCGTAGCCGATGCTGCCAATTTGGGTAACCGTTGCGGCAGTACCTACGGCAAAGGCCTCGGTTAAGCTGCCGTTTTTGGCGCCTTCCAAAATCTCGGCAATCGACACTTTTCTTTGCTCTACTTCAATGCCCATTTCTTTGGCCAGTACAATGATCGTATCGCGGGTTACGCCATTTAAAATGGTTTCGCCAACGGCAGGCGTTACCAGTTTGTTGTTCAAAATGAACATCACATTGGCCGCGCCTGATTCTTCTACGTATTGGTGCGTTGCCGAATCTGTCCAGATCAGCTGGTCGAAGCCTTCTTTTTGGGCTTCGGCAAAAGGATGCAACGAACGCGCATAGTTGCCGGCGGTTTTGGCATAGCCTACGCCACCTTCGTTGGCACGTGTATAGTGGGTTTCGATTTTTACTTTCAGGGCCTTGTTGTAGTAAGGGCCGCTTGGGTTGGCTAATACCACAAATTTATAGGTGGCGCTTGCCCTTACGCCCAATTCGGCGTCGGTGGCAAACATAACCGGCCTCAGGTACAAAGAGTAGTTTTCTTCGCTGGGTACCCAAGCCTTGTCGATATTGATGAGGCTGGCAATACCTTGCATAAACACTTCTTCTGGGATGGTAGGCATAGCCATGCGCGCGGCCGAAATGTTGAAACGCTCAAAATTTTTGTCGGCCCTAAATACGCTTACCTCGCCGTTTGGCAACCGGTAGGCCTTCATTCCCTCAAAAATGGCTTGTCCATAATGCAAAGCAGAAATGGCCGGGCTCATGGCAATTGGGCCATAAGGCAGGATTTCAAAATTCTTCCATTCGCCATCTTCAAAATCTGCAACAAACATGTGGTCGGTGAAGACCTTTCCGAAAGGCAGCACATTGAAGTCTGTTTCCCCCAGCCTCGAGTGGCTGGTTTGTGTAGTCTTGATTTGTAAGGTATCTATCACGGTTTTAAAGATTTATTGTTGCAAAAGTAGGGAAAAAACGTGTTTTAACGTAATTTATTTGTCATTTCGAAGTGTTTTGAGCACACTAAGCACCCACGATTTTCCCCATTCCTCTATTTGTTCTTCGGTCCACAAAAAAGGATAAAAAATGCGTTTTTGGAAACGTGGCGGCAGGTATTTTTGCCAATTGGTACCGCCGGTAGCCGCAATGTCGACCGGATCCTTCTCCAGGTAGCGTACGGCCGACTTGTAGTGCGACAACGGCCATTCTACGTTTACATACAAATCCAGTTTGCGCAACTCCTCGGCCAGTTCGCTAACGTCGGCGCCTTGGCTTTCCAGCCGCTGGTACAGCGCGGCAAAATTGCTGTGCTCGCGCGCTTTGGCCAGTTGCAGAAACTGGGTGGCATATTTTTGGATAAACTGTTTAAGGGTAAGTGTTTGTTTGCCGGTAGCCAGTTCGGTAGCGCCAAATTTCCAATAAATATACTCGAACTGCTCGTCGATGCTGGCGTTTTTCAAGGCCTCGCGCTGGCTCTTGTCAACCAGCTGGGTAAAGTTGGTGGCGCTGATTTCTATCATGCGGTACTGGCCCGACTGGAAACCGCTGGCTGGCAACAACGACATACGGAATTTGAGGAACTGCTCTTTTTCCATGCCGTTTACCATCACTTCGAAAGACGTAGTGAGTGCATTGAAATAGGCGTTGATGCGCTTGATCCGCTCGGTAAAAAACTGCGCCGTAAGTTGCTGATGTTCTGCGATTTGCCTGCACTCATGTAACGAAAGCTTGAAATAGAGCTCCGTAATCTGGTGATACATGATGAAAATTTCCTCGTCGGGGAAAGGTGTTTTGGGGCTTTGCAGGCTCAGGAGCGTGTCCAGGTGGATGTAGTCCCAATAGGTGAGGAAATCGGCATACAAAAGGCCGTCGAGGTAAGAGGCCATGTCCTGGCCCATAGCCTCGTATTTTTCTTGAAGCTTGTCTAGCTTGTGCTTGATTTCTGGCGTAAAATCCATGGTGATATATTGAAGAAGGCCATTTGCCATACAGCAGGGCCAATAAAGTCATTAAATCTATTGTTGGGGTGGGCACAATGCCCTAAATTTAAGAAATAATCGGCTTAGCTTGGCCGAGCAATAACCAAACTGATCAGGCGCACCCATTTCCAGGCCTTAAAGGCTTCTGAAAAGCTCAAAACGGTAAGCGATGCGTTGATCATGGTTGCAATTTAGGGAAAATTTAATGGGCAGGCAATTGGCCAAGCGCTGAAAGGCATTAATACAATACCCTAAACTTAATGGTATGGTCTATTTTTTTGAGCGATTTGAACAACTGCTTGTCGTACTCGGCATTAATATCGGTAATGGCATAGCCCAAGGTCGCATTGGTCATTAAAAACTGCCCTACAATATTGATGTTGTGTTTGGCAAAGATGGTGTTGATCTGCGCCATAATGCCTGGTACATTTTTATGGATGTGGATCAAACGGTGCGACTTGTCGATAGCCGGCAACTGCAGGTTCGGGAAATTGCAGCTCAGGTACGTGGTGCCCTTGTTCATGAAATCGATCATCCTTTTAGGCAGAAAGGAAACATTGCGCGGATTGGCTTTAGGATCGTCGAATACCACAATGCCCATTTCGTTGCAGGTTTGCAGCGAGAACTTGTTTTTAACGTTGCCCAAATAGCCAATGGTTTTGAGCTTAACGGCGCGTTTGAGCTTGTCGTCCTCAATTTTTTCGCCATAGGCCAAAAGCATCATGCCTACATCGCCCACATATTTCTCTTCAAAAGAAGTTTTATGCCTGATTGAAAGCCCATCTTTTTTGAGCACAGCGATACTCTCGGCAGGTACATCGCCAATCACGAGGCATAAAATCCTGTTTTTTGGATAGGAAATCGCCCTGGGCAAATTGTTTACATACAAAAACTCGTCGAAACTCGGCGTAACGTGGTCTGCTTTCGAAACAATGCTTTCGCGGGCAATATTTTCGGTAAAGGCAAAGAACTTTTTAATCAGGCCGCTTTCGCGCAGCTGAAAATCAGAATAGCCATCGCCTATGCCGTACAGGTCGCCCTGCAAGTCTAGCTGGCGCATCAGCTTCACCTTGCCGCCTTCTTCGCTTAACGGGTTGGCATGATCGTAGTCTATAATCTGGCCATCGCCGGTGGTCACGAAGGTATTGGCATAAATGTTTTCCTTTTTGATGTGGTATTGGCTCACTACCGGCGTAATAAATTCCTTAAATCCGCCAGAAACGATCAGCACCTCATCGGCGTGTTTCTTAAAAAAGGCTTTGTTGCGCGAGAAGGAGCTCGATACCTTTTTCTTTAAACGGGTAACCAGTTGTTTCAGGTGGGCTTCATTGGCCTCGAGCAGTTTTACGCGTTGGGCCAGGCTTTCCGAAAAAGAAAGCTTGCCTTCCATGGCCAGGTTGGTATAATCTTCTATTTGCTGAAAAATAGCCTCTTTGTTAGGGTGCTTGTTCAGAGAGATACGGGCTAGCTCATCCAAGGCCTCAACCTGGGTAAATGTGCTATCAAAATCGATAATGTAAAAGGCTTTCTTCAACATTGTTGCGGAATAAATAAAGGTTTGCTCAATCAAAAACAAATAGGCCTGCTTCTGTTAGGCGCAAAGATAGCAATACTTGTTGTTCTTGGCTAAAAGCCCGTTACTTATTTCAGGGCCTGGCAAACTTCCAGGATGCTGGTTTGAAGCGGCTTGAATTGGATGGGAACGGCTTTGCTGATTTTGGCATTGCTGTAGTAGCTGTGGTTAAAGCTGCTGCGGGCCGCATCTTTGGTTAGTGCCGGCGCTTTTCGGGTAAACCAAGAGGCCAGCTTGGCTGCGCGCCAGGCTATGCCCAACATCCAGGGCTTGGCTTCGGTTGATGGTGCTTTGATGCCAAAGCCTTTGGCAATGGAGGCAAAAAAATCCTTGTAATTGAGGTTGTCGGCCGAAAGGGTGTAGCGTTCGGCGGTAATTGGGCTGTCCATCAGTAAAATCATGCATTTGGCTACGTCTTCTACATCCACAATACCTGTGGCACCGTCGGTATAAAACTTCAGGCCATCTTTTACCAGTTTAAAAATAGCGCCGCTGCCTGTAAAACCTGCATTTTTGCCAATAATAACGGCCGGATTGACGATAATGGCATCCAGGCCTTCGGCTATGCCGCGCCATACCTCCATTTCGCCCTCGTATTTAGAAATGGCGTAAGAATGCACATGCGGATCGTACTCCCAAAAATCCTTTTCGGTAATCTGTTCGCCTTTTTTGGCGTTGCCCAAGGCTGCCACCGAACTTACGTGCACCAATCTTGCCCCATGTTCTAGGCACAGGTTAACCACGTTGGCTGTGCCTTCAATGTTAACCTTAAGCAGCTTGGCCTTGTCTTTAGGGTCGAAAGAAATGAAAGCGGCACAATGATAAACCTGGGTAACACCTTCAAAAGCATCGGCCAGGGTTTCAGGCTCGTTAATGTCGGCTATGCGCCATTCGATCAAGGAATTGTCTTTAATCAAATCGGGAACATTGGCCGTACTTCTTTTGATAGCCCTTACCTTTAATTGCTGTGCCGTAAGCTGCCTGATCAGTTCTGCTCCTAAAAAGCCCGTTGCGCCGGTTACCAGTATCATATCATTTTTTTTAGGGAGTTCATTAAAATATGCGCCCAAAAATAGATATTTGATGCCAACATTCATACCGCCTTATGTCCTTATCAGATTTTTTTTCGCCCATCAATCCCGAAAAATTTAGTCCCAAACAAGGGTTTATTACCAGTCAGCTAGGATTGAAGGCCGGGTTTTATACCGATCAGTTCCCTGATTTGGAAGAGAAACCATATGATATAGCCATTTTTGGAGTAAACGACGACCGTGGCGCCGTGAACAACAATGGCTGTGCCTTGGCTGCCGATTATTTTAGGGAGCAGTTTTATGCGCTTAACGAAGGGGCTTTTACTTCTAGGATTATCGATTTGGGCAATATCATAGCTGGAAAGGAAGTATCTGATACTTATTTTGCCGTGAAAACCGCCGTGGCCGAATTGGTGAAAATGAATATCCTGCCTGTTATTATTGGTGGCGGACAAGACATTACCTATGCCCAGTACATGGCTTATGAGAGCCTGGAGCAAAAAGTAGACCTGGTGGTGGTCGATTCGAAGTTCGATTTGAACGAAGATGAGCACGAAGGGGTAGAAACCACTTCTGTTTCTTACCTGAGCAAGATTTTTCTGCATCAGCCCAATTACCTGTTCAATTTCAGCAATATCGGCTACCAGACTTATTTTGTAAACCAGGATAGCCTGAAGGTAATGGACAAGCTCTATTTTGACGTGCACCGGCTGGGTGAGTTCTTGCCCGACATGACTTTGACTGAACCCATTTTGCGCAATGCGAACATGATCAGCTTCGATTTAGGGGCCGTCCGCTCGTCTGATGCCTGCGCCAATAGCAATGCCGGGCCCAATGGCTTTTATGGCGAAGATGCCTGTCGCATTGCCCGTTATGCCGGCATGAACGACAAATTGACCTCCATCGGCTTTTACGAGTTTAATCCGGCCTACGACAGAAACGGCCAAACAGCCCTATTGCTGGCGCAGATGGTGTGGTATTTTTTAGAGGGTTTTTACAACCGCAAGCAGGATTTTCCGCTGACGCCAAAATCGCAGTACATCATTTACCGAACCAGTTTAAAAGACGGGTCGGGCGAAATGAATTTTGTAAAGAGCAAGCGTTCAGACCGTTGGTGGATGCAGGTACCCTATCCGTCGGGCTTCTCCAAAAACGAGCGTTACCACCTGGTTCCGTGCAGGTACGAAGACTACAACACGGCCGTAAACGGCGAGATGCCCAACCTGTGGTGGCGTACCTACCAGAAGCTCAGCTAATTTTACAAAAGAATTAGTCGCAAAATTTTGTACGTTTTACTATATTTGATAGCTAAAGCACCTAAACCTTATATTTATAAAACAATGAAAAAATTAATCTTATCTGCCGTTTGCCTTTTACCTATGGGCGTAATGGCACAACAAGCCTATACTATTAAGGGCGATGTGAAAGCCTTGAAAACCGGCGACAAAATTTTCCTTTCTTATGTTGAAGGAGGCCAACGAAAAACTGACTCGGCAGTAGTAAACAATGGCGCTTTCGAGCTGAAGGGAACGGTAAAGGAAACTACTAGCGGCACTTTGTTCCTCAATAAAAATCCTTATGTAAATCGCCCTGCAAAAGGCGAAGTATTGGATATGAAGTCGGTTTACATTGAGCCGACTACTTTCAAGGTTGAAGGAACAGACTCGCTAAAACATGTGAAAATCGTGGATTCTAAAGTCAATGATGATAATGCTAAGCTAACACAACTGCTAAAGCCGGTTGACGATAAAGTAGCTGGGCTGATGAAGGAGTATAATGCCTTTACGCCTGAGCAGAAAAAAGATGACGCCTTTATGGAAGCTTTTTATGATAAATATGAAGCTTTAAATAAAGAAAAAAATCCTGTTTATGAGAAATTTGTTGGCGAAAACCCTAATTCATATATCGCCTTGGTTTCGGTGAGGAACATGATGGGGTCTGATTTCGATCCAAAAGCAGTAGATCCGGTATTTTTGAAGTTATCGGCTGCCAACAAGGGAACAGAAATGGCTAAAAAGATGAAGGATGTTATTGATGGCGTAAAGAAAACGCAAATTGGTATGTCGCCAGAGTTTACCCAAAATGATGCCGATGGCAAGCCTGTTAAATTATCTGATTTTAAAGGCAAATATGTATTGGTTGATTTCTGGGCGTCATGGTGCGGACCTTGCAGAGGAGAAAATCCAAATGTGGTAGCAGCCTATAATAAATTTAAAAACAAGAATTTCACCGTTTTGGGTGTTTCGTTAGACGGCGGTAATACACGTACTACTAAAGAAGCTTGGTTGAAAGCGGTTAAAGACGATAACTTGACTTGGACACACGTATCTGATCTGCAAGGATGGGATAACGCGGTTTCTAAAGGTTATGGTGTTCAAGGCATACCTTTCAATTTCTTAGTTGATGCCAAAGGAAAAATCGTTGCTAGAAATCTTCGTGGAGAAGCTCTGCACAAAAAATTAGAAGAACTTTTAGGTTCAAAAACCAAATAAGCAAAATAACACTTGCGAAGTTTATCAAACTGCGCAAATGCTAGATTGTAAAAAATAAGAGCCCCTGCCGATAATTTCGGCAGGGGCTCTTTATGTAGGCTTTTCAAACTTTTTTACATCAAATCAAACCCGATGTCTTCCCTAAAGTATTTGCCATCAAAATAAATACGGGCTGCATCGGCGGTGGCACATTGCAGGGCATTAAATTGGCTGTCTTGCACGCTGGTAATGGCCAATACCCGGCCACCATTGGTTTTGACCTGGCCACCTTCTAACAGGGTTCCGGCATGGAAAGCATACGAATCGCGCAGGTTTTCTAAGCCTGCAATTACCTTTCCTTTCTCATAAGGACCGGGATAGCCACCGGCTACAATCATAACGGTAGCCGCGTTTTTATCGCTAATGGCTAACTGATAACTGCCTAACTGCTTATTGGCGGCAGCCATGAATAGTTCTACCAAGTCGTTTTCAATACGCGGAATTACGCTTTCGGTTTCCGGATCGCCCATGCGGCAATTGTATTCGATTACATAAGGCTTGTCGCCTACTTTGATCAGGCCGAAAAAGATAAAACCGGTATAATCGATTTGGTCTTTGAGCAGTCCGTCGATAGTGGGCTGGATAATGCTGTTCTTGATCTCGGCCAAAAAAGTCTCGGTGGCAAAAGGAACCGGCGAAACCGAGCCCATGCCACCTGTATTGAGGCCGGTATCGCCTTGTCCAATGCGTTTGTAGTCTTTCGCCTCTGGCAGCACCACGTAATTTTTGCCATCGGTTAATACAAATACAGAAAGCTCAATTCCCGTTAAAAATTCTTCAACTACAACGGTAGTTCCGGCAGTGCCGAATTTACCACCCAGCATCAATTTAAGTTCTTCTTGAGCTTCGGCTACATTATCAATAATCAACACGCCTTTTCCGGCGGCTAAGCCGTCGGCTTTTAAAACGATAGGCAAGGCATGGTTTTGCAGGTAGGCCAGGCCTTCGGCAAGGTTTTCGTTGGTAAACGACCTTGATTTGGCCGTAGGAATGCCATGGCGTTCCATAAACTGTTTCGAAAAATCCTTGCTCCCCTCTAAAATGGCGCCTTCTTTTTTAGGGCCGATTACTGGAATGTGCGCCAAGGCTTCGTCGTTGCTAAAAAAATCGTGTACTCCGTTTACCAGTGGCTCTTCTGGACCAACCACCAGCAAGCCGATGTTTTCTTTTAGGGCAAAGGCCTTCAAGGCTTCGAAATCGTTGGGGTTAAGGTTTACGTTTTTGCCATAGGCGCTGGTTCCGGCATTGCCAGGTGCTATAAACAAGGTGTCGCATTGGGCCGATTGGCTGATTTTCCAGGCAAAAGCACATTCTCTTCCGCCCGAACCAAGGAGTAAAATATTCATCAATAGTGGTTTTTCTATGCGAACAAAGATATTGCTTTCTGTGCAGAAGCGCGGATAAAATCTAAATAAACGTATTCAGCCGCCGATTTGGCAGTAAATGAAAAGTGGAATTGTATTTGCTGTAAATCAGATTTCTGTATGTAAAAGATTAAAATTAGATTTGCCGCTAGAATGAGACACCTCGTTACCATATCTCTTGTATTTTTTAGCCTTACGCACTTGGCCAAAGCCGAGCGTGTAGAGGATTTGAGGTATTTGAGCGATAGGTACTGCAACAAGCAGCAGATCGGCACGGAAATCGTTTCGTTGGGCACGGCCCAGCAAGACCACGACCGCAACCCTTTCTTTTTGTCGTACAACGATTTAAGCAGCATTGGCACGCTTCCCGAAATAGAAGCAGCCAAATACCGTGCACCCAACCATTTCAGGGCCAGCCCAGCCACCAGGGAGCAACCCCGAAACAACAGTCCCTAAGTCCTGTTCCATCTCGCATTTAGCCTCATTAAAAGGCAACTGGAGCCTCAAGCTCCCCTGCAACTGCCAAGTTGACCTGTTAAGGCCAATGGTTTGGTTGTTGTTAATTGAACATTTTTGAATATACACAAACACCACCATACACATGTTAGGATTTTTAGCCAAGATATTTGGAAGCAAATCAGAAAGAGATATCAAGGCATTGCAGCCCTTGGTGCAGCAGATTAACGAAGCTTACGCCAAGCTCTCGTCGTTGAGTAATGACGAACTGAGACACAAAACGATAGAATTTAAGGCAACCATTGCCGAAGCCTTAAGCAAAATAGATGCACAGATTGCCGAAGTAAAGCAGCAGGCTGAACAGCAGGATTTGCCTTTGCACGAAAAAACAGCTCTTTACGACCAGGTTGATGCCTTGGGCAAGGAGCGCGATACCGAATTGGAGAAAGTGTTATTGCAGATTATGCCCGATGCTTTTGCCGTAGTAAAGGAAACTTCTCGCCGCTTAAGCGAAAATGAACAGCTGGAAGTTACCGCTACCCAATTTGACAGAGATTATGCCGCCCGCAAAAGCAATGTGAAAATTGTTGGCGATAAAGCCTATTGGGCAAACCGTTGGGACGCCTCTGGTACCGAAGTGGTATGGAACATGGTTCACTACGACGTACAGTTGATTGGTGGTATGGTATTAAACAGTGGCAAAATTGCCGAGATGGCTACGGGTGAGGGTAAAACCTTGGTAAGTACTTTGCCTGCCTACTTAAATGCCTTGGCCGGTCAAGGTGTACACATTGTAACGGTGAACGACTACCTGGCCCGACGCGACTCGGAATGGAACGGGCCATTGTTCGAGTTCCACGGTATTAGTGTTGATTGTATTGACAAGCACGAACCAAACTCGCAAGAGCGCAGAAACGCCTACCTGGCTGATATCACTTATGGTACCAACAACGAATTTGGTTTCGACTACCTGCGCGACAACATGTCGCAAACGCCAGACCAATTGGTACAGCGCAAGCTGCACTTTGCCATGGTAGATGAGGTCGATTCGGTATTGATTGACGATGCCCGTACGCCCTTGATTATTTCTGGTCCGGTGCCATTTGGCGACCAGCACGAGTTTTATGAATTGAAGCCACGCATCGAGCGTTTGGTAAATGCCCAAAAAGCTTACGTTACCCAAGCCTTAAACCAGGCTAAAACCTTAATCAACAGTGGCAATACCGGCACCGAAGAAGGCGAAGGCGGTTTGGCCCTATTGCGTGCGCACCGTGGTTTGCCAAAAAACAAAGCACTGATCAAGTTTTTGAGCGAAGGCAGCGTAAGGCAAACCTTGCTTAAAACAGAAAACCATTACATGGCCGATCAGTCTAAGAATATGCCTAAGGTAGATTCTGAACTGTTCTTCTATATCGACGAGAAAAACAACCAGGTAGAATTGACCGAAAAGGGAATCGAACTGATTACCCAATCGGGCGAGGATGCCCATTTCTTTGTCTTGCCCGATGTTGGTACCGAAATTGCCGAAATCGAGAAATCGAACCTGAGCAGCGAAGAAAAAATTGCCAAAAAGGATAACCTGATGCGCGATTATGCTGTTAAGGCAGAACGCATTCACTCGGTAAACCAATTGTTAAAAGCCTACACCTTGTTCGAAAAGGATGTAGAATATATCATAGACGAAGGCAAGATCAAAATCGTTGATGAGCAAACCGGCCGTATTATGGATGGCCGTCGTTACTCAGACGGCTTGCACCAAGCCATCGAGGCCAAGGAAAACGTGAAGGTAGAAGATGCCTCGCAAACCTATGCCACCATTACCTTGCAAAACTTTTTCCGGATGTACCACAAGCTTTGCGGTATGACGGGTACGGCAACCACCGAAGCCGGCGAGTTCTGGTCTATCTATAAATTGGATGTGGTAGAAATTCCGACCAACAGAAGCTTGGCCAGAAAAGACCAACAAGATTATGTGTACAGAACCGTAAGGGAAAAATACAATGCCGTGGCCGAAGAAATCGTGAAACTGACAGAAGCAGGCCGTCCGGTATTGGTAGGTACTACTTCGGTAGAGATTTCTGAATTGTTGAGCCGTATGCTCAAGCTGCGTGGCATCAAGCACAATGTGCTGAACGCCAAATTGCACCAGAAAGAGGCCGATATCGTGGCCGAAGCAGGTCAGGCAGGCACGGTAACTATTGCCACCAACATGGCTGGTCGTGGTACCGACATCAAGTTGGGCCCAGGCGTAAAAGAAGCCGGAGGTTTGGCCATTATTGGTACCGAGCGTCACGAGTCTCGTCGTGTAGACAGACAGCTGCGCGGTCGTTCAGGCCGCCAGGGAGATCCGGGAACTTCGCAATTCTTCGTATCGCTAGAAGACAACTTGATGCGTTTGTTTGGTTCGGAGCGTATTTCTAACATCATGGTGAAAATGGGTATCGAAGACGGCGAGGTAATTCAGCATTCGATGATTACCAGCTCTATCGAACGTGCACAGAAAAAAGTGGAAGAAAACAACTTCGGCATCCGTAAGCGTTTATTGGAGTACGACGATGTAATGAACTCGCAACGTACCGTAATCTATGCCAAACGCAGAAACGCCTTGTTCGGCGACCGTTTAGACGTTGACATGAACAACATGGTGTTCGATGTGGCAGAAGATATCGTAACCGAATACAAAGAAAGCACCAACTATGAAGGCTTCAGGTTGGAGGTCATCAAGAACTTCTCAGTTGATACCAGCATCGACGAAAACGAGTTCAACTCGAAGAACATCCATGCCTTAACCGATAAATTGTTCGAAGAAGTTACGGCTTTCTATGCCCGTAAATCAGAAAACGTCATCAACCAGGCCATGTCGGTGTTGACTGATATCTATAAACAAAGAGGACATGAAATTGGCCAGGTGGTCGTACCTTTTACCGATGGTATCCGTCAGATACAGGTGCCGGTTGATTTGAAAAAAGCAATCGACAACAATGGCAGGGAAGTAACTAAGGCCTTCGAAAAGACCATTATCTTGGCTTTGATAGACGACAGCTGGAAAGAGCACCTGCGCGAAATGGACGAATTGAAACAATCGGTTCAGAATGCGGTTTACGAGCAAAAAGATCCGTTGATCATTTACAAAATGGAGGCTTTCAACCTGTTTAAAGGCATGTTGAGCGTGGTAAACAAAGAGGTGGTCAGCTTCTTGTTTAAAGGAGGCATTCCGGTACAACAAGATGCTGGCGAGGTAAGAGAGGCTAGGGCACCACAGCCGCAGCCGAGCAAATTGCGCATGTCTAAGCCCGAATTCAATGAATCGAGCAGTAGCGGCATGCCAATGGAAGATACCCGCGAAATGGCACCACCGCAGCCTATACGTAAGGAAGCAACCGTTGGCCGTAATGAACCTTGCCCTTGTGGCAGTGGCAAAAAGTACAAAAACTGCCACGGTGCTAACGCATAATTTGTAATACCAGATAAGAATGCCGAATTTTGCAAAAAGTTCGGCATTTTTTATGCTTGTAAAAAGGCTTAGGCCCATGGATGTTATGATCAGATTTAGTCTTTTTTTTATCGTGCTCTTCTCTTTTCAGTCTGCTTTGGCCCAAAGCAAGGGCGAGCTCATCATCGTTAAAGATCCGCTCATCGACAGTCTCATTGCCAGAAGGCTCGAACTTAACAAAAAGAAACCTACCGCTGCTAATCCGGGCAGTACGGCCATAGTTACCGATATGGGCTACAGGGTACAGGTGTTTTATGGCTCCGACCGGCGTGAAGCCTTTAGCGAACAGACCCGTTTTAAAAACAACTACCCCAAACTGGGGGCTTATATTACCTACAAAGAACCTAATTATTACCTGCGCGTTGGCGATTTCAGAACGAGGATGGAAGCTCAACGTTTTCTCAACGAACTGAAAGCCAGCTATCCAACCCTGTTTATTTTTAGGGAGAAGATCAATGCGCCAGAACTGGAAGAAGCTAACAAATAGCTTCTCCATGATTAAAACCAATACAGATGAAAGATAAGATACAAGAACTAGCAGCCCAAATATACAACGATGTAGTAGGCTATCGCCACCACATCCATGCCAACCCAGAGCTTTCTTTTAAAGAGTTCGAAACCTCGATGTTTATCAAAGACAAGCTCAACAAATGGGGTATCGAATATACCGATATGGCCAATACAGGAGTGGTGGCTTTAATTAAAGGCGCTATTCCTTCAGACCAGGTAGTGGCCTTGCGTGCCGATATGGATGCGCTGCCTATTCACGAGGCCAACGACAAGCCTTACCGCTCTAAGAACCATGGGGTTATGCACGCCTGCGGACACGACGTGCACAGCTCGTCGCTTTTGGGTACGGCTTATATCCTTAACCAATTGAAAAACGACTTTGCCGGAACTATTAAACTGGTATTCCAGCCGGCCGAAGAACTGCTGCCTGGTGGCGCCAGCATCATGATCAAAGAAGGCGTACTCGAAAACCCAAAGCCACAAGCCATGATAGGTCAGCACGTTATGCCCCTGATCGAAACCGGCAAAGTGGGTTTCCGTTCCGGAATTTACATGGCCTCTACCGATGAGCTGTATGTAACCGTACACGGCAAGGGCGGCCATGGCGCGCAGCCGCATCAGAATATCGACCCGGTTTTAATTACGGCGCACATTATTGTGGCCTTGCAGCAGATCGTAAGCCGCAATGCCGATCCACGCCTGCCATCGGTGCTTTCTTTTGGCAAGGTCAATGCCAATGGCGCAACCAATATCATTCCGAACGAAGTTAAATTGGAAGGCACTTTCAGAACGCTGAACGAAGAATGGCGAAGCGAAGCCCATAAGCTGATGAAGAAAATGGCCGAAGGCATTGCCGAGAGCATGGGTGGCAGCTGTACCTTCGACATCATGCGTGGCTATCCGTTCCTCATTAACGAAGAAGAATTAACCGATAGGGCCAGAACCTATGCCGAAGATTACCTGGGCAAGGAAAACGTAATCGACCTGGATATTTGGATGGCTGCCGAAGATTTTGCCTACTACTCGCAAGTAACAAATGCCTGCTTTTATCGTTTAGGTACAGGTAACGAAGCCAAGGGAACCCAATACTCGGTTCATACGCCAAATTTCGACATCGACGAAGATGCGCTCAAAACCTCAACGGGTTTAATGGCCTATATCGCCTTGAAACAATTGGGCAACTAAAGGCAAAAAGGAAGACGGTGGAAGGGGAATTCGTCCTGCCTCTTCCGTTTTACATTTAAGGCAGGATATTTGTATTGAAAGAACTGATGAAAAAAATATTGTTATTGCTGGTGTTAACCCTTGTTGCATTTGGCGCAGGTGCGCAACAGATCCAACGTTTTAATCCAGATACCATCCCTACCATACAGCTCGATTCGGTCGTAAACATCAAGGCTAAGCGCCTCAATGTCGAAACCTTTATCGATGCCATTATCAACGATACCAGTTTTTATCAGGCTTTTCGCAACATGAAAAAATATACTTTCATTGCCGAAAACAGGGTATACACCTACGATAAAAAAAACAAGGTTGATGGCCGTATCTACAGAAAGATCAAGCACAACAACGATGGGCCCTATAAAATGGAGTACCTGGTGAAGGAAGACAACGGCAAGATTTATAAGAAAAATGGCAAATACCAGTTGTACACCGTAGAAATGTTCGATTACATTTTTATGAATGCCTACAATACCGATTTTGTGCCCAACTCGGCGCCAGGTACCGACGGAAGCAAAAACGAAAGCTATAAAGACAAGCTCAAAACCTTGATTTTTAATCCGGGGCGCCCGATTAAGGGCCTGCCGTTCATCGGCAACAAAACGCAGATCTTTACGGCCAATATGCGCCAGTATTACGACTATACTTTTTACAGCGGTACCTATTTGGATTCTATCCCGGTTTACCGCTTCAAGGTTTCGGTGAAACCCGATTTGAGTAACTGGACCAAAGACGGCTTGATGATCAAGGAGCTGGTTACCATTTTCGACAAGCGCAACTTCGAAATCTTGGGCCGTTATGTAGATATGAAGTACAGCAACATGCTCTTCGATTTCGACGTGCAGATGAACATCGAAATGAGCTATTTTGACGAGGTGAAGCTGCCCACCAAAATTACCTATCAGGGCAACTGGGATTACCCCTTCAAAAAGGAAGAGCGGGCTAGTTTTCTGATCCTGCACAAAGATTATAAGCTGGGCAAGGGCAAATAGTTGCCATGGTCTGTGTCGCACAGACCATGGGCAAATTATTAGATAATTTTAAACAGGCTCTAAAAGATCGTTATCTTTAGCATTCAAATCTTTAAACTATGCATTTATCATACCGCTTAACTATCGGGCTTGGCCTGGTTGCCCTATGCGCTTTCGCCACCAGTTTGCAGGCGCAGGTACTCACCTCCAAACAGATAGATAGCGTTGCCGAAAAAACATTGGCCACTTTCGATGTGCCGGGCATTGCTGTAGCCGTTATCAAAGACGGAAAGCTCATTCATGCCAAAGGCTATGGCGTACGCTCCATCAAAACCAATCAGAAAGTTGATGAGAACACGCTGTTTGGCGTAGCCTCCAATACCAAGGCCTTTACCGCTGCCGCATTGGGCATGTTGGTTGATGAAAAGAAAATTACCTGGGATACCAAAGTGACCGATGTTATTCCGGAATTTAAAATGTACGATGCCTATGTAACCAGCGAATTTACAGTTAGGGATTTGCTGACCCACCGCAGTGGCTTGGGGCTAGGGGCTGGCGATTTGATGATTTGGCCAGATTCGTCGACCGTTGATAAAAAGCAGCTGATCCATAACCTGCGCTTCCTGAAACCAGTTTCGTCTTTCCGCACCAAATACGATTACGATAACCTGATGTACATTGTAGCTGGCGAAGTGGTAGCCAGGGTATCGGGGCTTACCTACGAAGATTTTATAGAAAGCAGAATCATCAAGCCCTTGGGCATGAATAAAACTGCGGCTTCCTGGTACCGTTTAAAAGACAAATCGAACGTTATTGATGGCCATGCCCCCTACGAAGGCAAGTTGTTGCCAGTAGGCCTCAGCTTTGGCGAAATTGCCAATGCAGCCGGAGGCATCTACTCGAGCGTAACCGACATGAGCAAATGGGTAACGGCCATGATCAATGGAGGCAAATACGGCGACAACCTCGACAAGAAACTGTTCAGTCCGGCGGTAGCCAGAGAGCTGTGGACCCCGCAAACCATCATCGCTGGTGGCAACCCAGCCAGCTTCAGCAGTTATGGCTTGGGCTGGTTCCTGAGCTCGGTAAATGGTAATTTCCAGGCTACGCATACCGGAGGCCTATCGGGTATTGTAACGCAGGTAACCATTTTGCCAGAATTGAAACTGGGCATTATCGTGCTCACCAACCAGCAATCGGGCGCCGCTTTTAACTCCATTACCAATTCCATTAAAGATGGCTACCTGGGCATTAAGGGCCAAGACCGTATCAAGGCCTATAACGATAACCGTTTAAGAAACGAGAAACAGGCCAAGGAAATCGTAGACAAGGTTTGGGCCGATATTGCGGCTGCCCAAAAGGCAACGACGGCAAAGCCCGACATGAAAAATTATTTGGGCACGTTTAAGGACGATTGGTTTGGCGAAGTAACCATTAGCGAAGTGAACGGGAAAATGCACTTCCAGGCTAAAAACGCACCCAAACTTAAAGGCGACATGACTTATTATAAAGGCAATACCTTTATTGTAAGGTGGTACGACAGGAGCTTGGATGCCGATGCCTTTGTTAACTTTGGACTGAGCAACGAAGGCAAGGCCGACGGCTTTAAAATGGAAGCCATTTCACCTTTGACAGACTTCAGTTTCGATTTTCAGGATTTAGATTTTAAACTAACCACTAAAAAATAACCAACATGAAGAACCACATGAAGCACATGGGATTAATTGCAGCAACACTAATTTTAACCTTAAGCATAGCCATGAAAGCAAAGCCCAAAAAAGTAATTTTCTTTGGCGATTCGATTACCCAGGCCGGCGTGCAAGGCAATGGCTACATTAACCAATTGAAAAAAAACTTGGATCCGGCTAAATACGAACTGATTGGGGCAGGCGTTGGCGGTAATAAAGTGTACGACCTCTACCTGCGCATGGAAGAAGACGTATTGGCCAAAAAACCAGATTTGGTAATCATTTATGTGGGCATTAACGATGTATGGCACAAACTGGGCGCCAGAACCGGTACAGACTACGATAAATACCTTAAGTTTTATCAAGCATTGATTAATAAAATCCAAGCCAATGGCGCCAAGGTGGTGGTATGTACACCATCGGTTATTGGCGAGAAGAAAGACGGTACCAACGAAGCCGATGCCGACCTGAACAAATATGCACAAGGTGTGAGGGAACTGGCTGCCAAAAACAACCTGCCACTTTGCGATTTGAGAAAGGCCTTTGCCGAATACGAAGCCAAAAACAATACTGAAGATAAAGAAAAAGGCGTGCTAACTACAGACCGCGTACATTTGAACGATACCGGCAACCAGTTGGTAGCCGATCAAATGCTGCCTTTTATTAAATAAGATAGTGTTGAGACAATAGAAGTGAGATTGGAGAATCGGCAGGGATTGTTATTCGTTGTATCGGTTATTTCAAGTCTCACCTCTCATATCTTACATCTCAATACCTACAAATAATGATCAACCGCGAAACCATAGACAAAATAATGGATACTGCCCGCATAGAGGAGGTAGTAGGCGATTTTGTGCACCTTAAAAAACGCGGAACCAGCCTCATTGGCAATTGTCCGTTCCACGGCGAAAAGACCCCTTCCTTTCACGTTTCGGTAAGCAAGGGCATTTACAAGTGCTTTGGCTGTGGAAAGGGTGGCGATTCAGTGCGCTTTATCATGGACCACGAAAAATATTCGTATCCCGAAGCGCTCAAGTTTTTGGCCAACAAATACAATATCGAGGTTGAAGAAACGGTTGATAGCCATCAGGATGTTGAAGCCCAAAATGCCCGCGAAAGCCTGTATATCGTGTCGCAGTTTGCCGCGAACTTTTTCGAAGACCACCTGTGGAACAACGACGAAGGCCGTGCCATTGGCCTAAGCTATTTTAAGGAGCGGGGTTTTAGGGAAGACATCATCAAGAAATTCAATCTCGGCTACTCGCCCGATGTTTGGGATGCCTTGACTTTAGAGGCCATCAAAAACAAGCATACCGAAGAGTACCTCGAAAAAACGGGCTTGGCTATCAGAAACGATAAAGGCAAGCTATACGACCGTTTTCGCGGCCGGGTGATGTTCCCCATCCACAACTTTACCGGACGGGTAATCGGTTTTGGCGGGCGTACCTTAAAAACCGATAAAAACGTACCTAAATACGTAAACTCGCCTGAAAGCGATATTTACCATAAATCGAATGTGCTTTATGGGTTATTTCATGCCAAAAAAGCCATTCGCGATCAGGATAACTGTTACCTGGTAGAAGGTTATGCCGATGTGCTTTCGGTGCACCAGGCCAATATCGAAAACGTAGTGGCTTCCTCAGGTACTTCGCTCACCATCGAACAGATCCGCCTTATTGGTCGTTTTACGCAGAACATTACCATTTTGTACGATGGCGATGCGGCTGGTATCAAAGCTTCGCTAAGAGGCTTGGATATGATTTTGGAAGAAGGATTGAACGTAAAAGTGGTTTCTTTTCCAAATGGCGACGACCCCGATTCGTATATGCATAAGGTGGGGGCCGGCGAGTTTAAGACTTATGTAGAAACCAAGCGTCAGGATTTTATCCTGTACAAGGCCAATATCCTGTTGGCCGAAGCCGGAACAGATCCGATTAAAAGGGCAGGCATCATCCGCGATATTGTTGAAAGCATTGCCAAAATACCCGATAACATCAAAGCCTCGGTTTTTGTGCGCGAGTGTAGCGGCTTATTGGGTATAGAAGAACGAATTCTGTTGAGCGAGCTGAACACCATGCGTGCAGCCAAGCTGAAAAAAAATGCTGCTGCTTCGGCTTCTTCGCGCCAGCCCGCGCACTCCGATATGCCACCCGACGATCTTTTTGCCGAAGACGGGCCGAGCAATCAAGCCACGGTACAGCTTTCGGCCGACGACGAACGCCAGGAAAAAGAAATTGTACGTTTATTGTTGGCTTTTGGACATGAACTGGTGAGCTGGGATAAAATCGATAACATGTACATCGGATCGTTCATTATGCAGAACCTTACCGATGTAACGTTCGAAAATCCGCTCTGCAAAAAAATCATCGACCATTACCGTACCGAAATAGAAAATGGCCAGTTGCCAACCGCCAACCAGTTTATCAAAAGCGAAGACCGCGAAATTGCCGATTTGGCCATCACCTTGTCTACCTCGCCCTATACGCTGAGCGAAAACTGGTACAACAAGCATACCATTTACGTGCGCGATGAAACCGTTAACCTTAAAGCTACCATTTTGGGCGGCCTGTACCATCTCAAAAAACGGAAAGTAGACAAAATCCTGCTAGACCTGCTGCAGGAAATCAAACACGAAAAAGACGTAATCAATCAGGAAATCCTGATGCAACGCTATGCCTTTATCAAAAACGTTGAAAAGGAGATTTCCAAGTACCTGGGCTCGGTGATTGTCAAATAGTTTTCAGTTTGCAATTAGCAGTTGCCAGTTTCAGCCCGAAGTTTTCAGTTTCAGTTCAACAGTTGTCAACCATTCAACCATCCAATGAACTAAAGAACTAATAAACCAAGCAAATGGCTACACACAACGATTTAGGCAAGCAGGGCGAGGCCATAGCCGCCAACTATTTAACCGGTTTGGGCTACGAGTTGCTCGAAGAAAATTGGATTCATGGAAAAGCAGAGTTAGATTTGGTAGCCTATTTTAATGGCCAACTGATTTTTGTAGAAGTAAAGACAAGGAGTTCGACTGCTTTTGGGCAACCCGAAGATTTTGTGGGCCAAGCTAAACAAAAACAGCTTATCCGGGCGGCAACGGCTTACGTAGAACTGATGGGCCATCAGGGCGAAGTGAGGTTTGATATTGTTGCTGTTTTATTTGATACACCAAACCATTATACCATAAACCATATTCAAGATGCATTTTGGCCTTTTTAAAACCGATAACCTCATTCCTGTCCGGCTTGGCGTTTTGCTTGCTGTACTGTTTGGCCTGGCTTCCTGCAAGCACGGTAGCACAAGTAGCTATACTACTTTTAGTGCACCCCAGCAAGGCCAGCAGTTTGTGCTTGGCCAACCCATTACCCTAAGTTTAGACCTGGATAAAAGCGAGAAAATCGAAGAAATCAGCTATTACCTAGATGGTAAGCTCAAAGCTTACTTACATGATAATGTTGGTCCTGTCAGCATCAAAAGCGACAGTCTATCGCTTGGCTATAAGAACTTAACGGCAATCGTTACAAAAGATGGCAAGAACGATACCATCACAACCAACATCGTGTTAACGAGTGGCGTAACGCCTAAACCGCTCCGTTATCAAGTGGTCAATACCTTTCCGCACGATACCAGCGCCTACACCGAAGGCCTGGCCTATGTAGAGGGCAAACTATTGGAAAGCACCGGCGAGTATGGAAGCTCTAAACTCAAGTATGTCGATTTAAAAACCGGCAAGACCTTGCAACAGATCCAATTACCGGCACAGTATTTTGGCGAAGGCTCGCTTAAACTGGGCAATAAGATCATCATGCTAACCTGGAAGGAAAACACGGGTTTTGTATTCGATGCCCAAACTTTTAAGCAATTGGCTACCTTTCCTTTCAGTCGAGAGGGTTGGGGCCTGGCTTTTGATGGCCAAAAGATTTTGCGTACCGACGGCTCTAACCGCATCTGGTTCATGAATGCCGATACCTATCAGGAAGAAGGCTATATAGAGGTGTACGACAATAAAGGTCAGGTAGAACAGCTTAACGAACTCGAGTTTATTGACGGCAAGATTTATGCAAACGTATACCAAACCAATAAGATTGTTCGTATTGATCCCAAAACAGGGGTAATTGAAGCCGAAATAGACCTCACAGCACTAGTGCCCAAGAATTTCTTTAAAACACAGGACGAAGTGAACGGCAATGTGCTCAATGGAATCGCTTGGGATGCCAAAGGCAAACGGCTATTTGTGGTAGGCAAAAAATGGCCCAAGCTTTACGAAATCAAACTGCTCAACGAGTAACGCTAGTCTTTTTTGCTGTTTTCGCTCAGGTAGCCGTTATAGGTAATGGCCTGCCTGTTGTTGCTTACCATGCTGAGGGTAGCATAGCCGCTTTCGCTGATGCTGATCGTGAGTTGTGGGCTGTCTTTAACGTCTTTTGCGTAGATTCTAATGTCCCAGCCACCTCTTTTGCGCTTGGTGGTGTCGTAAACAAAGTTTTTGCTGGTAAACTTGAAGCCGCTTTCTTCGTTGGTGATTGGAGCAGTATAAGACCTGCCGTAAAAAGGCAGATAGGCAATCAGGCTGTCTTTGGTAATGCGTACGTCGTAATTATTGCCTGTGAGGTTAATATTGCCTCCACTGGCTCCTCCAGGCATTTTCGACAAAATACTGTTGATGTCAGACCCATTGAGCGGTGTAGCGCTTGTAGCCACAAAAGTGTAGTTCTTGTCTTCCACAATTTTGCGGGTAGTGGCTTTATCGGTTTGGGCGGCAGCGGCAGTGGACAAAAGTGCCAAACCTGCCATAGCTACTAAGGTTTTAAATGATTTCATGGTCATGAAGTATATTTAATGCTTAAATCAGTTCTGAATAACAAATTCAAAATCAGCTATATGATTAATAATATACCGGTTTTCCATAAAGAAAACGAAAAAAGGGCGGAAAATATTTCTCCCGTCCTTCTTTCAACCTTAAAAACTAAACAATAGTAGCGGTTAATATATTGCCCGAAATGCTCGTGTTGTAAACCTTAAGGGCATTGGTTGTGCCTCCATCGTTAGGCTGTCTTAAAATAGCGCCACCTGAGGTATACTGCGAAGCATGTAGGCTGCATTGGATCAGGTTGCTGGCCTGGATCCAGTTTAATGCGCCGCCCTGATGTGGACAAGCGGCCTGAGTGGCTACAAACGAAGAAGTGCTATTTCCAGCCGCTAGGCGGATAAACAAAACACCTCCCGTGGCTACAAAAGAACCAACTGTGGTGAGTTGCGTGGCAAGGTCTATGCTTGCAGTAGCGCCGGTCGTGCCTCCGCCTCCGCCACCTCCGGGCGGACTTGGCGCAGGGTCGTTAGACTTGCTTCCACAGGCCGAAAGGCAACTTCCGGCGCATACCAGAGCCATACCCAGCCCTAGGGATTTGATAAATTCATTCCGTTCCATAAAATTATAGTTTTAGTAAATTGTCGATTTCGTATCGGGGTTTTTAGATTTAAAAAGGCTGAAGTTGCGCGAAATGGTAAAGCCAAAACGGACGCCACCATCGGTCCACGATTTTTTGGTATTGGCTATAAAACTGTTTTCGTTAATGTATTCCGAATTCATGAAGTTGAGCGAGAAGATGTGCCCGCCGGTTTCGATCTCTAGGCCTATACCCAAGGGGTTATATAGGGGGACGGCGAGTTTATTTGGTCGCGATAGGCCGTTAACCAAGGTATAATCGGCTACAAACGACAGTCGCTTGGTGAGCTTAACCCGCCCGGCAAAGCCCAAGGTAAACAGGTTTTTAGGGTCGTTAGGATCGGCACTTACCGAACGGATCAGGAAGGCCGGCATTACTTCCAGTGAAATGCGTTGCGAGAACTTCCTCGAAAATATAGGTTGGATCAAATAGCTCAGCCTGTTTCCATAGTTGGCAAATTCGGTGTCGGTAAATGGTTTTCGAGCCACCAGGCCTGCCTGGGCCAAAAACGTGAGGTTAATGGGCATACTCCCATCAGTTGTTTGTTGCAGCAGCTTTTGTTTTACATAAAGGTTAAAAAGCTCATCATGCTTGCTGCGGCCAAAGCCAACGGTCAGGTTGTCGGTTAAGCCATAATCCAGCCCGATAAAAAGGTCGGTGGCCACATCGAGTCCATACAGGGTGTGTGCGCTTCCGAATTCGCCACCAATATCCCCAAAATGATGCCTGATCCTCAAATCGAGGTCGTGTTTCTTTTGGGTTTCGGTAGAATGCGAAAGTACCACATGCGTTGCCTTAAAGGTAGCTTCTACCTTGTTGAATTTCTTGGTGCTGTCTAGCTGGCTCAACAGCGCCTCGGCGGTTTGCGCGCTAGCCCTCATGGCCAACAGGGCTAAAACCAAAAAGAGGTAAATAAAAAATTTAGACTTTTTCATAACGTTTATTTGAGTGGCTCTAGGGTGCCTTGTAGAGTTACCTTGATAACTTCGGCTATTTTGGCAAATACAAGGCGAGGAATTTTGATCTGATGGTCTTTGCAGGCTACTTCAAAGCTCGAACTGATGCTTATGGTATTGCCCTTGATCGTTATTTTGCCGGCTATTGTCCGGTTTTGGTCAATGCCGTGTACATTGAGCACGCCTTTTACGGTAACGGGATACTCGCCGTCTTTGCTCCAATCCAACTGGGGGGTGATGGTGCCTTTAAATTTGGCCATCGGGTATTTGTCGCTCTCGATGTAGTTTTCGTTAAAATGTTGCTGCATCAGCTTTTTGTCGAACTCGAGGCTTTTAACGGGCAGTTGCACTGCCAGCTCCTGTTTGTCGGCTACCAGCACGGCGCTTGCCGAAGTGCTTGCGGCTTTGATGTCTTCAACCGGGGTAGAAGAAAAGATCGTCATCTTCAGGCTTTTGCCCACATAATTTTGAGCTTCGGCTTTTCCAATCAAGCCAAGGCAGAGCAAAGCCACCCAGACCAGTTTATTTCTTGTTGAGTTCATAACGCAGTTTTAAGGATACACCACTCGATTTTAAAGGCACGCTTCCTTCGCCAATGCCTCCCAAAGGGATTTTAACGTAAGGCTCTATGCCGAAACCGAATTTATTGTTCAGTTTGATGTTGTAAGTGGCCGAAAGATCGAGCACGCTCAGAAAATGCTGATTGGCGTTGGTTTTTTGCGTAAGCCTATCGGCTTTGCCACTGGCGGCCGTGTACTTAAACACATAATCTTCTTTTAGCATCAGGTAGCTCGATAGCCCAGCGTTCAGTTCAAGGCTGCGGCTTTTGTTGTCGTTAAGCAAATAGGAAGCCCTTAACGGAATTTCAAGCACTTTACAAGCTGCGTTGATCTGCGCAATGCTGTTCTTTATATTCGGGTTGCTGAATTGATAATCATAATTGCTGGCCGTGTAATTTTTGGCACCATAAATAACACCGGTTTGGATGGTTATTTTTTTGCTGATTCCCACACCAACGGTCAATCCGAAGGCCGCGGTTCCCTTGCCACCTATCAGGGCACTGGTAGAATTAAAATCAGGTCCTGCACTAATGGCCAGGCTAATCGGGATTTTACGTTTCGCTTTTGGCTTTTGGACAAGGTTGTCTGCTGTATCAATGGCGTTGATGCTTGGCGAAGTCAGCTGTGCAATAACCTGCTGATCGGTCAATTCGGTATTTTGTACAGGTTTTACTGGTTGCGCTGCCATTGGTGCGGAATTGGCAGGCGCCTGAATAACATGGGCTATGGCATGGTCTGAAACAGGCTTATCGCTATTGCCTTTTGTGGTTACGGTTGTGGTAGTCTGATGTGCTGTTGACAATTGCTTACTCAAAGTAGGCGCATCGGTTTTTGGGCCAATCGGTTGAGCTTGGGCTAGTTCGGTTATAGGTTTAGGGGCTTCAACCAAAGGCTTTTGCGTTTGTTTGGGTTTGTTGTTGCGGGCAGTTTGTTGCTTAGGCTGTTCTTGCCTGTTGAACAGGAAGAAGCCCAAACCAAACGAAAGAAACAGCAAAATAATGCTGGCATTTCTCAGCCAGATCATGCGGTCTCTTTTTTGGAGCTTTTTCTCCATCTTTAACCAAGATTCCTCTTCAAACTGCAGGTATTCTTCGGTTACCCGTGTTTTAAAAGCCTGGTCAAAATCTTTATCGTTCAGTTCTTTCATTTTTGATAGCTCATTTGTTGCTGATCGGTTGCCAAAGTTTCGGCCAGCATCTTTTTTAAATTCTCCCTTGCCTTAAACAGATTCGATTTGGAGGTGCCCACCGAGATGGAAAGCATTTCGGCAATTTCCTCGTGCGAGTAGCCGTCTATGGCAAAAAGGTTAAAGACCGTTCGGTAGGCATAAGAAAGTTTTTGAACCAATCTGATCAGGTCTTCATAGTGTAAATGGGAAAGAATATTCTCTCTATCTTCCAATTCGTGCTTAGCGTTAAGTTCTTCCATTTCCATTTGTTTTATCCGGTTTCTGTAATGGTCTATTGAGGTATTGATCATAATGGTGCTGATCCAGGCGTTAAACGAGCGTTCCTTGTCGTAGCGCTGCAGGTTTGTAAATACCTTCATAAAACCATCGTTTACCAACTCAACCGCTTCGTCTTTGTTTTTGGCGTAGCGCAAACAGATCCTCATGGCATAGCCATAGTAGAGGCGGTAAAGTTCCTTCTGACTTTTCCGGTCCTTCTTGATACAGCCATTGATGAGTTCGGGTGTAAGCAAAGTAATTTTGTTTAGTTATATGCAGTTACGGCAGCCAGGAGCTTAAGGTTGCCTTGCTATTAGAAATTTAAGCAATAAAAATTTGCTTTAAATGAAAAATCGCTATTCATTGATCAATGAATAGCGATTTTAGGTTGCCGGGTTGCTTTGGCGATTTTCAATAAGGAATGCAATTCAATTATTGCGGGTTCTTTTTGAAAAGGCCCGCCTTTAGGTTCGAACCCATCGAGCCTTCGGCTAATTGCAGGTAATTGCGTTTGCTCTGGTCTTTTTCAATCTTTACGCTTCCGGTGGTTTGTACGTTTTTCATTTCCAGGAAATCTGTCGAAGTTGCATCGTTGCCGCTTAAGGGGCCACTTCCATAACCTGCCAGATTGGTGTAATCGGTAAAAAGGCAATCAGCAGCTTTGTAGCGACGCGTGCTTCCTTTTTCTCTGATCCATACCGTACTGCTGTTTGCTATGATGTTATGATGAAATTCGAAATCGTCTCCATTGGTACTTTGCGTAGTCCAAACGCCACTAAAATAACAGCCATATACCAGTGAGTAGCGCATGGCATTAGGGCTGCCAGTACCTCCGTCGGTTTGCCAAAAAACAACAGGGTTTTTGCAGTTGAAGAAAACGCAATGATCAATAACGAGGCCATAGCCATTAGCGATAATTCCCACATGTAAAGGCAACACATCAACGTTGCCGGCAAATAGGCATTGTGTAACGAGCAGGTCGTCCAGTTTTTTGCCATCACGCCATATTGGATAGGAGCGACGCAGGTTTTTGCCGTCCACATAAGCGTAATCTGGGCTGCCGGTAAATCGCAGGCCTTCAATGGTTACGTGGCTAACCTCTGGCTGTATGCCTTTTGCTTCTTCTCCGCCTACACCCGATACAAGTGGCACTGCTGTCACTACAATTGGCATTTTTTGTGGAGTCCAATCCGCATCGTCGGGCATAACACACGCACGAATAATCAGCCGGTTTTTAAGGGTATACTTGTCATTGGTAAATACAACGGTTTGGGTTAACAGGTGTATGCCTTCAGCGAGGAAGATGGTGGTTGATGTCCGCTCTTGATTGAGGTTTACGCGCCTTGCGGCCTCCATCAGTGTCTTTAACGGGCTTGTTTTTATGCCGGAATTTGCGTCGTTACCCGCTTGAGGATTAACGTATAATTGTTCTGCCTGTGCCAGCAGTACGCTCATGGCAAACAATAAGAGGCTAAGTGTGTATTTGATCATGTTCTTTTTTGCTGTAAAATTAAAACATGCTTGCCTTCCTAAAATGGTCGTTTTAGCTTTAAAATGGTCAATTATATCTCCTTGCGGTATTGTTGGGGGGTAATGCCGGTCAGCTTTTTAAAGAAACGGTTAAAATTAGAGGGATCTGAAAAGCCAAACTCGTAGGCAATCTCTTTTGCCGATTTGTTTTGATACAGTTGTTTCTTGATGGCTGAAATCAGCTTGTAATGGATCATTTGTTGGGTAGATAAGCCACTAAATTGCCTGCAGATTTTATTCAGAAAGCCGGGGCTTACATTTAGCATTTTGGTATAGGCCTCCACATTGCGGTGGTGCACAAATTTCTTTTCCAGCAAAGCTCTAAATCTATAAAAATCAGCGTGCACATAGGTATCTCTCTGAACATGGTAAACGGAGGCATAATATCGGTTGAGCACAACGAGTAATTGATAGAGCAAGGCCCTGATCAAATGGTTGCTATCGTTTTGGAGCTGCCCAAACTCCCGCTCTATGCCATAGAGCAGCTGCAGGCATTGCTCAAATGGCAACTCGGCTAGCTGCATATCGGTTGGACGCAAATATTGATGAAAATATTGAAATCGATAGAGGAATAGCTCGTCCGAAAAAAAGAGATGGAGAAAGTCTTTTTCGAAGAATAAGGTATAGCCGCTTACCGGTTCTTCAATATCCCAGCGGCGCACTTGCCCGGGACTGGTGAAAATAATGGTCCGTGGACTTATTGGCGTTGTGTTTTCGTCCAATGTAAAAGTGCCTGTTCCCTTTTCGATGAAAAGAATTTCGTAAAAACTGAGTTGATGTAAGGTGCTATCTAATACATAATTATTCAATGTTTCGATACGACCAATATCCAATAGCAATTCTGAGCCATACTTATAGGGTAGAAAATGATAAGTCTTAACTTTGGTGCCCGATGCCATTTTTTACAGCTGCTTGTGCAACAGTTGGGTTAAAAATACAAATTTCTGTAGCCTGTTCATATGGCCAACAGCGGATGCCGTTGGCCATAATTTTTGTTATCTCCAGCTCTTATACTGGTTAATCAAGCCGTTGGTTGAAGAATCGTGGGTGCTTACAGGGCTGTTGTCTGCAAGTTCGGGCTGTATTTTTTGAGCCAGTTGCTTGCCCAGCTCAACACCCCATTGGTCGAAGCTAAAGATGTTCCAGATGATGCCTTGTACAAAAATCTTATGTTCGTACATGGCAATAAGGCTACCCAAGCTGTAAGGCGTTACTTTTTTTAGCAGGATAGAATTGGTTGGCCTATTGCCGTCGAAAACCTTGAATGGAGCCAATTTGGCAATTTCTGCTTCAGATTTGCCTGCTTTTTGAAGTTCTGCGATTACTTCTTCTTCGCTTTTGCCATTCATTAAGGCCTCGGTTTGGGCAAAAAAGTTAGACAATAAAATAGGGTGGTGGTTGCCCAGCGGATTGAGGCTTTGCGCCGGGGCTATAAAATCGCAGGGAATAAGACGGGTGCCTTGGTGGATCAGCTGGTAAAAGGCATGTTGGCCGTTGGTACCTGGCTCGCCCCAAATTACCGGGCCGGTTTCGTAATCAACAGGGTTTCCGTTTCTGTCTACGTGTTTGCCGTTGCTCTCCATATCGCCTTGCTGAAAATAGGCCGCAAAACGGTGCAGGTATTGGTCGTAAGGCAAAATAGCCTGGGTTTCGGCATTAAAGAAATTGATGTACCATACGCCCAGCAGACCTAAAATTACCGGAATGTTCTGCTCAAATGGCGTGTTTTTGAAATGTTGGTCGGTTGCATGTGCGCCAGCCAACAGTTGTTTAAAATTATCGTAGCCAATGCCCAAGCAAATAGACAGGCCAATAGCGCTCCACAACGAGTAACGGCCACCTACCCAATCCCAAAACTCGAACATGTTTTCGGTATCGATGCCAAATGCCGCTACATCTTTGGCATTGGTTGATAAAGCGGCGAAGTGCTTGGCAATATCTTCTTTTTGGGCACCACTGTTCAAAAACCAATCTCTGGCACTGTTGGCGTTCGTCATCGTTTCTTGTGTGGTAAATGTTTTAGAAGCCACCAAAAACAAAGTCGTTTCCGGGTTTATCGCTTTTAAGGTTTCGGCCAGGTGAGTGCCGTCAACGTTAGAAACAAAATGCAGGTTTAAACGTGTTTTGTAGGCTTTTAAGGCTTCGGTAACCATTACAGGCCCCAAATCTGAACCGCCAATGCCGATATTTACAATGTCGGTAATGGCTTTGCCGGTATAGCCTTTCCACTGGCCGGAGATGATCGAATTGCTGAATTTCTCCATTTTGGCCAAAACCGCATTCACTTCGGGCATCACATCTTGGCCATCAACCCAAATGGGCTCGTTGCTTTGGTTGCGCAAGGCAATGTGCAGCACGGGGCGATCTTCGGTTTGGTTGATCTTTTCGCCGCTGTACATGGCTTTAATGGCTTCATCCAGCTTGCATTCGCGGGCCAACTGCACCAACAGGGCCATGGTGGTATCGTTGATCCTGTTCTTGGAGAAATCGAACAAGATATCTTCGAACAAAATCGAAAATTTGGCAAAACGCTCGGCGTCTTCGGTAAAAAGATCCTTGATGCTTTGTTGGTTGATCGCTATAAAATGGTCAGCCAAATATTTATAGGCCTCTGTTTGGGTAAAGTTTATTGTGGGAAGCATAGCATATATGTTTTTTGTAAAAGTAAGAAAGCAAACAATTTAAATTGTCTTTTAATGTTCAAAAACCATGAAATTTTTCTATATTCAATAACCAATCAGCCCGCCTATTGTTCGATCGTTTTACTATAATCCATCAACTTAAAAAAATTAAACCATGTTAGAAAACCTGAATGAACTGGTGCGCGAAAATGCGCAGGATGCTGTTGTAAACAATAGCGAAATACCTAATGAACACAACGAAGCCGTCATTGAAGCCGCATCGGGTTCTATTTTCGAAAGTTTGAAGGCACAGGTTACGTCTGGAAACCTGAGTGGCCTGGCCGATATTTTTAACGGAGGCAATGCCGAAGGTTCTGCAGTTGCCGCGCAGGCTTCGGGTAGCTTTGTCGATAAACTGAGCGGCTTGGGCATTAATGCCGAAACCGCCAAAAACGTAGCCTCGAGCATCATTCCTTCTATTATTGGCAAGCTTACGCAAAAAACCAACGACCCGAACGACAGCTCTTTTAACCTGCAGGATATTTTGGGCAAATTGGCGGGTGGCAGCGATGGGAAATTTGACCTGAGCGACGTGATGGGCATGTTTAATGGAGGCAATCAAGCCCCAAGTGCCGACGGGCAAGCCGAAGGCGGTGGCTTGGTAGATAAGCTCAAAGGACTGTTTAATTAGTGCCGATACCTATATTTTAAATTCAAGATGAAGAAAATATTGCTCTCCGGGCTTTTGATTGCCCCATTATGGCTATTTGCTCAAAATACGGCCCGCCAAGTGGCTATTTCCAAACAGGCAGATGCCTTGGCCCAAAAGGTAATCAGCTGGCGCCGCGATTTTCACGAACATCCCGAACTGGGCAACAACGAGGTGCGTACCGCAGGCATTATTGCCAAGCATTTGCAGTCGTTGGGCATGGAAGTAAAAACCGGTGTAGCCAAAACCGGAGTGGTTGGTATTTTGGTTGGAGGCAAGCCGGGGCCCGTGGTGGCTTTAAGAGCCGATATGGATGCCTTGCCGGTTACCGAAAGAGGTGCCTTGCCCTTTGCTTCGAAAGTAAAAACAATCTATAATGACCAGGAAGTAGGGGTGATGCATGCCTGTGGCCACGATTCGCATATGGCTATTTTAATGGGAGTGGCCGAAATTTTGGCCGGTATGAAGAAAGATATTCCCGGCACCGTTAAATTCATCTTTCAGCCGGCAGAGGAAGGCGTGCCCGCGGGCGAAGAAGGTGGTGCACAGCTCATGGTTAAAGAAGGCGTGCTGCAAAACCCGAAGGTCGACGCTATTTTTGGCTTACACATCAATTCGCAAACACCGGTTGGCCAACTGACCTATCGCCCCGGAGGTACCATGGCGGCCGTTAACGACATGAAGATTACCATTACAGGCAGGCAGGCCCATGGCGCTTACCCTTGGAGCAGCATCGACCCGATTGTGGTGGCCGCACAAATTGTAAACAACCTGCAAACCATTGTAAGCAGAAACCTCAACATTACCGAAAATCCGGGTGTGGTTACCATTGGCGCTATTCATGGCGGCGTGCGGTCTAACATCATCCCCGAAAAGGTAGAAATGCTGGGTACAGTTAGGAATTTTACGGCGGCCGATGAGGCGATGTTCATCGATCGGATTAAAACCATTGCCATTAAAACCGGCGAGGCTGCTGGTGCCAAAGTCGAAGTGCAAATTCCCTACAGCAACCATTATCCGGTAACTTTTAACGATTTGGCGCTGACCGAAAAGATGCTGCCAAGCCTGCAGGCTACAGCCGGTGCCGACAATGTAAAACTGAAAGCGCCCGTAACCGGCGCCGAAGATTTCTCGTTCTATCAGGAAAAAGTACCCGGACTGTTTTTCTTTTTAGGGGGTATGCCCAAAGGCGAAGACCCCTTAAAAGCACCGTCGCATCATACGCCCGATTTCTTTATCGATGAGAGCAGCTTTGCATTGGGCGTAAAAGCATTGTGCAACCTGACGTTGGATTATCTATCGATGAAAAAGTAATACTCCCACAATCATTTCTATATTTGTGCATGACTAAAGACCAGTTACAGGATTTAAGAGATAGATTAGCTTCTCTGAGGAGGCATCTTTGACGTTGATGAATTGTTATATCAGATAAGCGAAGAAGAAAAAAGAACGTTGGCTCCCGATTTCTGGGACAACCCCAAAAAGGCCGAAAGCATTCTGGCCGAAATCAGCACCAAGAAAAAATGGACGGAAGGCTTTACCAAGGCTAATGCCGCGGTAGAAGATACTGCCGTATTGTACGATTTCTTGCAAAGCGGTGATGCCAGCGAGGAGGAAATGGACGAGCAATATGCCTTGGCCCTACAGGTAATCGAAGACCTGGAGCTGAAAAACATGCTGAACAGCAAGGAAGACCAACTGCCGGCCGTCATGCAGATTACCGCAGGGGCTGGAGGTACCGAAAGCTGCGACTGGGCCAGCATGCTCTTGCGCATGTACCTGATGTGGGCCGAGAAGAACGGCTACAAGGTTACGGAACAGGACTATGCCGAGGGCGAGGTAGCCGGCATCAAATCGGTAACGATAGAAATTATGGGCGAATTTGCCTATGGCTACCTGAAAGGAGAAAACGGAGTGCATCGCTTGGTGCGTATTTCGCCCTTCGATAGCAATAACCGCAGACACACCTCTTTTGCCTCGGTTTATGTTTATCCCCTGGTTGACGATACGATCCAAATCGACGTGAATCCGGCCGATATCGAATTTGAAACCTTTAGGGCTGGCGGTGCTGGCGGACAAAACGTAAACAAGGTGGAAACCGCCGTGCGGTTATACCACAAACCATCGGGCATTATCATCAAAAACCAGGAATCGAGGTCGCAGCTGCAAAATAAAGAGAACGCCATCCGCTTGCTCAAATCGCAGTTGTACGAAATCGAAATGCGCAAGCGCATGGAAGCCACGGCACTGATTGAAGGCAGCAAGAAAAAAATTGAATGGGGTTCGCAGATCCGAAGCTATGTATTAGATGATAGACGGGTAAAAGACCATCGGACCAATTTCCAGACTTCCAATCCGGATGCCGTACTCAACGGCGACATCAACGATTTTTTAAAAGCTTATTTAATGGAGTTTTAACAAAAAAAGCGATCATTTGATCGCTTTTTTTGGCTTAGGCACAGAAATCCGATACCGCCGCATCAACACAATCTCCCGATACGATAAAAAGGAAAACAGAGCTTGAGCAATGCTTGCGTTCGCAACAGGCTTGTCCGCTTACGTCTTGAACCGAATCGCAACAAGTGTCATAAGTTCCTTGGCCACGCGTACATTTTACGGTTTTGTGGTACACGTCGTCATTGCCATTGCCTCCTTTAAATTTCTTGAGTTCGCTTTTGCTTAAAATAGTTTTCATGTCTGATGGATTAAGTTATTTAATAGTTAATTAAGGTGTTAACTAATTTATTCATAATCGTTTAAAGTGCCATGCTTTTGTTCGGGATGTAAAAATATTGGTTCATTTAGTTTAAAGATGTAAGTTTAGGGTCTATAATTGAATTGGATGAAAAAGATATTCATACTAGCCTACTTTATCTTGACAGCTTTTACACAAACCAAGGCCCAGCAGGTTATTCCGCTTTACAACGCCGCCATTCCAGGCTCGAAAACAGCACCTGCCG
This sequence comes from Pedobacter sp. ASV12, assembly GCF_016429155.1. Taxonomy (GTDB): domain Bacteria; phylum Bacteroidota; class Bacteroidia; order Sphingobacteriales; family Sphingobacteriaceae; genus Pedobacter. The sequence goes on along the minus strand of NZ_JAELUC010000001.1, from coordinate 3,008 downwards.
ATTTTAAGGAAACCATCGAAACAGGTGCCGATGGCGTGTTGCGCATCAGCAGGGTAACCACCCCTACGCTTACCGTTTTTGCGCCGGCAAAGGCCAACGGAACGGCAGTCATTATCTGTCCGGGTGGAGGCTACAGCATTTTGGCTTTTGAAAAAGAAGGTACTTTGGTAGCCAAAAAGTTTGCCGAACTGGGGGTTACTGCATTTGTGCTTAAATATCGTCTACCCAACGATGCCATTATGGTCGATAAATCGTTGGCACCTTTGCAAGATGCCTTGCAGGCCATTTACCTGGTCAGGAAAAATGCGGGGGTGTGGGGCATTTCGCCCAACAAGATCGGCGTAATGGGTTTTTCGGCCGGTGGCCACCTGGCCTCTAGCTTGAGTGTGCATTACAACGATATGAAAATAGACAACCAGGAAAACATCAGCTTAAGACCCGATTTTTCGGTGCTTATCTATCCGGTGATCAGTTTCGGACCATATGCCCATACAGGTTCGGTTAAAAATCTTTTGGGCGATCAGCCTACGCCACAGCAACGCCGTTACTTTTCGTCAGAACTGCAGGTAAACGGCGCTACGCCACCTACTTTTTTGGTGCATGCCAACAATGACGGTACGGTGCCCGTAAAAAACAGCCTGCTTTACGATGAAGCCCTGGCCAGAAACAAAGTGCCTGCCGAAATGCACATTTACCAAGAAGGCGGACACGGTTTTGGCCTGTACAATAGAACCACCAAGGAAGACTGGTTCGAAAGCCTGAAAAGCTGGATGCAACAAAACAAGTGGCTTTAACCGGAATGTGGCAGTAATCCGGCTGCTGGTTATTCAGACAGGATTTCCTGCAGCTCTTTCAATTCTTCCACCTTTTCGGTAGCGCCCAGGTTTTCGTAGGCCGAAATGAGGTTGCGGATAATACGCCTGATGATTTCTGTATTGCTGCAGGGCGAATAAAAGCCAGGCTGAGGCTCTAAATTAAGCTGACGTAAAAACTGGTCTACATCGTGCTTGCCAAAAATGGCGCCCTTGTTAAAAGCATTGATGTAAAAAAGAACGCCATATTCCTTGTCGGCATTGCTTTCGTCGATATAGCCCAATATGAAATGCTGCGGCAGATTAACTCCATAAACCGGAATATCGAGCTTTTGGGCCAGCGTGGCATAAATAATGGCCAACGAAATCTGATTGCCTTTTTTGCTTTCCAAAACCTGGCTGAGGTAAGAGTTTTGCGGATCGTGGTGGTTTTTGGTATTGCCGCTAAAGCCATATTGGTTGTAGAAAACATGGTTGATCAACTTGATCTTTTCAATCGAGCTCATCTCGTATTGTAAACCCACCCAAATATCGCGTTTAATTTCTTCGATTTGATTGATGATGCCTTGTTCGTCAAGGTCAGGATATTGGTAGCGGTTAATGACAATGGCTCCCTGCAACAGGTCGAAAGCCCCGCTTTGGTACCAAAGGTTCAGGTCTTCTTTAACGCTGTTGAACTGTATGGCATGCACCAGATTTTCGATGCGTTCTTGCAGTACGGTATTGAGCGATTGCTCCCAGGCACTCTCCAGGTAAGTAATAACCTCGTTGCCGTATTCGAGCAGCCGCTGCTGCACATGCTGGTACACCTCCTCATCCGGATCGTCTAATAATTTGACCAATGCGCTGATTTCTGCAAGATTTTCCATTAAAGTACAATTACAAGTTCTGTTTGCTTACTTTTGCCGCTATGGTTTTAAAATTTGCTGCCGATTACCTCAAGCATCGATTAACTGCCAAAAGCAGGCATGGTACCCATTCGCCTTTTGTATATAAGCTCGCTGATGAGGTAATTTACGATTTTTCTGCAAAAGAAGCGTACAAGCGCATAGAAGCGCTGCGAAAAAAACTTTTGCATGACGATAGATCGATTACCGTAACCGATCTGGGGGCAGGCTCGTACCTGAATAAGAACCGCACCAAAAAGATAAGCCAAATTGCCAAAAATGCACTGAAAAGCCCGAGCTTGGCCCAGCTTATTTACCGCTTGGCGGCCAATCAGCAGGCCCAAAGCCTGATCGAATTGGGAACTTGTTTAGGCGTTACCACAGCCTATCTGTCAAAAGCAAAACCCAACGCCCAAGTATTAACCATAGAAGGTTGCCCCCAAACGGCATTGATTGCCGAGCAGAATTTCAATGAACTCGGTCTCGATAATGTAGAGCTGCAGGTTGGCAATTTTAACGATTTGCTACCCGAAGCCATTGCCAAGGCCGACCGTCTGGATTTTGTATATATCGACGGTAATCATACCGAAGAAGCTACGCTGAACTATTTCAACTGGTGCCTGCCTAAGTTGCACGAAAATTCGCTGTTGATTTTCGACGATATTTATTGGAGCCAAGGCATGAAAAATGCCTGGGCCACCATTCAAAACCATCCCGATGTAACCGTAACCGTCGATCTGTTCTGGATCGGACTGGTTTATTTCAGGAAAGGACAGGCCAAAGAGCATTTTAAGTTGAAGTATTAGCCTATAGTTGATGTTTATTAGCCCATTGGCTGTAGTTTGCGTCCGATGCCAAATTGCCAAAGGTTTGGGCTTTTGGCGTTAACTCTTCGCCTTCTATCGCTAACCTTCCGCTTCTTTTATCCCCTAGTTTTTTAGTTTTAATCTCCTTAGGTTAAAAATATTTAACTGATTTTCAGTGTTTTGTGTTTATAAACTGATTTTTTAGTTGTATAACTGAAAAATCAGTTGTAAGTTTAGGTTATGGAAGAATTAACCAAAACAGAAGAACGCATCATGCAGGTGCTATGGAAGTTGGAAAAGGCGTTTGTTAAAGACATCATCGAAGAGCTCGACGAAGAGCCGAAGCCTCCTTACCTGTCTCTTATACACATCTAACAGAGGGGGGGGGGGGGGGGGGGGGGGGGGGGGGGGGGGGGGGGGGGGGGGGGGGGGGGGGGGGGGGGGGGGGGGGGGGGGGGGGGGGGGGGGGGGGGGGGGGGGGGGGGGGGGGGGGGGGGGGGGGG
>NZ_JAELUC010000019.1 GCF_016429155.1 Pedobacter sp. ASV12 | reverse complement strand
CCCCCCCCCCCCCCCCCCCCCCCCCCCCCCCCCCCCCCCCCCCCCCCCCCCCCCCCCCCCCCCCCCCCCCCCCCCCCCCCCCCCCCCCCCCCTTTTTTAATGATCCGGCGACCCCCGAGATCTACACATGTCGTGGTTCGTCGGCAGCGTCAGATGTGTATAAGAGACAGGTTGAAGCAGCCGAAGAATTAAATTTGCCTTTAGGAACCGTTAAGACGCGGGTCAGAATGGCTATTTTAGAGTTGAGGAAAAATTTTAATTGAGGTGGAAGTGGAAGATGTAAACGCATATATCGAATCGGGCATTCTTGAACTCTACGTTTTGGGTCAGTTAACTGAACAGGAATGTAGAGAGGTGGAAGAGATGGCTCAAAAACATCCCGAAATAAAAGAAGAGCTATCGGCTATCGAGCTGGCATTGGAAAACTATGCTTTAAGCAATGCGGTTACGCCATCGGCAACATCAGAAGCCAAAATACTTGGCAACCTCGAACAGGCCCAAACTTCTACCACCCCTGCAAACGAGCCCAAAATCATTCCTTTGCAACCTAACTATCCCGATAAAAGGGTAAAGAACCTACGCATTGCATTGGTAGCCTGTATTGCTCTTTTGGTAGTAAGCACGGTTGCTTTATTTTCGCTATATAGCCAATTAAACATGGCTCACGATCAAATTGCAAGCCTAAATGCTACAAAAGACAGCTATGCCGCAACTGTTTCGAAATTAGAATTTGATAAAGCGGGCATGAAAAACCGCATAGACATGACCGAAACCACGGAATGGGCAACCGTAAAACTGCGTGGGGTAAAAGATTCGCCAGAGGCTAATATGCAGGTTTATTGGAATAAAACCAACAAAAGCATATTGATCAATTATGCCGCCATGCAATTGCCTAAAACCGACAATGCACATGAATACCAATTGTGGGCTTTGGTTGATGGCAAACCGGTAAGCCTAGGGGTATTTGGTCCTGATGACACCGCCAAAGAAGCGGTAAAACAAATGGAAACCATTGCCAAGGCACAAGCTTTCGCAGTAACCATCGAACCGATGGGCGGCAGCCAAAATCCGACCATGGAGAAAATGGTGGTAATGGGCGAAACCTCTATCTAATCTCTATTTAAAATTTGCTTAATCGTTTTTGGAATTTGCAAACTCAATTGCGAAGCGCTAATGGTTGCTCTTTTTTTAGCCAGTTGATCGCCCGCTGCCCCATGCAGGTAAACACCCAGCACAGCCGCATCGGCAGCTGTATAACCCTGCGCCAATAATGCGGCCAAGATGCCGGTCAGCACATCGCCCATGCCCCCAGAAGCCATTGCCGGATTGCCGGTTGGATTGATATGGATTTCGCCGTCGGGTAAGCAAACAAAAGTGTATTGGTTCTTCAGCACGATGACGATTTTTCGTTGCTGGGCTTCCTCGCTTGCCGTAGCTACCCTGCTCCACCAATTTTCATGCTGGCCAAACAAACGGTCAAATTCTTTCAAATGTGGCGTTAAGATACTCCCCGGTGCCAATTCGGCCAGTATGTCTTGTCTTTTAGCCAATAGATTCAAGGCATCTGCATCAATCACCAAAGGGCGCTTTAAACCAATGACCTGCTCTAAAAGCCGTTCGTTTTCCGTCTCAGTTCCCAAGCCAGGGCCAATGGCAATGGCCTCAAATTGATCAAACACATCGATACTTAAATCGATGGTTCTTGGCAAAGCCATCACTTCCGGCAAGGCTGCGTTCAAGGCTATTAATCCGCTTGGGGGCAAGCATACCGTGGTTAAGCCTGCACCGCTATGCAAACTGGCCCCGGCCGCCAACAGGGCCGCCCCCATGGTAGTTTCGTTGCCTGCTAGCAATAATGCATGCCCATAGGTTCCCTTGTGGCTAAAGTTTTGCCGAGGCACAAGCAACCTTGCGATATCGGCTTGTTCGGTTAACTTCCATCGGCTTGATTGCCTTGCTATAAAACCTTGGTCCAACCCAATATCGGCGACCTTAAACCGTGCCAATGCGTGTACCGATTCGGGGAAGAAAAAATTGAGTTTGGGTTGTTGAAAAGCAATAACCAGTTCGGCTTTGATACCATTGTAATGGCTAAGTTGGCCTTCGGCATAGAAGCCTGTAGGTACGTCGACAGCAATTACCTTGCGATTTAACTGGTTGACCAAAGTTGCCAGAGCCAAAAAATCGCCGGTTAGAGGTTTATTCAATCCCGAACCTAAAATGGCATCTACAATGACCGTGGCTTTCGATTGGCCAAGCAAGTCTACTTTGTCCAATTGTGTCACTGCAATTTTGGTTTCTCGTAATCGGGACAGGTTTATCAAATAATCATCGCTCTGTTTAGCCGAAAAGCTGGCCAAAAAAACTTCGCAACCGCCGTAGCCCTCATGGACCAGCAGGCGCGCTATGGCCAAACCATCGCCTCCGTTGTTGCCAGTCCCGCAAATAACGGCTATCGAGGTATCCTTTTCTGGCACCTCCCGCACAAATACCTGTACAAAGGCTTTGGCAGCACGTTCCATTAAATCGACCGAAGGAATGCCTTGCTGCCTGATGGTATAGGCATCGGCTTCGCGCATTTGGGCAGCAGACAGGAGATTTTTCATTGACCTTAAGTTAGCAATTTTAGTCCAGAGTTAAAAGCGCTAATCAATGGCCAACAGGCTATCGGTTTAACAAAGAAAATGTAACATTCCTCTCCCACCGGCGTCTCTATATCGATAATTGAATCGCTAACCAAATTAAAAACAGATGAATCAAAAACCATCGAACGCATTCATAGCAGCCGCATGGATCGCACTTGGAATTGGCATGATTGGCTTTATCGTTGGGCTTTGGCGCTCCGATATGCTGTTAAACGAAAAAGGTTATTACTTTGCGGTATTGATGTTCGGCCTATTTGCCGTCATTTCGCTGCAAAAAGCGGTACGCGACAAACTGGAAGGTATTCCGGTTACCGAAATCTACTATGGTATCAGCTGGTTCTGCACCATTTTAACGATTACCTTGCTGATTATTGGCTTGTGGAATGCGGAACTGCTGCCTAGCGAAAAGGGTTTCTACGGCATATCCTTTATCCTGGCCCTTTTTGGCGCTATTGCGGTGCAAAAAAACACCCGAGACAGCCAAAACTTTAACAAAAGCCAACAATTAAACTAGAAAACCATTCATCCTTTACAGGCCACTTGCTCCAAGCAGGTGGCTTTTTTGTGTACTTCATACACTATCTTACCAAAATTGTGACAATTGGAACGCGATAAAATACTATGCTTTAGCTATTTTAGGAATAATTTATCCCATTTTTTAGATGAAGTACTTAAAAATTTTAATCTTAGCCGTTACCCCGTTTTTCGTAGCCGCTCAAAGCCCCAAATTTTTCGATGTGAAAGGCAAAAGCATCATCGACCCCAAAGGCCAACCCATTGTGCTCAAAGGCACCAACCTGGGCAATTGGCTCATCCCCGAAGGTTACATGTTCAAGTTCAAGGATGCTACTTCGCCCCGGATGATCAATCAGGTTTTCACCGAACTGATCGGCCCCGACAAAACGGCAGCTTTTTGGAAAAAATACCTCGACAATTATGTGACCCAGGCCGATATCCATTACCTGAAAAGCTTGGGCATGAACTCTATCCGCATCCCTTTTCATTACAAAATGTTCACTGCCGAAAGCTATCTGGGCAGCAACGATCCCAATCGTGGTTTCGAATTGATGGACAGGGTAATCAACTGGTGCAAAGCCGAAAATCTGCCTGTAATTTTAGACATGCACTGCGCGCCTGGCGGCCAAACTGGCGATAACATTGACGATGGCGACGGCTATCCTTTCTTGTTCGAAAACGAAGCCAGTCAGCAGTTAACCGTTGATATTTGGACCAAAATTGCCAATCATTACAAAAACGAGCCCACCGTAATCGGCTATGACTTGCTGAACGAACCTATTGCTCATTACTTCGACACCAAAAAACTAAATCCATACCTGGAGCCTTTCTACAAAAGGGTAACCGCAGCGGTAAGGAAGGTTGATCAAAACCACCTTATCTTTTTAGGCGGTGCCCAATGGGATTCGAATTTCAAGATTTTTGGCCAACCCTTCGACAACAAGCTGGTTTATACTTTTCATAAATATTGGACGGCCACCACGCAAGATGTGGTACAGGAATATGTAGATTTTAGCCATAAGTATAACGTGCCGATTTATGTTGGCGAAACCGGCGAAAACAACGACAAATGGATTTTGGAATTTAGAACCCTGATGGAAAAACTGGACATCAGCTGGCATTTCTGGCCTTACAAAAAGATGAACAACAAAAGTGGCATCGTTACTTTCCCCACACCCGAAAACTGGGATCTGGTAGTTAAATACGCCGACCAGCCCAAATACAGCTTTGCCGACTTGAGAAAATATGCTCCCGCAGACAGAACAATCATTGAAAATGCCCTGAACCAATTGCTAGAAAAGTGCAAATTCGAGTATTGCAACACCAACGATGGCTATTTGAAAGGCTTGGGCCTGAAAGAGGGGAAATAAAGTTGGCCGTTTTCAGTTTACAGTTCTCAGTTGGCGGTTGGCAGTTTACCCATGAGCCAATGAGCTAATCAACCAATCAGCTAAAAACATAGGCGAAGCTTTAAAAACCTCGCTTATGTTTTTTTAGTCTTCCATTTCTTTTTTCAGGAATTTTCCGGTCAGGCTAATCGGGCTTTGGATCAATCCCTCTGGTGTTCCTTCAAAAATAATGCGGCCGCCACCAGCGCCACCTTCTTCTCCCAAATCGATTACCCAGTCGGCTACTTTTACGACATCGAGGTTGTGTTCGATAACCAACACCGTATTTCCTTTTTCTACTAGCTCGTTCAGCACGCCCAATAACACGTTGATGTCTTCAAAATGCAATCCGGTTGTAGGTTCGTCGAGGATATAAAATGTTTTGCCGGTATCTTTTTTAGATAGCTCGGTGGCCAGCTTAACCCGTTGCGCCTCGCCACCCGATAAAGTGGTAGAGGCCTGTCCCAAACGGATATAGCCCAAGCCAACATCGTTTAGCGTTTTGATTTTACGGTAAATGGCCGGCATATGCTCAAAGAAAGCGCAAGCTTCTTCAATGCTCATATCCAGCACATCGCTAATGGATTTGCTCTTATAACGGACCTCTAAGGTTTCGCGGTTGTACCTACGTCCGCCACATTCCTCACAAGGAACGGCCACATCAGGCAAGAAATTCATTTCAATAACCTTCATGCCGGCACCCTGACAGGTTTCGCAACGGCCGCCTTTTACGTTAAACGAGAAACGGCCCGGCTTGTAGCCCCTGATTTTCGCCTCTGGCAGCTGTACAAACAGATTCCGGATATCGGAGAAAACGCCGGTGTAAGTAGACGGGTTAGACCTGGGTGTACGTCCGATGGGTGCCTGGTCGATCTCGATTACTTTGTCAATTTCTTTAAGGCCATTGATTTTTTCGTAGGGCAAAGGCGTTTTCTTGGCCCTGAAAAAATGATGGTTCAATATCGGATAGAGGGTTTCGGTAATCAGGCTTGATTTGCCGCTGCCCGATACGCCCGTTACGGCAATAAACTTGCCCAAAGGGAAATCGACAGAAACCTCTTTTAGGTTGTGGCCTGTGGCTTTAATGATCGAAAGTTTATGCCCGTTGCCTTTGCGGCGTTTTTTAGGCACAGCTATGCCTTTTTTGCCATTGAGGTAGGCCGCGGTTAGGGTATTCGATTTTAAAATTTGCGCAGGAGTTCCTTCGGCAACTACTTCGCCGCCACGTACGCCTGCTGCCGGACCGATATCTATCACATGGTCGGCTTCTAAAATCATGTCCTTATCGTGTTCAACCACCAAAACAGTATTGCCCAAATCGCGCAGGTTTTTCAAGGCATTGATCAGGCGTTCGTTATCGCGTTGGTGCAAACCGATGCTCGGCTCATCCAAAATATACATCACGTTCATCAGCTGCGAACCGATTTGGGTAGCCAAACGGATGCGTTGCGCCTCCCCGCCCGATAACGTACGGGCTGTACGGTCAAGCGAAAGATAATTCAGGCCCACATCGGTCAAAAAACCAATCCTCGACCTGATTTCCTTCAAAATTTCCTTCGCGATGGTATTTTGTCTTTCGTTCAGGCGGTCTTCCACATTTTCGAACCAGCCTTTTAGCGTCAGGATATCCATTTCGGCCAGCTCGAAAATATTCTTGCCATCTACCTTAAAGTGCAGGCTTTCTTTCTTTAAACGAGCGCCATTACACTCAGGACAAGTTTTCAGCTTGCGGAAGCTATCCATATCATCGGCTTCTTCGCCCCTGCGCTCCTGTTGTTCTTCCAGCAATTTGATAATCCCATCGAACGTAATCTGGTAGTTCTGCACGTTCCATTTATTGTATTCGACGGCAACGCTCAACAATTCGTGCGTACCGTTTAAGATGATGTCGATGTTTTCATCGCCCAACTTTTCTAGAGGCGTTGATAGCGAGAAGCTGTATTTTTTGGCCAAGGCTTTCAACACCTGGAACATCCATACGTCGCGGTATTCGCCCAAAGGCGCCAAACCGCCGTTGATGATGCTCAGCTTCATATTGGGCATTACCGATTCCTTATCGACCACAAAAATATAGCCCAAGCCATCGCAACGTTCGCAAGCACCATAAGGCGAGTTGAACGAAAAGCTGTTTGGTTGGGGTTCATCGTAAGAAATACCTGTGGTTGGGCACATCAAAAAACGGCTGAAATGCGCCACATTGTTTTCCTTATCGCTGATTTTGATAATTCCCTTGCCCAAGCGCATGGCGGTTTGGATGCTGTCCAACAGGCGTTTATGGTCTTTTTCGTCGATGATCAAGCGGTCAACCACAATTTCGATATCGTGTATTTTATAGCGATCGACCTGCATTTTGGGCGTCAGGTCTTGGATTTCGCCATCAATGCGCACTTTTACGTAGCCTTGCTTGCGGATCTGCTCAAACAGTTCGCGGTAATGGCCTTTACGGCCTTTTACTACCGGAGCCAGGATATTGACGGCAATGCCTTCAAATTTCTTATAGATATTGCGCAAGATCTGGTCTTCGCTCATACGCTCCATTTTTTCGCCGGTATTATACGAAAAAGCATCGGCCACACGGGCGTAAAGCAAACGCATAAAGTCGTAGATTTCGGTAATGGTACCTACGGTTGAGCGCGGGTTCTTGCTCGTTGTTTTTTGTTCGATGGCAATTACCGGACTTAGCCCTGAAACTTTGTCTACATCCGGACGTTCCATACCGCCCATAAACTGGCGCGAATAGGCACTAAAAGTTTCCATATAGCGACGCTGGCCTTCGGCATAAATAGTGTCAAAAGCCAACGACGATTTTCCGCTGCCACTAAGGCCCGTGATGACAACGAGCTGATTACGAGGAAAACTAACATCGATATTTTTAAGGTTATGCACTCGGGCTCCATACACTTCTACATCTTTTTGTACGCCGAGGTCGATATTGTTTTTGCTCATAAATTAGTGAATTTTCGATATTAAAAAACAGCCTGCAAAAATAACGATTTTCGGGCAGAAAAACGACCCATCTGCAAAGCTGAAAATCAGGCACATGTCATCATTATAATTCGTGACTAATACCTCAAACAAACAAGCCAAAACACAAATGGTTGGCGTTATTTTCAAACTCGAATTTGATGGAACAAAACTTGTTTTCGGCAACCGTTGCGCAAAACATATCACCGCATATTTGGAATGGAAAAAAATTAAGAATAGTTTTGAGGAAACAAAACAAAGCTTTGCCAATGGCGCAGAGCTGATTTAATTTTAAGAAAAGCTTAGAAATTATGATTATCGAACCTAGAATGCGAGGATTTATATGTTTAACCGCACATCCGAAAGGCTGTGAGCAAAACGTAATTAATCAAATTAACTATATCAAATCGAAAGGGGCCATCAACGGCCCGAAAAAAGTGTTGGTTATTGGCGCATCAACCGGTTTTGGCTTGGCCTCAAGAATTACCAGTGCCTTTGGTGCTGGCGCGGCAACTATTGGTGTTTACTTTGAAAAACCACCCAAAGAAGGAAAAACAGCCTCGCCAGGCTGGTACAATACCGCCGCTTTCGAAGCCGAAGCCCAAAAAGCAGGCCTATATGCCAAAAGCATCAACGGTGATGCCTTCTCTAACGAAGTTAAAACTCAAACCATCGACCTGATCAAAGCCGATTTAGGCCAGATTGATTTGGTGATCTACAGCTTGGCTTCACCGGTAAGAACCAACCCCAAAACAGGTATTACCCACCGCTCGGTACTGAAACCAATCGGCGGCACTTTTACCGACAAAACCGTCGATTTCCACACCGGTATTGTTTCTGAAGTTTCTATCGAGCCTGCCAACGAAGAAGAAATTGAAAACACGGTAGCCGTAATGGGTGGCGAAGACTGGGAAATGTGGATCGACGCCTTAAAAGAGGCTGGCGTATTGGCTGATGGCTTTACCACGGTAGCTTATTCGTATATCGGCCCTGCCGTTACTGAAGCAGTTTACCGCAAAGGAACCATTGGCCGTGCCAAAGATCATTTAGAAGCCACTGCCTTTACCATTACCGACAAATTAAAAGACATTAACGGCAAGGGCTATGTTTCGGTAAACAAAGCTTTGGTTACCCAAGCCAGTTCGGCTATTCCGGTTATTCCGTTGTATATTTCATTGCTCTATAAAATCATGAAAGCCGAAGGCATCCACGAAGGCTGTATTGAGCAGATCCAGCGTTTATACCAAGATAGATTATATACAGGCGCAACCGTTCCGGTTGACGAAAAAGGGCGCATCAGGATTGACGATTGGGAAATGCGCGAAGATGTTCAAAATCGCGTAGTTGAACTTTGGAAAGATGCTACTACCGAAACTTTACCTGCCATTGGCGATTTGGCTGGCTATAAAACCGATTTTCTGAATCTGTTCGGGTTCGATATAGCCGGTGTTGATTACCAGGCCGATGTAAACGAAGTTGTTGACATTCCTGGATTGGTAGAAGCTGAGGCTTAAGCCAAAAATATTTACGAAGCTTCCAAAACTTTGTAAGCGAAACTCTTGCAAAACCTCGACCAACTAGTCGAGGTTTTCTTTTATAAACGTTTGGCAATACGCCTTGATTTCGTCTCTTGTTTTGACAAAAGAAGCCAAGACCATCGCATCGCTCCCTTTGGCTTTTGCGGGATCTGAAAAGCCTTGATGAAACCTTTTGGCATGGCCCGGAAAAAACGGGCAGTTGGCCTGGGCATGATCGCAAACCGTAATGATAAAATCAAAATCGATGTCCTGGTATTCCTCGATGTGGTTAGCAGTATGGTTGGCAATATCGATCCCGTCAGCAGCCATTACAGCAACAGCAATGGGGTTAAGGCCATGGGTTTCAATTCCGGCGCTATAAATCAAGGCTTTCCCCTTGGCAAAAGCCCTCAAATAGCCTTCGGCCATTTGGCTTCGGCAACTGTTGCCTGTACAAAGCACTAATATCTTCTTCATCCCTTAACAACAGCCACCGCCAGGCGTACAGGTTCCTGAATTAGCTGTTGGCAGCTGTATCAGATTGAGCTTTGGTTTTGCCGGCTGAATACCACAAGCATCTTTGGCCAGACAGGCTGTTTGCATGTTGACCAACAAAAAGTCTTTGCCGTCAAATTCCAAACTGTATTTGCCGATGGTGCCACTTTGATATTCTACTTCAATCTCCAGATCCTCCATGCCCAACACCTCTTCGGAAAGACTGATAATGTTGAGCAATTTGGCCGGTTTTAAGCGGTGTTCAAAATCATCGGCATTCCACAGCTGAAAGTTGGCCCGGTTTTCGGTACGAACGGTTCCTCCACAGTCTATAAAGTGCTTGCGCACCACGCCAACTTCGGTTACATGAAAGTGCACTGGCACGAAGGTACCGTCGGCCAGCTTAAAATTGACCGCCTCCACCGTATTCAGGATATTTTTTACTTCTGATAATTTCATACTTTATATTTTTTCTAGCAGCATTCTTTTTTCTTGGCCAGTATTTTTCCGAACACCTCTTCAAAAAAATGCTTGAACTTGGCAAACATTTCTTCGTCTATGCAATAGCAAATGGCATTGCCTTCGATATTGCCCTTGATGAGGCCCGCATTTTTAAGCTCTTTCAAATGCTGCGATACCGTTGGCTGGGCCAAGGGCAACTCGTTTACAATATCTCCGCAAATGCAGGTATCAACGCTCAGCAAAAAATCTATAATCGCTATTCTGGCTGGGTGGCCCAAGGCTTTCATGATGGATGCCATTTCATTTTGCTTGGCGGAGAAGTGATCTGTTTTGGATGCCCCCATTATTTGATATTTTAATATTGCAATATTACGATAAAGATTTATATGCACCAAATTTTTTATCTTTAAACAAAAAATCAGATGTCGAATATTCAGCTTATAATCGAAGAAAGGCCAAGTGATATTGGCAATTTTATGGTGGGGAGGCTATTGCCTTTCCGCGAGAAAAGAATGGTTGGCCCCTTCAGTTTCATCGACCACATGGGCCCGGTAGCCATGAACGACCACAACAACCTCGACATCCCGCCCCATCCGCACATTGGGCTATCAACCCTCACCTATCTTTTTGAGGGCAACATCATGCACAGAGACGGATTGGGCACACAAATAGAAATCAAGCCTGGCCAAGTTAACTGGATGACTGCCGGCAAGGGCATTGCGCATTCGGAACGTACACCCGATTATCTGCGCAATACAGACAAAGTACTGCACGGCTTGCAGATTTGGGTGGCCCTGCCCAAGCACCTCGAACAAATGGAACCTGAATTTTTCCATGCCGATGTAGAACAAATTCCTTCTTGGGAAGAAAATGGTGTTCGGTACAAGCTGATTGCCGGCGAAGTAATGGGCCATCAGTCGCCCATTCCGGTGTATAGTCCGCTTTACTTTTTAGAACTCAAAACCTCGGCTCCACAAACCATCAAAATTGGCGATCAACTTTTTGGCGAAAGTGCCATCTACATTTTAGAAGGGGCCATAGCAAGCGATGGAAACATATTTGAGCCCAAGCAGCTTTTAGTGGCCAAAGAAAGTTCGCTCTGCGAATTTACCATGCAGGCCAATACCACCATTTATATTTTTGGTGGCGAACCCTTTCCGGAAGAGCGTTTCATTTACTGGAATTTTGTGGCCAGTAGCCGTGAGCTGATCGAGGCAGCCAAAGAAAGATGGTTGGCGCAAGACTATCCGCCCGTTCCCGGAGAAACCGAATTTGTGCCACTGCCACCATCATCCAAAAACATCAAATAGCATATTTTCTCGGCAAAAACAGCATTTTGAAATCAACAGTTTAACCATTAAGAAGTTAAGATATTTAGGCAAACCGCAACTTAGACGTCCTCAGCTGTCTTAGGTGGTAAAGTAACGGCAACATTTCAAATTGCCGTTCAACCATTTAGGCATTAAGGTACATTTAGATAAACTCAGGCTTAGACGTCCTCAGGTGTCTTAGGCGGTGAAACAACGGCAACATTTCAAATTGCCCTTCAACCTTTTAGGCATTAAGGTACATTTAGATAAACTCAGACTTAGACGTCCTCAGGTGTCTTAGGCGGTGAAACAACGGCAACATTTCAAATTGCCCTTCAACCATTTAGGCATTAAGGTAAACTTAGATAAACTGAGACTTAGACGGTCTTAGGCATCTTAGGGGATAAAACAACGGCAACATTTCAAATTGCCCTTCAACCTTTTAGGCATTAAGGTACATTTAGGCGATTGCAACTCGGGCAGACACAACCATCTACCTACTCCCAAGTAATTGTGGTGCCATTTACCGTGGGATGACCCGTACAGACCAGCACCCGCCCACGAGCCACTTCATCATCGGTAAGCACTTCGTTGTAATCCATTCTTACACCGCCTTCAATGCAAGTGGCTACACAGGTACTGCAAACACCACCGCTACAGCTGTATGGTAATTTGATCTTGTTTTCGAGCGCTACTTCTAAAATCCGTTTGGGATAAGGAATGTCTAAATGATGTACTTTGCCCGCAAAATGGAGTACCACCGAATAAGTATTCGTATCCTTTACCTTTTCGGTCGAATCATCTTCGTCAATTTCGTCCTCGGGCAACACAAAAGTCTCGCGTTTAACCTGAGCTGGCGCATAACCGGCTCCAAGCAGGGTAATGCGGCAAACATCCATGTAATCAACCGGACCACAGGTATAAAAGAGCGCGTCGGCCGAGTTGAAGGCCATATTTTCTTTTACCAATTGGTTGATCAGAAATCCATTTAGCCTGGCGCGCATCAGGTTTTTCGAATTGCTGTGCAGCTGGATGAGGGTTAAGCGCTCGGGATAATCCCGTTCCCACTGCCGAAGCTCATCCCTAAACAAAGTATCTTCGGCAGAACGGCTGCTATAAATCAGTACGATTTTAGAAAACTGCTCGCTAAGCAATGCCGTTTTGAGGATTGAAAAAAGTGGCGTTATGCCCACTCCGGCAGCAAACAGAAAAACTGTTCTTTTGAGCGTTGGTGCAGGCGTATAAACAAATTGCCCGTTGGGTTCGGCCGTATTAACTACATCGCCTATAGCCAATTGATGATGGATAAATCGCGAAATTTCTCCATTTTCCACCAACTTCACGGCAATAGACAAAGGCTCGTCGGCCACTGGCGAACTGCAAAAGGAATAAGACCTTCGCAGTTCTTTGCCGTTTACCTCAAAAACCAAGGTCAGGAATTGTCCGGCCTCATAAGCAAGCTTTGATCCGTCTACCGTTTCAAAATCGATAGCCAGCACTTCAGTGGGCTGTGGCCTGACGGCAATAACGCGAAGCTGGGGTGTAGACATGGGCCTAAATTACAAAATATCAGCACAACTCGCAGCAAGGCCAATGTCAAGACAACAAAAAAGGCCGTCAACTTTGAGATTGACGGCCTTTGTTTTGTTTAAATCAAATTACTCTACATTGCTGCTGGTGCTGCCCGTATAGGCAATGAGTGCTCTTTGCCCCACGTAGCCATTGCGTACGGGGTTTTCTAAAATTTCTTTGACCGAAATCAACTTGTAAACATACCCTCCTGTTTCCCGGTTTAATTTCATTTTGAAATAATTATCCTGATTTTGCCTGTTAATCTGTCTCTTCATGTGCACATCGCCTACGTTATAGGCCGCGGCCACAAGCGTCCAGCTATCAAAGATTCCATAAAGCTCTTTGATATATTTACAAGCCGCAATAGTCGATTTTCTCAAGTTGTTGCGTTCATCCACCCGGCTATTCACTCGAAGTCCGTAGGTACGGGCCGTTCCGGGCATAAATTGCCAATAGCCGGCTGCACCTTTGGGCGAAGTACCGCCTTGAAGGCCTGATTCAACCAATGGAATGTACTTGAAATCGTTAGGAATACCATATTGGGCCAAAATAGGTTCTATAATCGGAAACCATTCTGCCGCCTTGCGGTGTAAACGATTAGTTTGCAGGTTATGGTAAGAAAAAGAGGCCAAAACCTTTTTCATCTTGCCATTTATTTTCGCGTCGCCCATGGGTAGGGTTTCTGCTGCAAATTCTAGTTGAGCTAGTGAGAAAGCCGGCTCTTCAGCTTCTTTTTTTAGGGTATTTTTGTTGTCCTTATCAAGACTTGTCTTTACTTCTGGCAGCGTATAAGCAAACACTTTTGCCATAACCAGTAATACCAAGATTACCGTACATGGAATGAGGTGTTTCTTTATCATCTTCCTCCTTTTTTTGGTGAACAAAATATACTTGGTGCGCAAAGGTACATTTTATTAACCTAATTATCAAATAGTTATGAAATTAAGTTTAAAAATCAGGCTTTAAATAACTTTAAACGCAGATTCCATTTTTCTCAATTTGGCCAAAATTTAAGGGTTTGGATTACGAGATTTTTGCTAAATTTGCATCCGCATAATTCATGCGCTTAGAGGCATATCATGATCAGAAACAACAACAGGAACAGTCGCGATGACAAGTCCAAATCGGGCAAAGGAAGTACAGGCAGCAAATCTACAGGTACAGACAAATCCCAAAGCAGGTTTAACGACGCAACAGGAAGAGACGACAGGCGGAAATCCGGCTTCGACTCGAAAGAGAAAAGAGAATATAAACCAAGAACCGAAAGCGGTTACAAATCCAGAGAAACAGGAGACGACAGACGCAAGTCTAATTTCGACCCCAAAGAAAAAAGAGCATACAAACCCAGAACCGAAGGCGGCTTTAAAGCTAAAGAAGGATTTAATAAGCCTTGGGATAAAAAAGAGGGCTCTCGCCCATTCAAAGCCGCCAGTTCTAAAGACGGCATTACCGAAAGCAAACGCAGCTATACCAAAAGAGACGGCCAAACCGGAGAAGATTTCAAATCAGGCGACAGGAGAAGTAGCGCGCCGAAAAGCTTCGATAGCCGTCCGTTCAGAAAAAGAGAAGAAGGCAGTTTCAAGCCACGCAAAGAAGATAAAGGCGAAAGGGTTGCTCCAGCTACCCGCAGCCGGAAGCCCGTTGCTTCAAAAGACGACGACCTGATCCGCCTGAACCGCTACATTGCCAATTCGGGCATCTGCTCGCGCCGCAAGGCCGACGAACTGATCGAAGCCGGTGTAATTAGCGTAAACGGCGTTCCGGTTACCGAACTGGGCCACAAAGTTGACCCTTACAAAGACGAAGTACGCTACAATGGCGAAGTGCTTAAACGCGAAAAGAAAGTTTATGTACTCTTGAACAAGCCTAAAGACTATATTACTACTACCGACGACCCACAAGAACGCCGCACGGTAATGCAATTGGTAGAAAAAGCCAGTCGCGAACGGATTTACCCTGTGGGACGCTTAGATAGAAATACGACCGGATTATTGTTAATGACCAATGATGGCGAGTTGGCGGATAAGCTGTCGCACCCTAAAAATGGCATTACCAAAATCTATCACGTTGAGCTGAACAAAAACCTAAGCCAAGGCGATTTCAACAAAATCGAGTTTGGCTTGGAACTGGAAGATGGCCTGATCAAACCAGACAACATTTCTTACGTGGCCGGAGCCTCAAAAAAAGAAATCGGCATCCAGATCCACAGTGGCAAAAACCGCATCGTACGCCGCATATTCGAACACCTGGGCTATGAGGTAGTTAAGCTTGACCGCGTAGTTTACGGAAGCCTGACCAAAAAGGATTTGCCAAGAGGCAGGTGGCGCTTTTTGGAAGAACACGAACTGATCCAGATTAAACATTTAATTAAATAAGGCGGAAGGTTTGAAGTTGAAAGTTCAGAGTTGAAAGGCCAGAGTTGAAAGAGGAGGTGCCTGAAAGACGGCTGGTTAAAGAACCAAACAATAAGGCTAAATCATTCATCAACTCAATCGCTTTAGGCGCCATTCTTGGCTCAAATCAATTTTTTTTAATTAAATTCACTCCATAAAGACAACTTTAAACGTTGTCTTTTTTTATTAAGCTTAAATTCCGGAACCATGAAAAAATTGTTTTTCCTTACCGTTGTCCTTCTTTTTGCGGCCAATGCCCATGCACAACATTACAATCTGCTGGTAGGCACCTATACCAACAAGGGCAATAGCGAGGGGATTTATGTGTACGACTTCAATACCCTGAACGCCGAAACCAAGTTAAAAGCCGTCGCCAAAAACGTAGTCAACCCAAGTTATTTGGCCATCAGCAAAGACAAGAAATTTGTATATAGCGTAAACGAAGATGGAAAGAACAGTGGCGTAAGTTCGTTCAAATTCAACAGCACGAGTGGCGATTTAAGCTTCATCAACAGAAAGGCATCGGAAGGTGCCGATCCCTGCTACATCAGCGTTGATGATAAAAACGTAATCCTGGCCAATTACAGTGGCGGAACCATCAGTGTTTTTGGTCGCCATGCCGATGGTTCTTTAACCGATGCCAAGCAGGTAATCCAACATACAGGCAAAAGCATCGACCCTCAAAAAAGACAGGAAAGCGCGCACGTGCACATGGTGCAGTTCACTCCCGATAAAAAATACTTGATCTCGAACGACCTGGGCGAAGACCGGATTTATATCTACAACTACAATCCCATTAGCAGAAACAAAGTCTTGAGCATAAAAACAGTCATCAAAACCAATGCAGGAAGCGGCCCAAGGCACTTAACCTTTAGTCCGAACGGACGTTTTGCCTATTTGGCCCACGAGTTTAACGGCAGCATCACCGGCTTTGTTTACGCCAATGGCACTTTGAAAAAGATCCAGGAGATGGCTACTGCCGACAAAAACTTTACCGGCAGAATCGACGGTGCCGACATCCATGTAAGTGCCGACGGCAAATTCCTTTACGAAAGCAACCGCGGTGATGCCAATACCATTAATGTGTTTGCTGTTTTGCCAACAGGCATTTTGAGGTTTGTAGAAAGCGTAAGCTCTTTGGGCAAAGGCCCGCGCAATTTCAGCATCGATCCATCGGGCAAGTTTTTGCTGGTGGCGCACCAATACACTAACGAGGTAGTGGTTTTTAACCGCAACAGCATTACCGGCAAACTCACCGACAGTGGCAAACGAATCAATGTTGGCGTACCCGTTTGCCTAATATTTAGCAAACTATAAACACAGCTGTATTAATTATTTACTTTCGATTGCTCCAATACTTCGTTGTAGAATTCTACATACATGGGCAAGATTTTCTTCAAATCGAAGTCTTTGGCTCTGGTTAAGGCATTTTCCTTAAAATAAGCCAACACATCTTCATTGCTTAGAATGGTAATGGCTTTATTGGCCATATCGTCTATATCGCCTACATTGCACATGTAGCCACAAAAATCGTCGATGTTCAGCTCTGGTAAACCGCCTGCATTCGAAGTAATGACAGGTACTTTGCAGGCCATCGCTTCCAGGGCAGCCAAGCCGAAGCTTTCCGATTCGGAAGGCATGATAAAGAGATCCGAAACCGAGAGGATTTCTTCAACCGCATCCTGCTTGCCTAAAAACCTTACGTTTTCGCAAATGTTAAGCTCCCGGCAAAGCTGTTCATTGGCCGTACGCTCGGGTCCGTCGCCTACCATCAACAATTTAGACGGAATACGCTCCTGTACCTTTTGGAACATTTTGATGACGTCTTCGGTGCGTTTCACCTTCCTGAAGTTGGAGGTATGGATCAAAATGCGCTCGTTATTAGGGGCAATGGCTTTTTTGAAATGATCTTTAGGCTTCAGGCTAAAGCGGGCAAAATCGATAAAATTCGGAATAACCTTGATTTCTTTTTGAATGTCGAAGTGCTTGTAGGTATCTTCCTTAAGGTCTTGCGATACGGTAGTAACACCATCGCTTTGGTTAATAGAAAAAGTAACCACCGGTTTGTAGGTGGCGTCTTTGCCTACTAAAGTAATATCGGTGCCATGCAGCGTGGTTACAAACGGAATATTGATACCATAGGTAGCCAAAATCTGCTTGGCCATAAAGGCGGCCGAAGCATGCGGAATGGCATAATGTACATGCAACAGGTCGAGCTGTTCAAACCTGACCACATCTACCAGCTTGCTGGCCAGGGCCGATTCGTATGGAGCGTAATCAAACAGCGGATAATCCCTCACCGAAACCTCGTGGTAAAACAGGTTGGCAGAGAAAAAATCGAGCCGGGCCGGTTGGCTGTAAGTGATGAAATGAACCTGATGGCCTTCGTTAGCCAGTGCTTTGCCTAACTCTGTAGCTACTACACCGCTACCGCCAAAGGTAGGATAACAAACAATTCCTATTTTCATCTAGTTGTTTCTTTTAATAAGCTAATTAAGTATTCCATTTAATCAAAACCAGATTAAATTAACGAAAGCAAATTAACTTATATCTTATGTATTAATTGTTATCTGCCGGTAATAAAATGGAGAGATTATCAGTTGGCAGTTATCAGTTTACGGTTTACAAATCAGTCGACGCGTAATTAAAATCTGTTAACCTGTGGCTACAAATCAAGACTTCATTTCAGCCTGGATCACGAGGTACATCTCGTTAGGTCTTTGTGTACCGATGAAATATTCGAGGCCATCCCGATCGGTTAGCACGATGGCATCTTTGCCAGAAGAATAGAATCTGATGCTGCCTTTTCTGTGCAGGTTGTAAACCGGATTATTGAAAAAATAATTGCTGTAAGTAGCCTTGCGCACCTTTACAATGCTGTTCAGGTCAATTTTAACGCGCTTGGCCGTCCAAAGTCCATCAATAATTACGCTCTTGTTTTCGATGCGGATTTTATACTGGATCAGAAACAGCAGAATAATCGAAACACCAATAATGCCAAAGCCCACTACCAGAAAAAGATCTACGGTATTGTCTCTATCGCGCTCATACACGTAGGCCCCAAAACAAAAGGCCGCCATGACCAAACGAATGGCAATGCGGATATAATCGCGCCCAATGTATTGTTTTTCGATATAAACGTGCTTTTGATCCATTATTGATTTAACAGTTCGAATATAGCAACTTTTTTCGTTGTTGCATTGACTTTATATCTATTGTCTTGCCTTAATCCGGCTACCCAAATTATTTCGCCATTACCGTTAATCAGCAAAGGAATGCGTTCTTTTTGGGGCAACGGTACTTTTTCGTCGATCAAAAAATCGCTCAGTTTCTTGAACTGCCTCATTCCCAAAGGCATAAACCTATCGCCATCTTGTCTAAAACGCAATATCAACGGAAAAATAAGCTGCGCAACATCTACGTAAGCCTTATTCGGATTGGTTTCGTACACCCTCGCCTCTACATAAGAAAGCGCGATTTCCTGGCTGCCAATCCAGCTATGGCTATCTTGGGGGTGCACCAGGCAATGTTCTTCGTTTTTCTTCTCCACCGGCGAAATAATCAGCGTTTCCCTATCAATGGTTGCGCGATGGCTCGAGCTGTAAAAAGAAGTACCGCTCTGCTTATCGAGCGATGCCAAAATCCTGTTTACTACATGGGCACTAAAATTAAAGGGCTTCAGTAATTCGAACAACAAAAGCTTTTGGGGCTTTAGCTCCTTGATTTTTGCTATTTGGAGATGGCAATCGCCATGTTCTACATACATTATGGCCTGTCGGGTTTCGGCAACGATGCGCTGTACCAGTTCTTCCGTTTCGGCAAAACGCTCCATATTCTCGACAAAGGTCTGCTCCAGCTTGGGATTGAGTTCCTGCAGTTGTGGCATTACCGTGAGGCGAATACGGTTACGGGCATATTTGCTGCTCTCGTTAGAGCTGTCTTCAACAAAACTGATGTTATCTTCATCTATCAACTGGTCTATTTCTTGGCGCGACAGAAATAACAAAGGCCTGATCAACTTATCGCGTTTGGGCAAAATACCATGCATGCCACTAATACCCGTACCCCGAACCAGGTTAAGCAACAGGGTTTCTATCGAATCGTTTCGGTGATGGGCCAGCGCAATGTAATCGTACCCCAATTCTTGCCGCAATTGCTCAAACCATTGATATCGAAGTTCGCGTGCGGCCATCTGTGTCGACAGCTGATGCGTATCGGCATATTCGCTGGTATTGAAATGCGCAATGGCTACAGGCGCTTCCAAATCGGCAGCCAGCAATTTCACAAAACTCTCGTCGCGCCGCGATTCGTCGCCACGCAAATTAAAATTGCAGTGGGCTATACTAAAATGAAATCCGGCGAGTTTAAATAGCTGTGCCATCAATACCGAATCCTTACCTCCACTCACGGCCAGGAGGATTTTATCTTCCGGCTCAAAAAGGGCATTCTTTTTGATATAAGCGATGAACTGGGTCAATGGCAACATAATCCAAAATTATCTATTTTATAACGATTGTACTTAAAATATAGAACAAAAAACGCTTCCGCAAAGCCGAACCATTTAAAATGAAGGACAAAAGCCCTTGCCAAACCCTAAAACAAAAGAATTAATCAGCTGAAAATACTAAGCAAAAACTTAACTTTGTAACGTGCAAAAATTACGCTTTTTCTTTCTTCTAGTCCTTTTGCCCAACTTGTTGCTTGCGCAGCAGCGCACCAAGATCATCCTGCAGGGTTCGAGCCAGGCCAAGGTAGATACGAAAACCAACATCACTTATGTTAAAAATCCTATTTTTAGACAGGATAATGCCATTTTAACTTGCGATAGTGCCGTTTTCTATACCGAAAGAAATTTTTTCGAAGCCTATAAAAACGTACACATCAACCAAGGCGATACCGTCAATATCTTTTCCGATTTTCTCGATTACGACGGCAATGCCAAGATGGCGCACCTCAACAGCAATGTACGGATGGTAGACCCCACTTCGGTGCTCACCACCAATGTGCTCGATTACAACATGAATACCCGTATTGGTACTTATACCGACGGTGGCAAAATAGTCAATAAGGAAGGCGTAACCCTAACCAGTAAAAAAGGCTGGTACTTTGCCTTTAGCAAAGATGCTTTTTTCAGGTACAACGTGGTGGTGGTAACGCCGCAAAGCGTCATCAAATCAGATACCCTTCGCTATAACACCCTAAGCAGTTGGACCTATTTTTACGGCCCAACCAACATCAAGGGCAAAGACGACAACCTTTATACCGAAAACGGGCTTTACAACACCAAGTCTGAAAATGCCTATTTCGACAGAAACAACCTCTATACCAACGGTTCGAGATCATTAAAAGGCGATAGCTTGTATTATTACGGCAAAAAAGGCTATGCCAAAGCGGTGAGGAATATTGTTTACATCGACACTTCAGATAAAACCGTAATGCGTGGCCAACTTGGCGAGTATTACAAAGCGGACGAACGGGTTTTGGTGACCAAAAATGCCTATGTGGGTATAGGAACTGACGATTCGGTAATGGTGGGCAACAAGAAGGTCCCTGATACGCTTTGGCTGGGTGCCGATAGCCTGGAGGCACAGAAATCTTTTGTCAAAAACATCAAACTGCTTAATAAGCCTATTATTGAAAAAGACAACGAAGTAGGTGCCGAAGACGAAAAAGCGAAGGAAGAAAAGGAAAAAGAGAAAGCGGCGGCCAAAAAGGAAATGGCCAATGCCAAGCTTTTAAACAAGTCCGTTGTACCAACCGAAAGCACAAAAAAATTAAGCCGAAAGGAAAGAAAAGAAGCCGAACAAAAGGCCAAAGATACCAAAAACACGAGTCCGCCAAAATTATTGGCAGACAGCATACTGCTCACCAAAGCCAAGCTCCGGCTCGATAGCATTAGACAAGATAGTTTGCTTAACGTGCAGAAACAGCAAGCGCTGATCAAGGCCAAGGACAGCTTGAAAACTGCTCAAAAGATGGCAGACAGCTTGAAAAAAATTACGGTAGCTGGCAAAAAACCGGCAACTGTTGATCCAAAGGCAAAAGCTGTAGCGGCCAATAAAGCCAATCTCGCTGGCAAGACCGGCAAGGACAGCGTAGCTGTGTTTAATCCCGCCGATACCGTTACCGCCAGGGTAATTAAGGCTTACCATAATGTAAGGGTATACAAATCGAATATGCAGGCCATAGCTGATTCATTGTACTACACTTCGGCCGATTCGGTACTGCGCTGGTACAAAAACCCTATTTTATGGTCTGACGGGTCCCAACAAACCGGCGATACCATTAACGTATTCTTTAAAAACAAGAAAACACATAGCTTTCAGGTACTGCAAAATGCATTTATTGTGAACCTCGAAACCGATACCACCAAATTTAACCAGGTAAAGGGCAAAAAGATTACCGGCTTTTTTCAAAACGGCGAACTGCGCGACATGTATGTAGACGGCAATGCCGAGAGCATGTACTACAACAAAGACAAAAACGGCAATTACGACAACCTCAACCAAACGGTGAGTGGCCGTATCAAATTCAGGTTTGCCGACAAGGAACTTTCTGAGGTAACCATTATCAAGAAAAACGAGGGCACCATGTTCCCTATCGATAAAATGCCAAAGGAACCTTTGCTAACCGGATTTATCTGGAAACCAGAATTAAGGCCAAGAAGCAAAGCCGATGTGATTAAAGGCAGGCCAAAAGCCAAAGCTACGCCCAAGACGGCTCCTGCCGACAAATCGAAGACGGGCGACAAAAACAAGGGTGTTGACCCTAGTGGAGTGAGGCCTATACTGCCCGCCAAAAAACCAGTTGCCAGCGCTACCCCAAAAGAGGCTGGGCAAAAACCAGCTCCGCTTGGCAAGCCCTTAGAGCTGGAGCCGGTAAAAACCGATACCGGAAAAGTTATTTTACCAAAAAAGGGTTGATGATAAAGGAAATAGGGCTACTGAAGATGGATTTGGTTGCTTTTAACCGTCACAAAGCGGATCATTAAACTTAATGAATCATAATTTCTACCTAGCTAAAAGAAACGACTTATCCTTTTAAAAATGCGATGAGTTGTTGCATGGCCAAAGCCCGGTGGCTGATTTTGTTTTTCAGTGCCAAATCCATTTCGGCAAAAGTTATACCGAAGCCTTCTGGCTCGAAGATAGGATCATAGCCAAAGCCATTGGTTCCTGCAGGTTCTTGTCTGATATAACCGTTAATGACCCCTTCAAACAAATGGTTTTCTCCGTTTTGCATGAGTGAGATTACGGTTTTGAAACGCGCCTTGCGATTGGCTACCCCCTCCATTTTTCGCAATAGAAATTCAAGATTAGTTTGATCGTTTTTAACGCCACTGTAACGGGCCGAATAAATGCCGGGCTCATTATTCAAGGCCTCTACCTCTAAGCCGCTATCGTCGGCAAAGCAATCCAGCTGGAAGTTTTCAACGACATAGCTGCTTTTCAGGGTAGCATTTTCGGCAAAAGTATGGCCTGTTTCCGGAATATCCACCTCGCAACCAATGCCAGCCAGGTTCAACACTTCATAGGCAGGTGCCAGCAGGTTACTCACCTCTATTGTTTTATGGGCATTATTGGTGGCAAAGACAAGTTTTTTCATGATAGACCGGCTATTTTTTGAGTTGCTGCAAGCTACCCCAAAGCATTTTTTTGCTCTGTTGGTCGCTATCCAGGCTGTGCAGGTTATGGGTAAAAACAAATTGGATATTTTCGAGCATGGCCAATTGGTGCAAAGGCTGTTCGGCCAGTTCGAGCTGTTGGGCAGTTACCCCAAAAGACAGCACCAGCTTGCAACTAAAGAAAGTGCTGAAATCCCGAAATTTGGCTCCGCCATAATTCGCATAATTAACCAAGGCAAAATCGTTGGCAGTAAGTTCAATGGCTTTGACCAATTTGCGCAACAGTTCCCTCCCCTGTTCCGTACTCACCTCGTTTGCATTATCGTTAACCAAAATAAGGATCTGTTTCTGGTTTTTGCCCAAAAACTTGAAATCGAAACCGCCTTTTGGAGCTGTTTGCGGGCTTGGCATGGCAGGCAGGGCCACCACTTTTTCGGTTTTTGGCTCAAGTTCGGCTTTGGGCAAGGCAACAGGGGCCTGCCCGGGCACTTGGGCAGACACTACCCTAATTGGTTCAACAGAAGTCGCTTGCACATCTTGTCGCACCAAATAAACGTCTTCAGTAAAAAATAAACGTAAAGCTTCTGCGTTATTGGTAAGTTGGTTCACCTTCTTCTCTTTTCTGTTGAAATTATTTTCTGTTAAAATTAGTTAAATATCTTATTATAGCGCCTTAAATTATTACTTTTATCCATTAAAATTTATAGCTGTTGTCTCTTGTGAGAAAAGTCTGTTGCATTTTTATTTTCTGTTCTTTGGTCCATGTTGCTTTTGCTCAAAATGTTGCCTCCGTTAACGGCAAATCCATCAGCAGCAAAGAGTTTATGTGGGTCTACAAAAAAAATCATGCAGGGGTGGCCAGTGCCTCCTACCAAGACTTGGCTGCCTACCTTAACCTGTACATTAACTTTAAGCTGAAGGTAATGGACGCCAAGGCGATGGGACTGGATGCCGATACGGCCTATAAAAAAGAAATTAATGGTTACGAAGATGCCCTGAAAGCGCAAAGAAAAACCTCGCCCAAAAACATAGAGTACAACTTCATCATGAACGAGTACCGCGAAGGTGTGCTGATGTTCAATGTTTCGGAAAAGAAAATCTGGAGCAAGGTACAGGACGACGAAGCGCAAATCCATAATTTCTACAGCAAAAACGCGGGCAACTATGCCGGCAAAAGCTTTGAAGATGTCCGTGGACAGGTAATTGCCGATTATCAGCAAAGCCTCGAAGACCAATGGATCAAATCTTTAAGAGCCAAATATACCGTAAAGGTAAACGACGACGAACTTAGAAAGCTGGCCAAGCCTTAAAAGCCCGGTGTTAGCCGAATAATATTAACTTTGCAACAGAAATAATTGAATACACCCATAATGAAGAGATTTCTAATCATCGCAGGCTTGCTAACTTGCCTGTTCATCAATGTACAAGCACAAAAAACAACCATAGATAAAGTAGTGGCCGTAGTAGGAAGCAACGTGATCCTCCTCTCCGACCTCAACCAGCAATATGCTATTTTCCTCAACCAGGGAAATCCGCCCGATACCAAGGTCAAATGCTACTTCCTGCAACAAATGCTGATCCAAAAACTGTTGAAGCAACAAGCTGAAATCGACTCGATTATGGTTGACGACAGCCAGGTTGATGATGCTTTGGACAAACGCATGCGCTACCAGATCCAACGTATGGGCGGACAGGAGCGTTTAGAGCAGTTCTTGCAAAAATCGGTGCTTCAGTACAAAGACGAAATGAGACCAGAAGTAAAAGAAGGTCTTATTGCCGACAAAATGCAGCAAAAAATTACCGAAAACACAACTGTAACGCCTTTAGAGGTTAAAAAATATTTCGAAAGCTACAATAAAGACAGTTTGCCCGACATTGGTACAGAAGTAGAAGTTGGCGAAATTGTACTTTACCCTAAACTAACCAAAGCCGAAAAACAAAGGTATTACGACAAGATAGAATCGTACAGGTTGCGGATCAAAAGTGGCGAAGACTTTGGCTTTTTGGCCAAAAGCTATTCTGAGGATCCAGGTTCTGCCTCTGAAGGTGGCGATATGGGCTTTATCGACAGAACCACCATGGTTAAGGAATTTACGGCTTGGGCATTTAAGCTTAAAGCTGGCGAAATGTCGCCGGTATTCGAAACCGAATATGGCTACCATATCCTTCAGGTCATTGAGCGCAGGGGTGAGCAGGCACACGTGAGGCACATTTTGATCAGGCCACAAACTACGCCAGCCAGTTTAGACCGCATCAAGCTCAAAGCCGATAGTATCTATAAAGACATCACTGATAAAAAACTGCCGTTCTCCTCTGCCGCATCGCTCTACTCAGACAACAAAGAAACCCAATACAATGGCGGTATGATGCTTTACGCCGATAACCAAACGGCCAGAACAACCTTTATCCCGGTAGAAAAACTTGATCCTTCGGTATTTGTGGTTATCGATACCATGAAAGTTGGCGAGGTTTCGAAACCTATTCCATTTAGCAGTCAACAAGACGGCAAGGAAGGCTATAAATTGTTCTTCTTAAAGTCTAAAACCCCGCCACACAAGGGCAATCTGGAGCAGGATTACCCCAAGTTTAAAGAAAGGGCGCAACAGGATAAAAATGCAAAAGTAATGAGCGAGTGGTTTGAAAAACGCAGAGAAACTACTTATATTAGGATCGACGACGAGTTTGCTACTTGCGACGAGATGAAACTTTGGGTTAATAAAGACAAGAAACAATAGATGCAATTTAATAACGAGGTCGAAGCGGTAGATGCCCTGCACCAATCTTTCAAGAACATTAAGGCCGAAATTGGCAAAGTGGTTATTGGCCAAGACGAAATCGTAAAATCTGTACTAATCGCCATATTCAGCAATGGACACTGCCTTTTGGTAGGCGTTCCCGGATTGGCCAAAACCTTATTGGTGCAGACCGTTGCCAACGTTTTAGACCTCGATTTTAACCGCATCCAGTTTACGCCCGACCTAATGCCCAGCGATATTATCGGGGCAGAGATTTTAGGTGAAGACCGCCATTTTAAATTCATTAAAGGCCCTATATTTTCGAATATCATTTTAGCCGACGAAATTAACCGTACACCTCCAAAAACACAGGCAGCCTTATTGGAAGCCATGCAGGAAAAAGCGGTTACTGCCGCCGGCCATACCCATACCCTACCACAGCCTTTCTTTGTATTGGCTACGCAAAACCCTATTGAACAGGAAGGCACCTATCCCTTACCCGAAGCACAATTAGACCGTTTCATGTTCAATATCCAACTCAACTACCCCTCGTTTGCCGACGAGCTGACCATTGTCAAAAACACCACCAGCAACAGGGAAATACAGCTGAACAAGATTGTTAGCGCCAGCGAAATCCAATATTTCCAAAAATTGATCAGAAATATTCCGGTTACAGATAATGTATTGGAATATGCCGTCAAGCTGGTAGCCAAAACCCGTCCAAATACCGAGTTTGCTTCTACAGCTGTGAACAATTACATTTCTTGGGGAGCCGGCCCTAGGGCTTCGCAGTTTTTGATTTTGGGCGCCAAATGCCATGCGGCCATTTCGGGTAAGTACGCACCGGATATTGAAGATGTACAGGCCGTTGCCGAGCCTATCTTGCGTCATCGCATTGTGCGCAACTATCGTGCAGAAGCCGAGGGATTATCGATAGAACAACTCATTAAAGATTTATTTTGATCGGGTAATTTCTAAATTTGGGCTATGACGCTCACAAAAAACTATGTTTTATCTAATTTGGCTTCGCTTCTTCCTCTGATAGCCCTATGCCTATTTTTGGGGGTTGGCCAATCCGATCAAATTAGAAACGATAAGCGAGCCAACATCATCGAAATTGGGGATTATTCATTCGATTTCCCCACTGATTTTAAATTAGTAAAAGAACAGGGAGTAGATTCATATGTTGGCCGGATAGAAGGCAATACCTATAGCTTTGAATTTGATTTTGGTCTTTATACAAGTACATTAATTGAAAGCCCAGACGAATACCTTAAGGATGGGGATTGGCGCTTTGAGCTTCCTGAAAGATTCATAAGGCCCAATATAACCTATAAAAACAACGAGCCTAAAGTTGAAGTGCTTTCCATCAGACAAGCCAACCAAAGAGACAGTTTAATTGGAAAAGGTTGCGATTATATAGCACGTTGCCGACACAAAAAAAATATTTTCAACTTCCCAATTTATTTGCCAAAAGATACCAAAGCCCATTACTTTAAAACTGACACCCTTAATAAGATATACAGAAAAATAGTTTATGCCAAAGACCCCAAAAAAGGAATTACCGGTATATACCTTAGCAGGCTCAATAGCAAAAGGAGCTTAAGCCTAGTGGCACATCATTTAAGTCACAAAGAGCAAGAAATGGCATTAAGAATCTTTTCTACAGTAAAGCAAATAAAAAACTAAACGACATGTTTCACAAGGAATTTACATTGGTTTATATCATACATTTGCTTACTATCGGAGTTTTGCTATTTGGTTTAATAAGAGCTAAGAAGCGAAAGTTCTATACGGTTAACCTCATCATATATATTGTATATTTCTTATACTTGGCTTCTGTTTTTGCGGATGAAGAGAACTTTAGGTATGGAGGTTCGCTAGCTATTTTATTTTATACGGCTATTTTGCCTATTATTCATTTACTTATCTTATTCCTGATCTATCTATTCGGGAAGTTTTTTCATGGCTAAATAGCAGAAAAATGAATAAGTTCTAAGCCCGCCTATGCGAAAATCACCAAGCTGTTCTCGGTTTGCTGCATAGAGAAATTATTTGGGTACCTTAATCAGGATAACCTTTTAAATCCTGCATGAAGAACAGCATTTTTATCCTCCATATCGCCATTGCCGTCATTTTGCTTACACATGCCTTGCCCGGCATGTTCGATGGTGGAATCCATAGTTTCGGACAGGACTATTTAAACCAGATCGGCTTTGCGCCCGTGGGCGTACCCTTGGCTTGGGCCATCAAATTGTCGCATGTGGCTTGTGCCATCCTTTTAGTGGCCAACAAGTGGGTAAAGCCTGCCGCTTTGCTCACCATTGCTATACTTGTGATGGGCATTATACTTGTTCATTTTAAAGAGGGCTGGTTTGTGGTTGGTGGCGGGCGAAACGGCGTAGAATATAATTTGCTGCTCATCTGCGTATTGGTAGCGATCATGTTCAACAATAAGCCCAAGACTACCACGATCCAATCGCAACTATAGTTTCCAGTCTAAATTATTGGTGGTAATCGGTTGTGGTTACCTTGCCGCCAAAAATGCTTTTTTGTCTCTGTATTGCCTTAATTTTTTTCACGCTGCGATAAAGCTTTCACCAAGTTTAATTAATTGTTACGATTAAGCTGTCCCATTAAATTTGGATAGTCGGTTACAATGCCGTCAACCCCCAAATTCATGAGGTATTCTATATCAGCTACCGAATTAACCGTCCATGGAATAATCTTCACTCCAGCGGCATGGCATTTATCAACCAGATTCTTACCCACCAACACCGAATAGGGGCTATAAATGGTTGGTTTAAAGCCCAACTCCTTGATGTTATTCTCAAAATCCTCCTTCTCGTCGATGCCCAATGAAGTGCGCATTTTCGGATATTTCTGGTGCAGGTATTTTAAAGAACGCATATCGAATGATTGGATGATCACCCTTTTTTCCAGCTTTCTTTCCTTGACAATACCCATGATGATATCTACAAATTCTTCCGGGCTTGGCTGAAATTCGCCATCGCCATTGCGGATCAGCTTGGTTTCGATGTTATAATCGGGCTTAGGCAATTTCTTCTGTTTGACGTAGTTTTCTACCGAATCCAGCAGTTCGCCCAACAGGGGTTTGTAAGCCGCTATTTTCTGCTGACCAGGAAAGCGTGGATGGATTTTGCTGCCGACATCAAATTTCTTTACTTCTTCGTAATTCATCTGGTAGATATTATATTTTTTCTGGTCTTTCAAGGTAATCGGCTTGCCATCGGGGGTTAGGCTAAACTCGAAGTTAAAATAGGGCTCCTGCGAAACAACAGCCTGTCTGTCTTTAGAAATGACGATCTCCATTTCGAGCGTGGTGGCACCCAGCTCGAGGCCTTTGATCATTCCGGGGATGGTATTTTCGGGCATGATGCCACGCGCGCCGCGGTGTCCTTGCACATCGAATTTTTTTTGTGCCAAGGCGGTTAATGAAATCGAGCAAAAAATCAAGAAAAGTAGGTGTTTTTTCATGTCCATTTTCGAGCAATAATGAAGCCAGTTTTTGAAATGGCGAGCAGGGAACAGGCTCAAGCCAAAAGACCTTTAGCCACTAAACAAAAAAGGATCCCAGCATAGCCAGAATCCTTGAAGGTTTATATTTGGTTGGTTTGGTTAACGTTCGGCCAAGGTAAATATTTGGGTCATGATATTCCAATTGCCATCGCTCTGGCGTTCCCAAATAAACAGGTAATTAAAGCTTTCGCGCAAATCGGTTTTGTAGTCGATAGTGGCCACACCATAAGTATAAGCCAAATCGCCACCCAATGCCTTATCGGCAGCCGTAGTTTTCAAGTTGATTTTGTCTACCATACGGTTGTTGAAGGCCTGGATGCTTTCTTTACCGGTAATGGTTTCTGTACCTGGGAACAACAATTGCGCATCTTTATTCAAGAAACCTGCAAAAGCGCTTGGTCCATAAGACTTCAAGGTAGCATTTAATGTTTTTTCGGTTGTTAAAATCACATCCCTGCCTGCTTTCAGCTCTTTTTCTGTTGCGAATTTTGGCGTAAAATGATCTTTAGGCTCTACAAAATTGGCAACTGCCTTGTTTAAAGGCCTGTTGGTTTCGGCTCCAAGGTCGAGAATGAGTTCCCATTTTCCGTTTTTGGCTCTCCAAACCGAAAGGTAATGGCCATACGATTTTTGTTCGCCATTAATGACATAGGCACCGCTGGTAAAGCCCCAATCGCCGCTTCTCGATACACGGGCGGTTGTTGGCGTCCAGCTCAACGATTTCATGTCGGTTGCTGTGGCATAGAATTTTTTGGCATTGGTAGGGTTTGGCCTAAATACCAGGGCATCTGCTGCCGTATATTTTAGAAAAGCTGCATTTGCGCCTTCTTTAGCCGCATCTTCGGCAAATGCTTTTTCGGCATTAACCAACGATTTTGTTGTTCCATCTGATTTTTGTGCATAAGCACCTACGCTCAAAGTGGCCAGTAAAGCGGTGTAAATGATTTTCTTCATGATTAATTTTAATATGGTAGCGCGAATATAAGATTTGGGCGTAAACACCGGCCAAAAAGTATTCCACAATTACACATTAACTAACGGGTTGCTCGCGATAGATGGTCTCCAGCATGGTTTGCCCCACCGCTTTCAAGGTGTTCTTGTCAATGTTGTTCAGGTTATCGAGCTGCGTATGCCAGTTCATGTAAAAACCAGTGGCATCTGAGTAATGGATTACATCAATACAAGGAATACCCGCTTGGTTTACCCAAAAATGGTCGTCGATCAAGTTGCCTGAAGGCACATTGACAAAATAGGCCGAATAGCCGATTTCATTGCCGATATCCCATACTTTCTTCACAATTTGTGGTGCATATTTTCTAGAAACCTCGTCTTGCGTAAATTGGGCGTTGCTACCGCCTACCATATCTAGGTTGATGGCATAAAGTGGCTTGTAACCTTTTACAGGCTGATTTTTAACCCAATATTGCGAGCCTAGGCACCAAGTGGTTTCGTTTACCGATTCGTCATTGGCCTTGCCATAATCTTCAATATCCCATAAAATAAAATCAACCCCTACATTGGGCTGTTTTTGTTGCAGTTGTCGGGCCATTTCCAACATCACAGCCACGCCGCTGGCGCCGTCGTTGGCGGCGTCAAAAGGTTTATCGTGCATATTGGCATCGGGATCCTGGTCCGAAAATGGGCGTGCGTCCCAGTGTGCGGTGATCAATACCCGCTGTTTTTTCTCTGGATAAAAAGCCGCGATGATATTTTTTAGCTGATGGCTCTTGCCGTCGTAGGTTTTGGTGGCACCTTCTTGTACAAACACTTGTCCGCCAAAAGATTTGAATTGCTTCACCAAATAATCGGCACACGCGGCGTGGGCTTTGGTTGAGGGAATGCGAGGGCCAAAATCAACCTGGGCCTTGGTGTAGGCCAAAGCACTGTCGGCATTAAAATCTGGCGACACAAGCTTCACTTCTTGTGCGGGCTGGTCGGTTGTTGCACCTGGCTTGTTGTTATTGCAGGCCGCTAACACGGCAAGTGCAATCAGGGCTAGCGGTAAATACTTTTTGATCATGAAATTCTTTTTTATATTAAATAGCAAAGACTAAAGCCAAAAGACTGCGGACTACACCATCTACTTCCAACCTAAACCTTGCTCCAGGTGGTTCCTTCTTTGCTGTCTTTTAACTGGATGCCTATTTTTTGCAAGCCTACCCTGATCATATCAGAAGTGGCATAATCTTTATTTTCTTTGGCTTCTTTGCGCAAGTTAATCACCATATCCAACACCTCATTAAACTCGCCGTTGCTGGTGTCTTCGTCTTTCAGTCCAAAAATATCGGTTACAAAATCATCCATCAGCTTTTTCAGGGCCTCAAGTTCGGTGGCCGAAATCTTGGCGCTGCCGTCGTAAACCGTATTGATGATGCGAACAGCTTCAAAAAGTTCGGCAATAACTACCGGACTGTTGAAATCATCGTTCATGGCATTGATACAGTTGATGCGGATCGGTTCGATGGCTACATCGCTCTGTTCGCTGGCTACCAGCTTTGGCAAAAGGGCGATGGCATTCATCATGCGCTTGAAGCCCTTTTCTGAAGCATCCAACGCATCGTTAGAAAAATCCAAGGTGCTTCGGTAATGAGCCTGCAGCATAAAGAACTTCACCGTCATGGGGCTATAGCCTTTTTTAAGCAAGGGATGGCTGCCCGTAAACAGCTCTCCTGGCAAAAAGCCGTTACCTGCCGATTTAGACATCCGGGTGCCATTAACCGTTAGCATATTGGTATGCATCCAATATTTAGCTGGCTGGTGATGGCTACAGGCTTCAGACTGTGCAATTTCGTTGGTATGGTGCGTAGCGGCCAAATCCATGCCTCCCCCGTGGATATCGAATTCGCTGCCCAGGTATTTGGCGCTCATGGCCGAACACTCGATGTGCCAACCCGGAAAGCCCATGCCCCATGGCGATGCCCACTGCATCAGGGTTTCGGGCTTGGCTTTGATCCACAAGGCAAAATCCAATCGGCCGTGCTTATCGCCCTGGCCATCCAGTTCTCTGGTATTGGCCAACAGGTCGTCGAGGTTGCGATTGGTTAAAATGGTATAGTTGTATTTTTTGCTGTACTTTTCTACATCGAAATAAATGGTGCCATCTACCTCATAGGCATAGCCGTTATCCATGATGACTTTGATCATTTCAATCTGCTCGATGATATGACCGGTTGCGGTAGGCTCGATGCTTGGCGGCAGGGTATTGAACATGCGCAACACTTCGTGGAAACCCAACGTATATTTCTGTACAATTTCCATCGGCTCCAACTGCTCAAGCTTGGCGCGCTTTGCAAATTTATCATCGCCCTCGTCCCTATCGCCTTCCAAGTGGCCGGCATCCGTAATATTCCTTACGTAGCGAACTTTGTAGCCGCTGTATTTCAGGTACCTGAAAATAAGGTCGAACGAGATAAAAGTTCTACAATTGCCCAAATGCACATCGCTGTAAACGGTTGGCCCGCACACGTACATGCCCACATGTGGTGCATTTAGCGGTTCGAATACTTCTTTTTTTCGAGAAAGGGTATTGTATAATTGGAGATCTTGTATCATGCTGCAAATGTAAATAAAAACCGTTTAAGGCTTGCTTTTTAAACGCAGGTCGCTGCGAACAGGAAAATGGTCTGACAATTTTGCTTCAACAATATGGTAATTAACCACTTCAAAGTCTTTTGTGGTGGCAATATAATCGATTTGAAAGTTCGGGAATTTGCCATTATAAGTGCGCCCCAAGCCTCTTCCCTGTTTGATGAAGGCATTGTTCAGCGAATCGGTCATTTGGGTTACCGCATAAGAAGCGGGCGTGTCGTTAAAGTCGCCGGCAATAATGTAAGGAACCGTACAGGTACGCATGTGGGCCTTCATGATACCTACCTGCTCGCTGCGCTTTTTGAATGCGCTCCTCAACATGCGTACAATGCGCTTAGAAGGATTCATCTGCGGATCCATTTCCTTTACCTTTTCTAAATAGGTATAATCTTCTTTTTCGAAAGAGATCGATTGCAGATGGATGTTATAAACCCTGATGGTTTGGCCGTTCACATCCAGGTCGAGGTAGATGCTCTCGTTGCCTGCATTTGGCTCGAAAATAATCTGACCCTTGTTTTTGATGGGATATTTAGAAAAAATAGCCAATCCAATAGCCTCCGATTGGCTTTTCATGGTAGGCTGAAAATAATAATACTGGGTGTTGAGCATTTTCATCAGGCTATCAACCGTATCAAAAGGTCCTTTGTAGCGGGTATAAAATTCCTGGAAACAAATGATGTCGGGATTTTGGGTCTTCACTACATCGAGCATCTTGGCTTTTATCCCTTGCGTAATCTCTTCGCCATAGGGCTTAAAATTGTGCACGTTGTAAGTCATCATCCGCACCAAGCCGGCTTCTTCTTTTTGGTTGGCACCCACTTTGCCAAAAAGTCCGAAGGTAGCAATAAGCGTATGCCAGCCACTGCAAATTACCACCACTGTAACCAAGCTTAATATCCAGCGCCGGCGCAACACCCACCACACCAGCATCATTACATTACCCAACAAAAAGAAAGGATAAGCCAACCCGAAAAAGGCCAGTAAGATATGTTGCCTTGGATCGTTTTGACCGGCCAAAATACCACAGACCAGGCCGATAACCAGTACAGCACTGATCAACAGCAACAACTTATCGAGAAAGGTAAACTTCTTCTTCATCAATTTTTGCTGGCCTTGAACAGCGTTTCTTTTTCTTCTTTGCTCAATTTATCGTAACCGCTTTTAGAGATCTTATCCAAAATGGCATCGATTTCGTTTTGGTTGATATGGCTTGTATTTTGCTTTACATTTTCGTTCCGAACCACTTTCAGCTTTGGCCTGCGCTTAAAAACCGTGCTCATATCGTAGCCGTTTTGCAGCAGTTTGATATAAACAAAGCCAAACAAGGCGCCGCCCAAATGGGCCAAACTGCCACCGGCGTTGCCATCGGCTGTACCAATCAGGTCTAAAACGATGTAGGCTAGCAACAAGTATTTCATTCTGACATTGCCGATAAACAACAAGCGGATTTCGTAGTTGGGTATCAACGTGGCCAAAGCCGCCATTACCGCCATTACGCAGGCCGATGCGCCAACGAGCGGAATGCCGACAAATTCCTTAAAAGCAGGAATGAAGTTAAAAATAAGTGCAAAAAAGATAGCACCTGCAATACCACCACCCAAATAAATGACATGGAATTGCCGGGGCTTGATAAAATCGAGCAGCAGCTGCCCCATCCAATACAGCCAAAGCATATTGAACAGGAGGTGCAGAAAACCATCGTGAAAAAACTGATAGGTAATGAGGGTATAAAACCGGCTCAGCCATAGTTCAGGACTTGACGGGAAGGCCAGGTATTGGTATACCAGTCCATCAACCAAACCTCTTTGTCCCGCCAAAAAACAAACTAAACCTGCCAGGCCAACCACTACAAAAATAAGCACATTGAGCCCTATATAGGCCATAGCAGGGCTACCTGACCTCAAAAACTTCAGCTTTAAATCGTACCAAATATTGTTATTCATAATAGTCGTAAAAGGTATTCTTGTTCTTCCAAAGCTTAACCAAGATATAGCCGATCAGGGCTCCACCCAAATGGGCAAAGTGCGCCACCGAATCGCCTTTAAACTGACTGAAGCCCAAAAACAATTCTATAACGATATAAATCGGAATAATATATTTGGCCTTCACCGGAACCGGAATAAACATGATATATAATTCAACATTTGGATAAAGCATGCCAAAAGCAACCAACAAGCCAAAAATAGCGCCAGAGGCCCCTAGCATCGGGGTTGAATAGATATCCCTTAATTTTGTAGCCGCTGCCAAATCGGTAATATTCAGGCCGTAAAGATTATTGATTGGGCTACCTGTAATCTGGTAAACCTCAAAAGCCTGTACCGCCCATTGCAGCGCCAAAGCGCCCAGGCCGGTAATCAGATAAAAATTAATGAAACGTTTGCCTCCCCAATGCGCTTCTAAAATACTGCCGAACGAGTAGAGGGCAAACATATTGAAGAAGATGTGCGCCAACCCTCCATGCATAAACATATAGGTAATGGGTTGCCAAATCTTAAAGAATGGAGAGTTAAAATAAAAAACAGATAGATTTTCAACCATAAATTCTCGCTGAAACCAAGTGGCTGCAAAGAAAATGATATTGATAATGAGCAGGTTTTTGACTACCGGAGGAATATTTAAGTTATTCATAAAATTACTTTTCAAATTTTTGGATCAGCTCGGCCAAGGTAATGGTTTGGATTACCGGCCGGCCACCAATGCTAAAGTTAGGAGTTTTACAGGCAAAAAGTTCTTCAATCAGCGCATTCATTTCCTGTTGGCTCAATACCGTACCGCTTTTAATGGCGCTGTTACGGGCCATGCTTCGGGCCAAGGCATCGCGCTTGTCTAATTTAAGTTCTTGCTGCGAATTTTTAAAGCCTTCTATTAGGCATTCAAACAGCTCGGTTTCGTTGATGTTGCTGCTGCCCAAATCGACCGGAATGCCTTCGATAACCAGGGTATTTTTACCAAACTCGCGCACTTCAAAACCCAGGCTCTTGATATCGTCGAGCAGGCCTTTGGCCAATTCGTAATCGTTGGCACTCAAAGTTACCGTTTGTGGAAACAGGCTTTGTTGCGAGGCGCCCTTGCGGTCTTCCAGGTGCAGCAAAAACCTTTCGTATAAAATACGTTCGTGCGCCGCCTGCTGGTCGATGAGCATAATGCCAGATTTGATCTGCGAAACAATATAACGGTTATGGATCTGCATAAATTGTTTCTGCACAGGCTCAAACTGTTCGTCGCGGGGCGAGCTGCCCAAGTCGATGCTCGCCTGTTCAGGCTGCTGGTGCTGTACCACCTCGTACAACGAACCCCAATTCTTGGCGCTAGGCGCATGCGACACGGGGCTTCTTGAGGCAAAACTGCCCGAACTGGCCGGCTTGCTTTGGGCAAAAGGATTAAAATCGGGGTTAAAAGAAATGCTCGGAGGCACAATATCTTCGGGTGCAATGGGGCTGATCATGTTGCTAAAGCCCGTTTCCTGGTCAAAATCGATGGTTGGACTGATATTGAACTTGCCCAGTGATCTTTTTACCGCCGAATGGATAATGGCATAGATGGATTTTTCATCCACATACTTGATCTCGGTTTTGGTAGGATGCACGTTCACATCAATTTTTGCCGGATCGATATCGATGAATAGCACATACAAAGGAAAGTTATCATCGGGCAACAGTTCTTCGTAGGCCCGGTTAATGGCATGGTTCAAATAACCGTCTTTGATAAAGCGCTCATTTACAAAAAAGAACTGTTCGCCCCTTGTTTTTTTGGCAAATTGGGGCTTGCCGATAAAGCCTTTGAGGTTAATAATGGTGGTTTCTTCTTCTACCGGAATTAAGCGCTCATTGTAGTTATTGCCCAGCAAATGCACGATGCGCTGTTTCATGCCCGAGGCCGGCAGGCGATAAATCTCTACCCCATCGTGGTGCAAACTAAAGGCAATATGGGGCCTGGCTAGCGCAACCCGCTGAAATTCGTCGATGATGTGGCGCATCTCGGCCGGATTGCTCTTCAAAAAATTTCTTCGTGCCGGAATGTTATAAAACAGGTTTTTGACGGCGATACTGGTTCCGTTAGGGCAACCAGTTGGTTCTTGTTTGATAAAAGTCGAACCTTCGATCTGAATTAGGGTACCTACTTCGTCTTCATGGCGTTTGGTTTTCATTTCAACCTGCGCAATGGCGGCAATAGAAGCCATCGCCTCGCCCCTAAAACCCATGGTACGAATGGCAAACAAATCTTCGGCCTTGCGCACTTTCGAAGTGGCATGGCGTTCAAAACAGAGGCGCGCATCGCTAATGCTCATGCCGCAGCCGTTATCTATCACTTGGATCAGGGCCTTGCCTGCATCTTTTACAATCAGCTGTATCTTGTCTGCCCCTGCATCTATGGCATTTTCTAAAAGCTCTTTTACCGCCGAAGCCGGTCGCTGTACCACCTCACCTGCCGCAATCTGGTTGGCAACACTGTCGGGTAAAAGTTGAATAATATCAGACATCTATTATGGTTGTGTAAAGGTGCTAATTTAGCGAAAATAAGCCTTATCCATAAGCCTGTTTTCACAATACTGATACTAAATGACTTAACTATGTGGTTCAATGGCCCATGAGCTCATTGGTTTGTTGGCCGTTGCCGGGTTTTAAAGAAGTGGGTTGAACCGGGGCAAAAATCACAAGCTTTTTATATCTTTAAAGCATGAAACCATCATGGTGCATGAAAGGTGAAAGGATCAAACAAACCAGCAGGATTTTAAAAGGTCTCTACGCCAGTTTCATTGCCATCAAAAGAAACCAACACACAGATGAAAAAGATTTTATCCCTACTCCTTTTATTGGCTGTTTTTTGCAGTTGCAGCAAGCCAAGGGCAGATTTGATTGTCTACAATGCCAAAATCTATACCGTTAACAACAAATTTGACATCGAGGAGGCCATGGCGATTAAGGATGGCAAGATTATACAACTGGGCAAAAATGCCACCATCAAAGGCCAATATGAGGCCAAAGAGGAGCTTGACGCACAAGGTAAAGCCATTTATCCTGGCTTTATCGATGCCCACGCCCACTTTTTCGGCTATGGCCAGAGTTTGCAAACGGCCGACTTGCGAGGCACCAATAGCTGGGAGGAAGTTTTAGACAGGCTGAGCGAATTTGCCAAAACCCATCCCGAGGGCTGGCTTACCGGACGTGGCTGGGACCAAAACGACTGGCCCGACAAACAGTTTCCGACCAGGGAAAAACTAGACCAGCTTTTCCCGAACAGGCCCGTGCTATTGGAACGGATAGATGGCCATGCCGCTGTTGCCAATGATATTGCATTGAGCGAGGCGGGCATCACCAAATCATTTACCTTAACCGGAGGCGATATTGTAGAAAAAGACGGTAAGCTAACCGGTTTGCTCATCGACAATGCGGTTGAACTCGTAGCCAGCAAAGTACCTTCGCCAGATTCAATTCAAACCAAAAAAATGCTACTGGACGCACAAAAAAACTGCTTTGCTGTAGGCCTCACTACCATAGACGACTGCGGACTGGATTACGATGCCGTTGAGTTTATCGAAAAGCTGCAGGCCGATAAAAGCCTAAAAATGCGTTTGTATGTGATGCTTTCCGATGCCGAGAAAAACTTCGAATACCTGTTTAAACGAGGCGCCATAAAAACCGACCGGCTCAATGTACGTGCCTTTAAGGTTTATGCCGATGGTGCATTGGGCTCGAGAGGCGCCTGCTTATTGCATCCTTACACCGATATGCCCAAAAAATCGGGTTTTTTGCTGAGCGACATCAAGCACTTTCAAGAGGTAGCCCAAAAAATAAACCAGCATAACTTTCAGATGTGCACCCACGCCATCGGCGATTCGGCCAACCGCAGCATCTTAAAAATCTATAACGAGGTACTTGGAGGCAAAAACGATAAACGCTGGCGCATTGAACATGCACAAGTAGTAGCTCCGAGCGATTTTGCTCTGTTTGGCAAAACCAGTGTTATACCTTCTGTACAGCCTACACATGCCACTTCAGATATGTACTGGGCAGCCGACCGTTTAGGCCACGAAAGAATAAAAGGTGCCTATGCCTACAAACAATTGATGGCCCAAAATGGTTGGATACCATTGGGCACCGACTTTCCGGTTGAACAGATTAACCCGATGCTTACTTTTTATGCCGCAACCATCCGAAAAGACAGCAAAGACTATCCAACCGGAGGATTCCAGATGGAAAATGCCCTTACACCAGAAGAAGCTTTGCGAGGCATGACCATCTGGGCCGCCAAAGCCAATTTCGAAGAAAAAGAAAAAGGAAGCTTGGAAGTGGGCAAATTGGCCGATTTTGTCTTGATGGATAAAGACATAATGAAGGCCACGCCACATCAGATTTTAGACAACAAAGTGTTAAAGACCTACCTGAATGGAGAAAAAGTATATGAGAAATAACCTGGCTGGCGTAATTGCCATTTGCCTAGCTACCGTTTTTACGTTGAGCGCATGCGCCCAAGACCATAAACAGAACGAAAACAGACTTAAAAACATCAATGCCATTGCCAAAAGCGATGTTCTTTTAAACAATCAGCAGGGATTTATTCCCCTAACCAAACTGGCCGAAAAAAAAATTGCTTCGGTAAACCTTGGCTTCGTTTACCAAGCGCCGTTCGACAGCCTGCTCAACAAATATGCCGATGTCAAATCGCTTAATGCCGAAAAATACAAAGACTCTGCTACCCTAAACGACCTGGAAGATGATCTTAAATATTTTAGCACGGTAATTATTGGCCTAACCGACCAAATGGCCAGCAATGGTCGCTACCTCAATTTCATCAGCAATGTGGCTAAACACAAAGAACTGGTATTGGTACTGTTTGGCGACGGCAAAAACCTATCGGCGTTCGACAACCTAAGCTCGCCCATTGTATGGAGCCCACAACAAAGTGCCGAAGCTGCCATGATTGCCCCGCAAGTAATTTTTGGAGGCATAGCCGCCGAACAAGTGTTGGCCAAAACCTATTCTGGCAAATACACCCAAGGTTCAGGCTTTAAAACCACGGTTACCCGCCTAAAGTATACCGTACCCGAAGATGCCGGCGTAAATACCGAAAACCTGATGGAAATAGACAGGATTGCGGCCGAAGCCATTGCCGGCAAGGCAACGCCTGGGCTGGTAGTACTGGTAGCCAAAGATGGCAAGGTTATTTACAACAAAGCCTACGGTTTTCATACCTATGCCAACGCTATGCCCGATAAAGTTACCGATATATTCGATTTGGCGTCGGTAACCAAAACCACTGCCACCACGCCCAGCGTCATGCGTTTGGTTGAGGAAAACAAATTAAAGCTCGACACCAATATTGGCTATTACATTCCGAAAGCACGCAATACGCCGATGGAAAACATCAACGTGCGCGAGGTAATGCTGCACCAGGCCGGCTTTATTCCTTACATCCCTTTTCATAATTTTATTAAAGAAGGCGATTATAGCCGCGACTCTTCGGCCGCCTATCCGACCAAAGTGGCAGACAATTATTACATCAAAAAGGGATTTTTTAGCGATTTCATGTGGCCGAAGATGCTCAACTCGCCCATTAAAACCCGTGGCGCTTACGTATACAGCGACATCAGCATGTACGTTATGAAGGATATTGTAGAACACATTACCGAAGAACCTTTGGACAAATATGCGCTCGACAACTTTTACACGCCATTGGGCATGCACACTGCCGGATTTTTGCCGAGAAACCGTTTCAGCAAAGACCTGATTGTGCCTACAGAAGACGACAAGGTTTTTAGAAAGACGCTTCTAGAAGGCTATGTACACGATCAGGGCGCCGCCTTGGCTGGCGGTGTTTCTGGCCATGCCGGTTTATTTGCCAATGCCAACGATTTGGCCATCTTTTATCAGTTATTGCTCAATAAGGGAACTTATGGTGGCGAACAGTACTTTAAGCCTCAAACTGTAGAAACCTTTACCAGTAAACAGTCTAATGTGAGCCGCAGGGGCCTTGGCTTTGATCGTTGGGATCCAGACTTGAGCAAAAAATATCCGTCAGAATTAGCTTCGTCGCAAACTTTTGGACATACGGGTTATACCGGAATCGGGGTTTGGGTTGACCCATCGAGAGGGTTGGTTTACATCTTTTTGTCTAACCGCGTAAACCCACAGGTTTCAGACAACCTCTTGAAAATGAACATCCGTCCGCGTATTCAGGATGCCATCAACAGGGCTATCGACAAAGGAAACAACTAATAAAAATCAAAATGGCCAATTTATAGCATTTATTATGCTATAAATTGGCCTGCAATAGAAGTTGATATTGTTGAAATTACCCGCCTCCAATACCGCCGCAGGTTGATGTTTTTTTATTATAACCACTTTTATTCGCACAATAGCCGTCCCAATTGGAAGGACTGCAATCAGATACCTCGAACGAATCGTCGATCAAACTGCCATCCGCCGTACGACACGCCATCCAAATCTTACCGCCGCCTCCTATCTCAAAAGAGCCCGGATCATCTCCACCTAATACCATTTTCATTTCAGCTTTGCTGAGCAAATTCATTTTTTTCATCGTTAAAGTTGTTTTAGTTTGGTCAAACCTCTTTTAGCCGGGTTTGCTAAGCTTTATCAATCACCATGTACTGACGGATAAGCTAAATTTAGAAGTACCGGCTCCCAAAGCGAAAAAATAACGGAATAATTTTATTGGCATAAAGAATGAATTTATCCCCCGTTTTCGGCTAGCAGATTGTCAATTCTTATAACACCTGATTAAACCGAAAAAGATGAGAACGATAAAGAGCGGAATTATGCGGAGGTATAGAGATGAAAAATGCTATTCTCAAGCCTTTGTAGCCAATAAACTGGGCATCACCCAAAGCGCCTATCAAAAAATAGAAACTGGCGATGTAAAGATTACTTTAGACCGATTGGCCCAGATTGCAATCATTTTGGAAAAAAAAATAGAAGATTTTTTAGACTGCCCTGAAAAAAACGTCCCTATCAAAGACACGGTCTTACAGCACCATAAGCAATTTAATTTTATCGAGAAAATCATTCTTCAACAAGCAAAGTGGATAGAAGAACTTGAACTTAAATTAAAAACAAAAGATGACGAAATCGAAAATTTGAAGCGTCAGTTGGCTTTTGCAAAACTCCAGCAGCCTTCTACCTAAACCTTATTTTTATGCCATTAGAATCAAA
This sequence comes from Pedobacter sp. ASV12, assembly GCF_016429155.1. GTDB lineage: Bacteria > Bacteroidota > Bacteroidia > Sphingobacteriales > Sphingobacteriaceae > Pedobacter. Next base: position 14,679 of record NZ_JAELUC010000019.1, on the reverse strand, counting down.
ACAACCAAAGATCAATGAGCTAAAAATCATCCGTCATGCCGCATTACTAAGTGCCAACGAAATGAAGGCATTTAAACCACACAAAATAAACAGTTTTAGAACGGAGAAGAAATACAGCCAGGCCTTTATGGCCTATAAACTAGGGCTAAGTCTGGGCAGTTACCAAAAACTTGAAAGCGGGGAAACCAAAATTTCCTTGTTTCAACTGATACAGATCGCCATTGCTCTGGAAAAGCTGCCCCAGGATTTTTTATAACACCACAGCAACTCGTCGCTAAAAAACAACCGCTCGTCGGAAATCGCTGTGCAAAAAGCCTCTTCAGCGCCAAATTTGAGGCATGAAATGTCAAAGGCTTTACTTTTTGCTCAGCTTCTTGCCTATTTCCTTATGGACACCTGGCAACTCGGCCGCTCAAGTTAGGATTAAGGGAAATGTTACAACCATTACTCATAAAGCCGTTCCTTTTGCTTCTGTTGGCATTAAGGGCAGCTATGATGGCACGACGGCCGACAGTACGGGAAAATTCCATTTTACAACCAGCGAAAGAGGCCTTAAAACCCTATTGGTTAAGGCAATGGGTTACGAAACCGATAGCCTGACGGTTGATCTAAACAAACCTGTTGACTCATTGCAATTCCGCTTAACCGAAAAATCAAATTCGTTGAATACCGTGACCATTGGCATAGGAAGCTTCGTTTCGGGCATTCAGGGAAAAGGAATTTCGTTAAACGCCCTCGATATTGCCACAACGCCGGGCATGGCCGCCGATATCTTTGGCGCCATGCAAACCCTGCCCGGCGCACAAATGGCTTTTGGCGAAAGCGGCCTGCTGGTTCGCGGAGGCTCTACCGCAGAAACCAAAACTTTTATCGATGGCATGCTCATGAAAAATCCCATCAATGCCCAGGTGCAGGGGCTCTCATCGCGGGCCCGTTTATCGGCTTTCAACTTTAGGAGTACCGATTTTTCTACAAGTGGCTATGCGGCACAGTTTGGGCAGGCACTGTCTTCTGTTTTATCGCTCCAAACCAATAACATCCCCGAAAAAACAAGCACCACACTCCGCTTGCTTTCGGTAGGTGTTGAAGCCCAGCAAAACATCAACTTAAAAAACAGCGGACTGGTTTTAACAGGCAGCTATTATAACCTTAAACCAAACTATACTTACTTAAACCCCTCGCAAATAGACTGGATCAAGCCCCCGGCAACAGCAGCCATAGGTGCCCAATTTATGCACCGCATTGGCGAAACCGGCATGTTCAAATACTATATGGACTACAGCGATTCGAAACTCGGGCTAAACCGCGCCACCCCAAACAGCATGAATGATTTTGCGGTCGTACACAATAAAAATTCCTACCTCAATACCACTTATCAAGATGCACTATCGCCGTTATGGAGATTAGAAACCGGCATTGCTTACAGCTACACCAAAGATGACATCAAAATACAGCTTGGAAATGTACAGCGTTTAGACCAATTGCTGCAATTGCGTGCCGTTGCAATACACAATGTCGGCAAATTATCTTTGATCCGTTTTGGGGCTGAAACATTTTATACCAATCGGGGAGAATCGCTCAACGGGCTATCTCGAAGCTACCAAGACCAATTGTCTGCCGTTTTTGCAGAAACAGACCTATACCTGAGCAGAAAATTGGCCATTCGGGCCGGATTAAGGGGCGAATACTCTTCCTATCTGGCAAAATCCAACCTCTCTCCAAGAATTTCGTGCACCTATAAACTGAACAGTTACACGCAAGCTGGCCTCGGTTATGGCCGTTATTTCCAATCGCCAGCCGATGAATACTTGTTGCGTTCAAAATTAGATTTCCAAACCGCCGACAGTTACGTAGGGAATTTCGAATACAAAAAATCGGGCTATAACTTCAGATTCGAAGCCTATTTTAAAGCCTATGGCCATTTAATCAAAACGGCGGATGGCCTTTTCAACAACAACGGAGATGGCTATGCCAAAGGCTTTGACTTGTTTTGGCGGGACAAAGAAAGCATGAAGGATTCCGAATACCGCATTGGCTACTCGTTTCTCGACACCAAAAGAAACTACCTGGACTACCCTACATTGGCCACACCAGGCTTTGCCTCTAAACATACCTTTAATATCTTTTACAGAAAATACTTCGGCGATATCAAGACCCAGCTTAATGCCGGCTATGTTTTTGCCACCGGAAGGACCTATTACAACCCCAAAAACCCGCATTTTTTGGCAGATAAAAGTCCGAATTACCACGACATCAGCGTAAATGCGAACTACATCACCACCTTGTTCAAGCAACTGGCGGTAGTTTATGTAAATGTGGGCAATGTTTTGGGTCTTCGACAAATATACGGCTATAACTATACCGCCGACGGAACTGTCCGGACGCCCATTACGCCCTCAACCAAAAGAAATATCATACTGGGCCTGATCATCACCATAGGCGACAATACTTTTTACAACTAAACCACTCACTTACCAAAAATCAAATCATGATGAAAAACCTGATCATTTTATTCAGCTTATTGGCTTTTACAACCCTAGCCAAAGCCCAAAACACACCTTATGTGAAGGCCATGCAAAATGCGATTGCCCTGCTAAACAAAGCACAGGAAAAGAGCGATTTTATTACCCAGGCTGCCGCGTTTAACAGAATTGCCGATGCCGAGCCCAAGGCTTGGCTGCCTTTGTATTACGCCTCTTATGCCAACTTGATGGGCGGCTTGAGCGAAGCCAATGCCAAAGAGAAGGATGCTTTTTTCGACCTTGCGCTTCAATTGCTGGACAAAGCCGAAAAGATAACCGGCAGCAACGACGAAGTTTATGCCTTACGTGGTTATGTGCAGTACATGAAAGTATCTATCGACCCGATGAACCGTCTCCATTTTGTGGCCGCTTCTAAAGCGGCATTGGAAAAAGCACAGGCGCTTAATCCGGAAAACCCGCGCATTTACCTCATCAAGGGACAGAATACATTTTACACGCCAGAAAATTTTGGAGGCGGAAAGGCCGTCGCCAAACCCATTTTAGAAATGGCCAAACAAAAATTTGAGGCATTTAAGCCCGCAAACGATTTATCGCCCAATTGGGGCATGGCAAGAACTGCACAATTATTAGCCCAATATCTTTAAAAAAATCGCCAATTTGCAATATGTTAACCCGGTGCAGAAAAAGCTGGTTGCGAACCAATATCAAATATGGCCTCATTGGCCTTGTGCTTGGACTTTTGGTCTATGTTACGCAATCGGCTATAGCTAATGCCTTAAAACCTATCGAATACCTTATTGCCAGTCTCACCTTTAGCACCAGCATTTCGCTCACCATTGCCAACATGGTCCATTTTGCTACCTCTACCAAGCTATTGCGCAACTGGGAAAACGTATGGCGCAATTTTACGATCTATTACCTGATTAGTTTTGCGGGCATGATTATCGCCGTAGAACTGACCTATTTGGTGCTGGGCTATTTTTACAACTGGGAAAGCCAGTTTCCACACACCAAAGACTATCTCTTCGATTCAATTTTGGTATTGGTGGTTTGTACGCTCATTTATGTAGACATTTACCGGAAAGCCCTTCAGGCAAACAAGCTGAACCAAAAAGAGCTCGAGTTGCATAAAATGAACGAGTTGAGGTCGAATGCCGAACTAGAGGCCCTGCAGGCGAAGATCAATCCGCATTTTTTATATAATGCCTTAAATTCTATTGCAGGCCTTATCAAAGACAATCCAGATCAGGCCGAAGAAATGACCATTAAGCTCTCCAAGCTTTTCCGTTACAGCATTAACCAGAGCCAAGAAAACCTGGTGAGCATTAGGGAAGAAGCCGAATTGCTTAGCCTTTACCTCGAAATAGAAAAGATACGTTTTGGAAACAGGGTTACCTTTGAGGTCAACATTGGAGCCGGGTTATATACGACTAAAATTCCCAGGTTTTTGATCCAGCCTTTGGTAGAGAATGCCTTAAAACACGGCCTCAAATACAACGCCGCAAACGGCCGCTTAGCAGTTGATGTTTTTGCCGAGGTTACTGATTTGGTTATTCAAGTAGCCGATAACGGCCAACCTTTTGCCTCCGATTTAGTGTTGGGATATGGCTTGCAAAGCACTTTCGACAAAATACAGCTGCTCTATGGGGCCCATGGCAAAGTGGAGCTCATCAACAGTCCTCAAAAAATGGTTCAGATTAAAATACCTTTAGCCCATGTTTAAAACCTTAATCATAGACGACGAACCCCTAGCCAGAAGCCGACTGCGCAGGTTGCTGGCTGCTTATACCGATGCTATCGTCATTATAGGCGAAGCCGCCAACGGCGAAGAAGGGGCCGAACTGATCAACCTCTTAAAGCCCGATGTTATTTTCCTGGATATCGAAATGCCCATGCTCAATGGCTTTGAGATGCTCGACAAATTGGAGTTCCACCCCATCGTTATTTTTGCGACGGCCTACGATCAATATGCCATTAGGGCTTTTGAAGAAAACTCCATCGACTATTTGTTAAAGCCCATTGAAGCAGACCGGTTGGCAAAAACCATTCAGAAACTACAGAAAAACGTCATTAAAAACGACTTTGAGGCCATCAGGCAACTTGCGTTTAACGAACCCGCCAAAAAAGCGACTACGCTGAGCCTGCAAATTGGCGAGCGTTTTGTATTAATCAAAATAGCCGACATCAATTACGTGGAAGCCGATGAGAAATATGTTTTCATCTATACCAACGACCACAAAAAATACATTACCGATTTTACGTTAAAAGCGCTGGAAGAAAAATTGGGCGAAGATTTTATGCGCATACACCGGAGCATCATCATCAACAACAATCAGGTTGCCGAAATCAGGCGAAGCTTTAATGGCGCTTTTGTATTTATCATGAAGGGGGCACAGGAAATCAGGCTAAAATCGAGCCGTTCTTATGCCAACGAAATCAGAAAGGCTTTTGAAATTTAAGTTGCAGGCTTTGGGACAGGCGTGGCAAAAATCATAAAAAACGCTTATCTTCAACTACCTTTTCAACCCTTAAAATCATCCCTTCATGAAAAAGACTGTTTTTATTTTAGCCTTACTGGTTACGGGCTTTATTAATGCTTCAAAGGCTCAGCAGCTTAAAGATGGCCAAACCCTAGACCTCAACGGCATCTCCGTAACCTTCAACATTATTAACAAAGAAAGCATCGAGGTAAAAGACCAAAGCTTTGACCGCTACAAAGTGGTGGCCACCGTAAAAAACAACAGCCCAAAATCATTTAACGTCAGGTTGGCTTCCGCGAGCGACTTATCGGCAGCGCTTAAAAGCAAAATTGTGGAACTGAACTGCTTAAATGCAACTGGTGCCAGGCTAACTTCGAAAAAGCTAGACGTAGGCATGAAAGCGCACATGATTACGGTTACTTATCCGGGCAAAGACAAAGACGGCAAATTTGTGAGCCAAACCATGACCGTAGTGGCAGGCTATTATTTTGATGCCGGCCAAACCCTGCAAAGCGATGCTATTTTTATTGTACCCAAAGGCGAAACTCCGCAAGTATCGGTTAGAAGCCTGTTGCAAAACTAGCATCGTCGAGCCACAAGATCTACGCCATAAAAAAAGGCAGCTGACTATTCAGACAGCTGCCTTTTTTATTTTTGAATGGATTATTTTTTTAGTCCAATTTCTCTCAAGCGCTCATCCAGATACTCGCCTGCGGTCATATCGCTGTACACTTTCGGGTGCTCGGCATCAATGGTTGACGGCAAGCTGGTCAAGTCCATATCAGAACGCGGATGCAAGAAGAATGGCACCGAGAAACGCGAGGTCTTCATCAGCTCTCTTGGCGGATTAACTACCCTGTGCGTGGTAGATTTCAGCTTGTTATTGGTTAAGCGTTGCAACATATCGCCAACGTTTACCACAATATCGGTATGGTGGGCCTTAATTGGCAACCATTCGTTGCTTCTGGTCAATACCTCAAGTCCATCGGCACTGGCACCAATCAGCAAGGTAATCAGGTTAATATCCTCATGGGCACCAGCACGAACCGCATCATCAGGCAACGAATCGGGGTTTTCGATAGGAAAATAATGGATACCCCTTAAAATAGAGTTACCATTGTGTACATGTTTGTCAAAATAATCGATTGGCAAACCTAAATAAGTGGCAATGGCTCTTAACAGGTGTTTGCCGTTTTCTTCCAGCTTTACATAAATTTCGCGGGTAACCTGGTTAAATTCAGGCAACTCCTCCAGCACTTCATTATCAGGATATTCTTTTTTAATCGGATCCCCATCAGATACTTCCTGGCCAATTTGCCAGAACTCTTTCAAATCGGCAGTTTTAGCGCCTTTTGCAGTTTCCTTGCCTGCACTGGTGTAGCCACGCTGGCCGGCCAGTTCAGGCTTTTCGTATTTGCGTTTGGTTTCTACCGGAAGGGCAAAAACCGCTTTAATGTTTTCGTACAGCTTGTCAATCAATTCCTGACTTACGCCATGGTTGGTAATGGTTACAAAGCCCGAGTCGTTGAAGGCTCTTCCCAGTTCGTCGGAGAACTTTTTGCGTTGCTCCTCGTTTCCATTAATGTAGGTGCCCAAATCTAGGCATGGAATATACGGTGTAGACATATGATTTTAATTTTAATGAATATTTAAATTTAGAAAAGATATGTTAATAAAGTTTGAACCTGCCCATTTTTACCAGCTAACAATTTACAAAACAATTTGTTAAGTTATTAACAAATCTGAAAGTTCAGCGCAATTCCGGCTTTTGTCAGCAAGAAGTACATTTTTTGATTTAAAAAACTTTAATGCATCCTTTTACGTATACTTACTAAACATTGCGTACATTATATTTTCATCAGATGAAATACCTAACCATTATGGCACTAATCCTCCTATCTATGCAAGATGCAAACGCCCAAAAACCAAAAACCCTGAAAGCCACTTTTGGCATGGGCTGTTTTTGGTGCTCCGAAGCTTTATTCCAGCGATTAAACGGCGTATCGAACGTAAAGTCGGGCTATGAGGGTGGCGATATTGCCAACCCTACCTACGAAGAGGTATGTACCGGAACCACCAACCATGCCGAGGTTATTGAAATGGAATACGATCCGGCAAAAATAAGCTACGACGAACTACTGGAAATTTTCTGGAAAAGCCACGATGCCACCACCCTGAACAGGCAAGGTGCCGACGTGGGCACCCAATACCGCTCGGTTATTTTTTACCATAACAACGAGCAAAAAGAAATTGCCGAAAAATATAAGGCAGAGTTGAACAAAGCCAATGCCTTTGGCAAACCAGTAGTAACCGAAATTGCCAAGGCCCAGCCTTTTTATGTGGCCGAGAACTACCACCAAGACTATTACCTGAAAAATGGCGAAGCGCCTTACTGCCGACTGGTGATCTTACCCAAAATGGAAAAACTGGAAAAGCTGTTCAAAGCAAAGCTGAAACATTAAATCGTGGGAAGTTCTGGGTTGAACCATTCAGGCTTACGCCATTCAAAAGCCTAAACACGGCCACACGAAACAACCAAGCTCAATTAGCTTAATGGTTAAAGTAAAAAGCCTCATCCTGATCTAAATCAAGAAGAGGCTTTTTTGTTATTGTTAGCAAATCCAGGTCAGGAAAAGCGCAATCTATATTCCTATTTTCAAGCCCACGTTCAAGCCCAATCCCCCAATGTTGATATAGGATTTCAAGTCGTCGCTGGGTTGGTTCGGATTGTAATTTGCCGTACCCGCTACATTAGAGCTTGGCGTTAGCGTTTTGTGGTAATTGGTTTCCCTTACCGCGGTTGGCAAATCGTTTAGCCCAACGTTTACCTTGGTTCCGTTGGCCAAGGTTCCGGTAGCGTTAAAGCTTTTAACTTCTTTGCTATCGCTGTTTACCGATACGTTTCGATATTCGATTTCGCTAAAGAAGCTGATGTTTTTACCAATGGGGTAATTAAAGCCCGCCGCGCCTATAAAGCCGAGCGTTGGCTTAGGTTTTACCCTTTCAGAACGGGTAAGCTCAATGGCCACAAAGTTAGGGTTTACGGTTTTGGCAATGGTACCGGTTTGGTCGCTGGCCGTAGTATTGATATCTAGGTAGCCATATACGGGAACTACCGCTCCCATTTTGAGATAAGGCTTAAATTTCATTTGCGTTGGCAAGTGGAAAACCAGGCTCGGAGTTAAATCCAATGCCGAAACCTGTCCAACAGCCTCTAGTGCCAATACGCGGTTATTGCCGATGTAGCCCGTTTGCTTGGCCATGGTGTTTTTCTCGCTTTGGAAATAATTCACGCCCAATTCGACCGCCACAACATTATTGAACCTGAAACCTCCCGTTAAACCGGCACGCCAGCCCTGGCCAAACGACCCTGTTATGGTGCTTTCAGAAATCCGCGTCTGTGCACCCGACGAAGGGTTGATCGAAAACACATAATCACGTGGCTGCAACGAGCCCACATTCGGGAATTCTACCGGGGTAACCTTTAAAAAGTAGCTTCCAGTTGGCTTAAGGTAAAACCCCCTTCCTTCCTGGGCAAAAGTAGAGAGAGACGCTCCTGCTAATAATGTAGCAATCAATACAAGCTTTTTCATAACGATGAGAATTTAGGAACAAGCATATTCATTATGCTTGCATAGTATAATATTTAAACGTCATTAGGCAGCAAATGTTTTTACCTCACCCTTTTTCCTATCATTTTTTGGTCATAAACCATTTTAGATGTTTCAGTTTTGAACAAGGCATTCTACTTTTGCTAACAGTGTTAACTTTTTATTAAATGGCAGTTACAGAACGTCGGTTAAAACAGCGCGAGCAACAGAAGGAATCCATTTTGGAAGCCGCCCGCGCCATTATGCTCAAAGAGGGCTGGACTGCGGTTTCTATCCGCAAAATTGCCGATGTAATAGGCTACAGCCTGCCCGTGGTTTACAACCATTTCGAAAACAAGGATGCCATTATGGAGGATTTTATCAGGCATGGCTTTATCCTTTTGGGCGATGCCGCTCTGGCCGCAAAGGCACAATCGGCCGATCCGGCGCAACAACTTAAGCTCATTGCCATAGCTTATTACGAGTTTGCCCTTTCGCACCGCGAATACTACCAGATTATGTTTGGCCTGGGCGTACCCAATTGTGATCGCGCTAAAGAAATAGCCGAAATTGGCCGCTTTGGCGACATCATCATTGCTGCCCTCAAACAGCTGCAGGGAGGCGAATGCAGCCCCCAAACCACTTTAAAGTTCCACACTTTTTGGTCGATCCTCCATGGACTAAGCTCCATCAACATGATCAACCTTACCGCTGCCCCCGATGAACTGCAGCAAAAAGTGCTGCAAGATGCCATACAGGGCTTTATCATGAACATCAACAATTAAAAAATCACATAAAAATTAGAATAATACAATGGAATTAATAGAAGCATTGAACTGGCGCTATGCCACCAAAAAAATGAACGGACAAGCGGTACCGCAAGAAAAAGTAGACCTTATTTTAGAAGCCGCCCGCTTGGCGCCAACTTCATCCGGCTTGCAGCCATTCAAGGTAATCGTGGTAACCAACCCCGAACTTAAACAAGCCTTGTTGCCACACGCCTTTAACCAATCACAAATTGTAGACTCGTCGCATCTATTGGTTTTTGCGGCTTGGGACAACTATACCCATGAGAACATTGACGAGGTATTTAACAGAACCAACCAAGAGCGCGGCGTTCCGGCCGAGGCCACTGCCGACTATGTTGCTCGCCTAAAAGGGATGTTGGTTGACCGCGAAGCCGAACTCAATTTCCAGCATGCTGCCCGTCAGGCCTACATCGGCTTTGGCATGGCTATTGCACAAGCGGCCTTGCTTCAAGTGGATGCTACCCCGATGGAGGGTTTCGACAATGCCAAAGTTGACGAATTGCTGGGTCTAAGAGCCAAGAATTTGCGCAGCGTTACAATGTTGCCTTTGGGCTACCGCGATGAAACGGGCGACTGGTTAGTGGGCTTGAAAAAAGTACGTCAATCACTTGCAGATTTTGTAATCGAATTCAAATAAAATAGCTGAAAAGGCAGACTTTGGATTTGCCGAAGAAATTGCTTATCCCATTGGCAATAAAAAAGCGGGCGATTGTTTACAGTCGTCCGTTTTTTTGATTAAGCTTTCGAAATTTTGAAAACTTCACCAATATTGATCAAACGCAGCCGCTCTACATCCGCCACCCTGCACAGGCAGGTCCTATTGTAAAAATATGTTAAAGATGAGTTACAATAAGTTTCTATCCATCAATAATCAATATATTAGCGAACATTCAACAAGTACGACAATTGATGAAACTGACCAAAATCCTTTTCGCCTTCCTGATTTCCACCTTCCTATTTAATTTATCGGCCAGTGCCCAGCAAGACAGCGTGGCCCTTAGCAATATCATTAGCAAAACCAAAAGACTTTCCGACGAACAACCTATAGAAAAGGTTTATGTGCATTTTGACAAGCCCTATTATGCAGTGGCCGACACGGTTTGGTTCAAAGCCTATGTAACTACCGAACAGAATGTACCTTCGCCATTGAGCAAGATTGTGTATGTAGAACTGTGGACGGCCAAGGATTCACTGGTACAAACAGTTAAGCTGCCGGTTAGGAACAGCGTAGCTTACGGCAATATTCCGCTGAATATGAACACCTACAAACAGGGCAATTATTATGTAAGAGCCTATACCCTGTGGATGGCCAATTTCGACAACGCTTATTTCTTTACCAAAACCATCCCCATAGGCGAGGCGATTGACAAGCAACTCATTACCAATATTTCCTTTACCAACGAGCAGAGCGACAAAAACATCAAGACCAATGCCAAAATCCAATTTCGCGACATGACCAAAAAGGCCTATGCCAACAAAACGGTCAACTGGCAGGTCTATTCTAATTACGACGTATTTGCCAAAGGCAAGGGCACTACCGACCAAAACGGCGTACTTACCATCAGTGTAACCAGCAAAAACGGCGAACCCATTACCAAGGGCAATATTATAACCTCGCTCAGCATTAACGAAAAAGAAACCGCCAATGCAAGTTTCGATTTGAAGCAGCGCGTTAATACGGTCGATTTTCAGTTTTTCCCGGAGGGAGGCGAACTGGTTGGAGGCATTCCGAATCAGGTTGGCTTTAAGGCCGTAAGGGCTTCTGGTTTGGGTGCCGACGTGAAAGGCAGCATTATCGACGACCAAAACAACGAGATTACCGCTTTCAACAGTTCGTTTGCAGGCATGGGTTCGTTTTTCATTACACCCGAAGCCGGCAAGGTTTACAAGGCCAAAGCCACTTTTAAAGATGGCTCTACCAGTATCTACGAACTGCCAAAGGCAAGCGCCAGCGGCATTAGCCTGCAGGTAATCAATTCGAATACCGAATTTGTTAATTTAAAGATTTTGGCCAATACGCCTTATTTTGAAGCCAACAAAGACAAGACTTTTTTTGTAGTGGCCCAAAACTCGAACGTGGTTTACTATGCAGCCAAGGCGCCACTCAAAAACCAGGTGATCATTACCAAAATCCCCAAAGGCAATTTCCCATCGGGTATTGTGCAGCTTACTTTGTTCGATGCCAACAGCAAGCCTTTGAGCGAACGCTTGGTTTTTATTCTCCATCCAAATGCCCTTAACCTGACCGTAAAAAGCGATCTGCCCTTGTACAAGCCTCGCCAAAAAGTAAAAATATCGCTCGACGCCAAAAGTGCCAGCCTCCCGGTAGCCGGCGATTTTTCGGTATCGGTAACCGACGAACAAAAAGTACCGGTTGACGAAAATAGCGAAACCACCATTTTGAGCTCGCTGTTGCTCACTTCCGACCTTAAAGGCTACATCGAAAAACCAAATTACTACTTCATCAAAACCGATGAGAAAAAACTGGCTGACTTAGACAAGCTCATGCTCACACAAGGCTATCGCAGGTTTTCTTACAAAGCCATCCTGGCCGACGAATATCCGATTGTTAATCTGCTGCCAGAACAAGGCATGAACATTACCGGCACGCTGAGAGACCGCACCGGTATGCCGATTAGAAAGGGCGCTATGCGTTTAATGGTAACCGGAAAACCGATTTCGGCCGAAACCGTAACCACCAACATGGGCGTGTTCAACTTCCAGAACCTGAACATTCCCGATTCATCGCAAGTGGTAATCAGCGCCAAGTACAATGCAAATTCGGCCAATATGATGATCATGCTCGATGGCGTTCCCTCTCCTGCGCCTTCCAAAAACCCCAACATTGCAGACGAGGTGGCCAATATCGACACCACACTATCGGCCTACCTGAACAACAGCCAAAAGCAGTACAGGTATTTGCGCACCTTAAAAACCGTAGAGATTAAAGGCGCTCCGATTAAAAAACCAAGCCATAGCGACCATGCAACCCTTTCTGGTCTTAGTCCAAATCCCGACCATTTGCTAAGTGGCGACCGTTTTAGCTCGGGCTGTACAATGTTGCTGCAATGTTTGAAAACAATGGCCACTGGCCTCACTTTCGACAATGAGAATTTTTATGTTTCGAGAGATTTCAACTCGGGATCGCGAACGCCGGTTCAGGTTTTCATCAATGGAAACCCGGTTGATGCCAGAGACATCAATGGCGTAAACGCCGCAGAAGTAGAATCGGTAGAGATTTTCTTAAAGGATGACCTGGGAACCGTAGATCGTCTTTATGGAACACGCGGTGTAATGGTAATCAACACCAAGAAGGCACCTGTGGGCAAAAAAATCAGCAAGCAAGAACTGATGGACATGTTGCCCAAAACCAACATCATTACCTATTCGCCACCTGGATATGCCAAGGAAAGAGAGTTTTATGCGCCAAAATACCTGCCAGGCGCGCCAATCAACAGCAACGACTTAAGAACAACCATTTATTGGAATCCTAAGGTAATTACCGACGAAAAAGGCAATGCCAGCTTCGAGTTTTTCAATGCCGACGGCAGGGGAACCTACAGGGTGGTAGTTGAGGGGCTCGACAAAAGCGGCAACCTGGGAAGAGCCGTTTACCACTATACGGTCAAATAGTTTTTTCATAAAAAAGCCCCGAAGCTATTGCTTTGGGGCTTTTGGCTTATTTAAGCGTATCTTTTACACCTGCACACAGCTCTTTTAGCTTTTGGTAGGAAGTGAATGAGTTTTTGTTCTTCTTAAAATCGATTTCTACATAGCCTGGATAAGCCTTCAGGTAAAACCGGCTACCATCGCCTAAAACGATTTCGGCATCCTTTTTTTCTGCCGCATCAAAAATACGGTCGTCTTTTAAGGTGCGCTCAACGTAGTCGACCACGTATTTGCTTTTCCGCTCGGGATAAGAAGCCTGAAAGTTGTAGCCTTCGTTGGTGTTCCTAATGCTGATCGATTGGCTATCAGCATGGCCACCAAATTTACAGCCCGATGCCAATACCGCAACCAAGGCTACCATTAAGTATATTCTTTTCATATCTGTTTTATTTAATTCGTTTCAATTCTGCTGCAAAACTTCCATTTTCGCAGGCAATTATTTTGGCTATTTTTTTGTTCGCCTTTATAAATTCGAAGATAAGATCCTGGCTCTTGACGAAGCTGGTATTTTCAGTCTGCACCATGGTTTGCACCATCAAAATACCTGGCAAGCCTCCGATGATGAGCAATACCAACCTAAATCTGCTTATTGTTTTCATCGCTTCAATATTAAATAATTAAACATTAGTCGTTAATAGCCGGAACATAATTATATTTAGCATTGAGTAATTTGATAAAGCTGAAGGCCATGGACACAAACCACATGGACCAGCCCAGGTGAAAAAAACGTTGTACCAGACCTGGAAAATGCTGTTGAAACGAAGGAACAAAGCGCAGAAAAATCAAGGCCATCATCAAAAAACTTAGCAACGACAGCTTTCTCAGGTTTTGCAGCTGCCGTGACTTCCAAAGCAACACGCTTAGCCATGCTCCGATAAAAAGCAACAAGGGCACAAAACCAATTACCTCATGCCATGGATGTCCGAGATGGAAAATGGATGTCCAGGCGAACATGATTGCACAGGCAGGCGTAGCCAAAATAGGCACAATGCTTACTTCCATCTCCGTGCAAACACGCCATAAGCCTACAACGAAGCATAGGGTCATCACTGCACAACACAGCATGGCAATGGCCATAAAGCTTTCCGAATTTGCACCAATGGCACCCAGTTCGCTTACGGTATGCACAAAGGGATTATAGTTGCCGTGCAGTTCGCCGGCAATGGCCATGCTTACCCAAAACACGAAGGGCATAATGAGACCTAGGTAAAGTAGTTTTTTGGTTTTCATGATTTTTCAGGTTAATTGGCCCTATTCTTCAAATCGTCGGTGGCGGTGTTGCGGTTACGGGCCGATTTTACATTCTGGTTTCCAAAATTATAGCTGAGACTAAACGATGCCCTACGGCTGGTATAGCGGTTTACTACCTGCAGGTTTACATTCTGATATTGGAGCTTGCCTTCCCAATGGTTGGTCAGAAAAATATCGTCTACACTCAACCTGAGCTTCATCTTCTTGTTCAGCAATGATTTTTGTACGCCTGCATTCAAGGCATATTGGTAAATGGTGGTTTGTTCTACCCCTGTCTCTTATACACATCTCCGAGCCCACGAGACAGTACTCATGATCTCGTATGCCGTCTTCGGCTTGAAAAGGGGGGGGGGGGGGGGGGGGGGGGGGGGGGGGGGGGGGGGGGGGGGGGGGGGGG
>NZ_JAELUC010000199.1 GCF_016429155.1 Pedobacter sp. ASV12 | reverse complement strand
GTCTATTCTTGACCACGAAATTTGATCTTGTACATCTTTCTCTGCACAATTAAGTTAGAGTAAGGTATTGTAGAACCGTATATACCACACATATATTTTGTTTTTTTGATGGGTTAATCGAGCAGTTTTTCGTAGGCTTTGCTTATTTCTTGAAGGGCATATTTCTGATAAACATCTTGCTTTATCTTTGCGGGATCCCATTCGGTTTGGGTACAGGCCTGTATAATTTTTTCTTTGAAACCTTCTATATCATTCTGTGGCAGTACATAGCCATTAAAGCCGTTTTTAATGAGGCCGGTTACGCCACTTACTTTAAAGGTAACCACGGGCAAGCCTACAGATAAGGCTTCTAAAATTACGTTCGGAAATCCTTCGGTATGGGAACTGAGCACCATGAGCTCATGCTTTGTCAGCACTTGCAGCACATTTTTGATTTCGCCGTAAAAAGTAACCCGATCCACTAATCTTAAAGACTTCACCTTTCTTTCAATTTGTTTCCGAAGCAGGCCGATTCCTACAAAACTTAAATGGTAATGGGCTGGCAATGCCGACAATATATCAACAAGCCGATCTAAACCTTTTTCGGGCGAGAAGCGGGCAACAACAATTAAATGATATTTATTTTTTGCAGAAAGGGTTTGTCGCTGTTCGGCCGTTTTTACAACAGGGTTGGGAATGACAAGCATTTTTCGGCTGTCTATGCCATAATAACTAACCAGCGACTGCTTCATTTCTTCAGTTTGACAAATAATTTGCTGATAAACCCCATAGCTGAGCCTGGTAAAGCGCATGTAGAATTTCGATTTCAGGTTTTCGTACAAAATCTGTTCTTCAGGAATATTCGAGGCCCTGGCTATCAGTCGGGGGATTGTTAAAAATTTAGCCACAAAAGCCACCAAAATATTGATATGGTCTGTGGTCGAAAAAACGGCATAAGGTTTTTCCTGTCTCTTATACACATCTGACGCTGCCGACGAACCACGACAAAAAAAGGGGGGGGGGGGGGGGGGGGGGGGGGGGGGGGGGGGGGGGGGGGGGGGGGGGGGGGGGGGGGGGGGGG
>NZ_JAELUC010000198.1 GCF_016429155.1 Pedobacter sp. ASV12 | reverse complement strand
GATCATACTCAAATTAATAAAGGACCAAACTTTAAATGTAGTCAGGAGATCTCGCTGCGCTTAATGAATTGGATTTTTGCTTTAAACTACTATAAAGATTCGCCTAACCTAACCGAAGCTTTATTCGGCCGGATACAACATTATATCTATTGGCAAGTAGAACATGTTTACCATAATATTAATTTTTCGAGAATAGCGGTTAGAAATAATCATGCCATCACAGAAACACTATTTCTATATATAGCCGGTCTGCTATTCCCAAGTTTTCCAAATGCCTCAAAATGGAAGAAAAATGGTAAGAAATGGTTTGAACAAGAAATTGCCTATCAAATATATGCCGATGGTAGCTTTTTGCAGTTCTCTATGAATTATCATCGGGTAGTGGTGCAATTGCTTACCTGGGCCCTGAAAATTGCTGATTTGCATCAAGAACAATTTAATAAAGTAGTTTATGAGCGGGCCAAGAACAGTTTGAACTTTTTAATCCAGCACCTTGATCCGGCCACTGGCTGGTTGCCAAATTACGGCAATAATGATGGTGCCCTTTTCTTCAAATTGTCTGATGCCCATTACAGGGACTACAGGCCACAACTAGAAGCTTTGAGCAATGTTTTGGGAATGGAATGGAAATTCGAGCAATTTGAGGATACATTGTGGTATGGAAATAAGAAACCTGAACATAAAGGATTAGCCTTAAGCCAAGGTCATTCAGCTTTTGAGCAGGGTGGATATTACCTATACAGAACACCGGATAGCTTAAGTTTTATAAGATGTGGTAGCCATAAAGACAGGCCTGCGCAAGCAGATAACCTCCATTTTGATCTATGGTATAAAAATAAGAATCTATTGCACGATGCAGGTACCTACAAATACAATTCGGCTCCAGAAGATCTCAAATATTTTATGGGCACAGCTTCTCACAATACGGTAATGTTAGATGATTATGACCAGATGGAAAAGGGAGCTAGGTTTATCTGGTATCATTGGACACAATGTGAATCGGTAGTTACTGAAGAAACGTCTGCATATTTCCTTTTTGAGGGAACCATTAGCGCTTTTCATCATATTGCTGTCTCTTATACACATCTGACGCTGCCGACGAAC
>NZ_JAELUC010000197.1 GCF_016429155.1 Pedobacter sp. ASV12 | reverse complement strand
GTTGTACACCCAGAAGAGTCTGGTTCGAACCAATTATTGGAAGATTTAAGGCTTATTACATCATTTGAGTAATTTGAGCGTAACCCAGTAGGATAGTTTTCGAACCACAAATTGTAATTGGCATTTTTTTATTCCTAACTTCAAATCATATAAGCAAACTCATACTGCTTCTTCCAAAGGTTGCACTTCATGGTGGCCTTCAAAGACATTGGTCGATTTAAAAAGTTTGGAAACAATTTGATTATGGTTTTCTCGCAACTGATAAATCATTACTCCATACATCACAGCTAAAGATAAATGGTTTCTTTTGTTTTTATAGGTCCATCGCAATAAATCACGGTAATATCTAGCATCTTTATCAAACACCGCTAATTTGACAATTGCTTTTGCAGCATAGTATAATTGCGATACTGTGTATTTTTCTTTTACCTTAACACCGCCATCTTTTGGAAATTCATGGATTTCCAAAAACCTTTTTACCCTTTTATACGAATGTTCAGCAGGGTAAACATTGGAAATCACTTCTAAAAACCCATCTTTTAAACGCTCAGCTCCCATCATCGGGATGATATTGGTTTCACCTTCAGAGAATGTAAAATGGCGGGAAAGTCTATTTTCACGTTTCATTCTATCAAATAGCGCTGTGCCTGGTGGTGCTTTCAACACATTCACGATGGGGATAGGGATTGCGGCCTCGTAGATAAAATCGATTACGCTTTGAAAACTCGACTCCTTATCCGTATCAAAGCCTACGATAAACCCTCCCAAAACAGTAAATCCCGATTGATGCAGCTTATGAATATTGTCTAGCAGGTCGCGTTTCAGATTTTGATTTTTAAGCGAAGCTTTTAAGCTATCTGCCTCAGGGGTTTCGATCCCGATAAATATGTTTCTGAATTTGGCCTTAAGCAACAACTCCATCATTTCATCATCATCAGCTAAGTTGACGGTAAGTTGCGTCATGAAATATAAATTAGGCTTTGTTTCTTCATGCCATTCGATCAAGGCCGGAAGCAACTCAGATTTTAATATCTTTCTATTGCCAATAAGGTTATCATCGGCAAACAACACCGATTGGGTTTCTCCGGATTTACGTATCAACTCTAATT
>NZ_JAELUC010000196.1 GCF_016429155.1 Pedobacter sp. ASV12 | reverse complement strand
GAAAATAGAGATATATTCTTTCCAAAATTAAGTGAGGCCTTACACTTGATCAGCTTTGCAGATATAGCAGTAAAGTACCTCGAAAACCTTGGTTATGAGCCCCATCAGTGTAATAGTGAGGAAGAAGCTCGCGAGCTAATGCATACCTTGCCTCAACAGCAAAAATGGCCTTGCCTATTCGCCAAAAGTGATACTACCGGAGAAAAGGACTTTGAGGAGTTTTTCACTTCGAATGAAAAACTGGATATGGATAGGTTCGAGAATTTAGGGGTTATTAAAAATGAACTAAATTTTGAAAATGATAAATTAAATCTATTTAGCAAAAAAGTACAGAAATTTAAAGCAGATAGAAAATGGACAAAAGAAGATATTCTCGAATTGTTTCATCAAATGCTTCCTGATTTTGGACATAAGGAAACGGGCAAGTATCTCGACGCTAAAATGTAAAAATGGCAAACTCAAATAAGTTTAAAGAGGTAGTAGATTTTATAAAATACAAGTACCCAAATAAGGATTTTGTTGCATTGCACGAACCTGTATTTATTGGTAACGAGCGTAGATATATATTAGATGCAATCGATTCGACTTTTGTTTCTTCTGTTGGTGCATATGTGAATCTGTTTGAAGAAATGATGGTAGAAATTACTGGAAGCAAGTATGCGATAGCTATTGTAAATGGCACTAATGCACTACATATGGCCCTCATTCTTTCAAATGTTAAACGAGATGAAGAAGTAATTTCGCAAGCCTTAACCTTTATAGCTACAGCAAATGCTATTAGTTATATTGGAGCAACTCCGATTTTTATAGACGTAGATAGGGACACTTTAGGCATGTCGCCAAAAGCACTGGAAAATTTTCTAACTGCTAATGCAGAAGTACGGAATGATGGTGCTTATAATAAAGTAACAGGTAAGAAAATAGCAGCATGTGTGCCCATGCATACATTTGGGTTACCGTGTCGCATTGATGAAATCTGTCTCTTATACACATCTGACGCTGCCGACGAACCACGACATGGGGGGTTGTGGGGGGGGGGGGGGGGGGGGAAGAGGGGGGGGGGGGGGGGGGGGGGGGGGGGGGGGGGGGGGGGGGGGGGGGGGGGGGGGGGGGGGGGGGGGGGGGGGGGGGGGGGGGGGGGGGGGGGGGGGGGGGGGGGGGGG
>NZ_JAELUC010000195.1 GCF_016429155.1 Pedobacter sp. ASV12 | reverse complement strand
CCTTTCTACAATGTAGCGCTAAGGTCTTTGGTCAAAAAATTAGTCTCAATGAAATCAATGCGCCCCTAAAGAAGGTTCTTAAAATAATTACCGATCAAACAGGTTATGTCTTTTTTTACGAGTCTAAAGACATCCAGAATAAGAGCATTACTATAAAAACAAAAGATCTACCTTTTGAGGCAGCTTTGGCCGAGTGCTTCAAAAATCAACAGTTGGATTATGAAATAGTAAACAAGACTATTTTTATCAAGAAACAGCTGATATCTGTCGAAACGCCATTGGCAACAAATGCTCCGCAGGTAGAGGTGAAAGTAACAGGACAGGTTTATGATGAGAAAAATATCGCGATGCCAGAGGTCACTGTAAAATTAAAAGATGGCACACCCTTAGCAATTACAGATAAAGAAGGCAAGTTTAATATAACAGTGCCCAGTTCCAAATCGATTCTCGTTTTCTCATTTATTGGCTACGTTAGTCAGGAGTTAGCTATTGTAAAAGATAGTCTAATGATTGTTCATATGCAACTTGATCAATCTAAATTAAACGAAGTAGTTGTACTTGGCTATGGTTCTGTAAAGCAACGTGATCTTACGGGTTCCGTTTCGACCATTTCATCAGCCAAGATAACACAGGCAAAAGGCATATCTAATGTTGCACAAACCTTACAGGGGCAAATGGCCGGCGTACAGGTAAACCAAGCCTCTGGCCAACCTGGCGAAGCCATGAAGATTGCTATAAGGGGTACAAACTCCATTACTGGCAGTAATGCACCACTATATGTAATTGATGGTCAAATTACCCAAGATATCAGTGCCCAATTAAATGTAGATGATATTGCCTCAATAGACGTATTGAAAGATGCTTCTTCTACTGCAATATATGGCTCGCGTGGCGCTAATGGTGTGATTATGATCACTACAAAAAAAGGCACATCTAAAGCTTCAGGAAAACCACAGATAAGTTATGATGGCTACTATGGCGTAGCAAACTTAAGACACAAGTTAAAACTGATTGATGCAACTGAATATGCCCAGTTACAAAACGAAGTGACTAGAAATGATAATCTTTCAGGATTAAATAATCCGGCAAAGCCACTGCCATGGACGCAATCTCAAATTAGTAGTTTGGGCAGTGGTACCGATTGGCAGGATCCTGTCTCTTATACA
>NZ_JAELUC010000194.1 GCF_016429155.1 Pedobacter sp. ASV12 | reverse complement strand
GTCGTGGTTCGTCGGCAGCGTCAGATGTGTATAAGAGACAGGCTCAAGACATATTTCGAGAAATACAGATGTCCTATGTGGGAAATAATGATGACGATGAGAAGAAAAAAAAGAAAAAGGACGAGACACTTGGCCAATCATATTTAAATGGTATAGTCGGCGGTGCTAAAGGTACTTGGGAATTTATAAAAAGCCAATTCACTTGGGAGGGTTACTTGGATACAGAAGCAAACCTCTTTACTCTAGGCATCTATGGTTGGCTCAAAAATACTAAATCAAATGCAGAGATTGTTGCGAATATTCCAAATTATGATGAAAATGACTATGCATATGCTGCTGGCTATCTCACCGAGCAATTAGCCGAAGCATATTTAACTAAAAAAGCGGGTGGGTATGTAGACAAAGCGGTCAGCTTTCAGCTGAATGAAGGTTATGGGCTTTTTGGCAAAAAAGGCCTTAAAATTGGGAATTATAAAATTGATGCTCTACATAAAAATAGGTCGACTCAAGGAGGAACAATATTGTCTGTGAAACAAGCTAAAAAAGGGGGTAATATGGTTAGATGGGATTATGGGCCGTCACACATGACAGCTGAAACCATGACCTATCATTCTACTTTTAGATTTAATATCAATGGGAGTACCTATGGAAGCACGGCTCAATATCCTGCAACCGCTCCTTTTTATTTTTGGAAATACAAAAAGAAATGAAGAACAATATGGATTTAGTTTTACATAATAGAGGGGTTATATCAATCAAAGATATAGACGGTGATTTAAACATCTCTCAGCCAAAATGGGATTTTTTGATTAACCTTTTGATTGATTATTCGGAATGCACCTTCTTTAGTGGATTAAGGCTCAATTATGATGATAACATAGAAAAAAATATCGATTATTTGGCAGAGGAAATCCTGATAAATAAAGATGAGGATTTTGAAATGGTACTATTAAAAATAAATGAGCGCAATATAAGGATACATAGGGGTTTGCTTGAATGCGTTTGGAAACAGTATCAGAATCCATATATAATCTTTCTAAATAATTCCAATAATGTTGATATACTTGTTAACACGATTAGGGAAAAAAGATTCTATAATGACTTTCTAAGAGCGATCGAAGGTCTTTGCATCATATATCAAGAATACGAATC
>NZ_JAELUC010000193.1 GCF_016429155.1 Pedobacter sp. ASV12 | reverse complement strand
GAATCATATTGTTATCGTATTGCCCATTACATGTTCTGGAGCAACTTATTTTAAGCTTAGGAAGTATATTGAAAGCTATCTTTTAGAGCATGACCTGAAGGATAAGCATATTAAGAAGGATTTTCTCAATGTTTTCACTATCATCGACAAAGAGCTTGCTGTTTTTTTGAAGGATGAACTACAGGATATTGCAAAATTGCCCACTCAAGATAAAGTACAATTGTACCATTCAATGGGTTGGAAAAATGCAAGCCAAGATGAAATCAACTTTGAACTTGGTCAGGTTAGAGCCTATTCGCTTATCCTGCTCGAATCAACTTTGCATCTTCCCGAAAAATGCGAGAGCTGTTTTCCGGATATTTCAGGTAAAATGCCAGTCGATGAAAAATTCCTGTTCTCTACAAATGCAAACTTTGGAACGCCTAACTTGGTCTTCAATTTGCCTAGGTTCTCATTTTCGAAATCTGCACAATTCGAGTTTAACAAGGTCATGGGCTTTGGTGGTTCCCGGGCTAATCCACATTTGTTTGGAAATATCCGGGTTAGCAATAACAGCTACCAGAATTTTGTGCAGGGTAACATCTTTTATAACAATAATAAGGAATCAATTCTTGAATTTTTTTCTGAAAGGCTTCGTCAAAGGCTAAATGATGTTGATGAAGTGGTTTTTGTAAGCCACGATACCAAGTATAATTCTTTGTTTTTGGAAGATATTTCTAGAAGCGATGCTTTAAAAGCAAAAAAGGTAACTATTCTCCGTTATAAGCCTTCCTATGAATTTGTTGATAATTTCATCACCTTATATAGTAGGATTTTTAATCAGAAAACAAAGATCATCTATTTTGAAGATGTGCTTTCAGGCGCCTGGACATTTAAAATAACAAGTGACTATATCAAATATGCAAAACAAGATAAATCAAAAAATACCGGGTTCGATATGGTATTGACTTTGGTTGATCGGACCAGCAATTTTACTGAAGATGAAATTTTGCGCAAGCTTTCGAAAGGAGTAGCTAATCATGAAGATATCATCTCCTATTTTAAACTTAACGTTCCCATTTTCATTAATGTGCTCGAGGACCCTTTGCAGGAGAAATATAATATGCTCCATCAGCTGATAAAAGAATGCCATTTGGATTCTTTAAGAATGATAGTAGCCAGGGACTGTCTCTTATACACATCT
>NZ_JAELUC010000192.1 GCF_016429155.1 Pedobacter sp. ASV12 | reverse complement strand
GGTTTTAATTTTGCGTTAGAAAATCAAATATGGTAACTACTTCTTTAGTTTCTTGGCTTTAATCAAATAAGCCTCCAGAAAGCGGTCTATTCCGTCGGTGGCATAGCCCAAAAGTCTTGAATTTTCGCCAAGTACAGAACTTTCTATCGTTACTTCTTCCCTAATCTGCGTCATACAGTACGTATTGATAGATTGTTGCATCGGTAAGGTAATATATTGTTTAGCCTTTGCAATTTTACCCGTCAGCACAATGAGTTCTGAATTAAATAACTGGATCAGGATCGATATTCCTTTCCCCATATTTGCGCCAATGCTCGACAATAACCTGATGGCATATTGATCGCCCCGATTTGCCGCGTTGATAATGGCTTCAGGTTCAATTCTTTCCAGTTCTTCTTTCGATAACTCGTTCAGCATCGATTTTTCGCCCAACAAAAGACCTTCACGTGCTGTTTTTGACAAGGCATTTCCCGAGGCAATCGTTTCTAAGCAACCATGCTTGCCACAATAACATAAGGCACCATTCTCCACAAAAGGAATATGCCCAAATTCGCCAGAAAATCCCGTAGCGCCCCTTCTCAGCTTGCCATCCATAATAATTCCCAATCCAACACCCCAATCCATCAGCAAAACCAGGGTATTTTTCTTCCCTTTGGCCAATCCATGTCGAAACTCGGCAATAGTCGATCCTGCCATGTCATTTTGCACAATCACAGGCAAACTAAGGGCTTTTTCAAAGGCTTCGGCCAACGAGCTGTTTCCTTGATCATCTATCAGATAACTATAATTTTCGCCTTTTTCGGTGTTTACCAATCCCGGCATGCCCACATAGCAACCAATGATTTTGCTTTTGAAAGCAGGAACAGATTCGATCGATTCCTGCAATAGCGGTACCAGCACAGAAAAAAAATCGCTTCTGTTCTTAGAAATAGGCAAGGAAACTGTTTTAACCTCCGAAATGAAGTTACAGTTGTTATCCAGAACGGCAATTTTGGTACTGAATAACTCAATATCTACACAAATGATCAGCGCTCTTTCATCTCTTAAGGCATATAAATCTGGTCTCCTGCCGCCAATAGATGCTCCAGTACCGCTTTTTTCAATCCATCCTATGCTTACCAGATCTGCCAAAAGCTTCAACATACTTGGCGTACTTATACCTGTCTCTTATACACATCTGACGCTGCCGACGAACCACGACATGTGTAGGTGTCGGTGGTGGGGGGGGGGGGGAGGGGGGGGGGGGGGGGGGGGG
>NZ_JAELUC010000191.1 GCF_016429155.1 Pedobacter sp. ASV12 | reverse complement strand
AGATGTGTATAAGAGACAGGAACAAGAATCCGAGATGTGGCCGATAACCTCCCAAAACCAATGATTCCTGTTGGTAACAAACCAATCTTATGGCATATCATGAAATACTATTCTACATTCGGATTTACTGAATTTGTTTTGTGTTTAGGTTATAAGAGCAATGTAATCAAGGAGTATTTTGTTAACTATGAGATCAATACGTCTGACTTTACCCTTAGTTTAGGAGATAAACATTCGCTTGATTTTATGAACCAGCATAATGAGAAGGATTGGAAAATTACGTTTGCTGAAACAGGTGAAAATGCAATGACTGGGGCAAGGATTAAGAAAATAAAGAAATATATTCCAGAGGGCGAGCAGTTTATGCTTACCTATGGCGGTGGGTTGAGTGACGTAGACATTAATAAACTCATCGAATTCCACAAAGCCAGTGGCAAAGCAATGACTTTAACAGCAGTGAGGCCTCCGGGCAGATTTGGAGAGATTATGTCGGATCCGACTGGCCAAATCACTGAATTTAATGAAAAGCCAAATGCCACCGAAGGAAGAATTAATGGCGGATATTTTGTTTGCAACTATAACATGTTCGATTTTATTGAAGATGGAGACGATGTTGTATTTGAACAAGATCCGATCAGAAAAATGGTGAAACATGGAGAGCTCATGCAGTTTAACCACGATCAGTTCTGGCAGCCAATGGATACCTATAGAGAATACTCATTGCTAAATGAGATTTATGCAAACAACAAAGCACCTTGGAAGAAATGGTAGGAAATTTTGATTTTTTTAAGGGGAAAAAAGTCCTCATTACTGGAGATACTGGCTTTAAAGGGTCGTGGCTGGCTTTTTGGCTACACAAAATTGGGGTAACTGTAGTGTGATACTCGCTTCCGCCTACTAATGAATCAGATCATTTTAACCTTTTAAAACTGGCCGAAAAAATTACACATATCGATGGTGATATTTTAGACTTTAAAAGTTTGAACAATGCCTTTCAAGAACATCAGCCTGAGATCTGTCTCTTATACACATCTGACGCTGCCGACGAACCACGACATGGGTAGATATCGGTGGTCGCCGTATCATTAAAAAGGGGGTGGGGGGGGGGGGGGGGGGGGGGGGGGGGGGGGGGGGGGGGGGGGGGGGGGGGGGGGGGGGGGGGGGGGGGGGGGGGGGGGGGGGGGGGGGGGG
>NZ_JAELUC010000190.1 GCF_016429155.1 Pedobacter sp. ASV12 | reverse complement strand
CCCCCCCCCCCCCCCCCCCCCCCCCCCCCCCCCCCCCCCCCCCCCCCCCCCCCCCCCCCCCCCCCCCCCTCTTTTACCCCCCCCCCCCCCCCCTACACCTACCCATGTCGTGGTTCGTCGGCAGCGTCAGATGTGTATAAGAGACAGATGTACATATTGTGATAGGAAATTCATCAAGTGGCTTATTGGAAGCGCCTTCTTTTAAAAAGGCAACTATTAATATTGGAGACAGACAATTAGGAAGGGTTAAAGCAGAAAGCGTAATTGATTGTGAACCTAATGAAAAGTCTATTCTTGAAGCAATTACGAAAGCAACCAGTTTAAAATTTAGCGATTCCTTAAAAAACGTTGTCAATCCTTACGGAACGGCCAACGCTTCAGACATGATAATTGATGTTCTTAAATCGGTGGATTTATCAAAAATTATAAAAAAGAAATTCTATAATATTGATCAGGCATGAGAATTTTTTTTATTGGAACAGTTAAATTTTCTTTAGTTACCCTAAAAGCACTGTTAGAATCGGGAGCAAATATTGTAGGCGTGGCTACAAAAGCCGATTCGGGATTCAATGCCGACTTTGAAGACCTGAAACCCCTCTGTGAAACCTATAATATTCCCTGTAAAGTAGTTAGGGATATTAATCATCCCAATAATATTAAATTCATTAATGACACATCGCCTGATGTAATATATTGTTTTGGTTGGTCTAATTTGCTAGGCCCAGAGCTTTTGGCGATTGCCCCCAAAGGAGTTATAGGCTTTCATCCGGCTAAAATCCCCGCAAATAGGGGTAGGCATCCAATTATTTGGGCACTATGCCTAGGGCTGAAAACAACTGCATCTACTTTCTTCTTTATGGATGAAGGCGCAGATACCGGAGATATTCTTTCGCAGCAGGAAATTCAAATTTTTGATGAAGATGATGCCTTGACTCTCTATGAAAAAATAATACAGGTAGCTACAGGACAAATCCTTGAATTTACGACAAAATTAGCGTTAGATACAAATGATAGGGTAAAGCAAGTAGGTGAAGGAAATAATTGGAGAAAGCGCGGAAGAAAAGATGGTGAAATCGACTTCAGAATGTCATCGAAAACTATATATAACTTGGTACGCGCACTAACCAAACCGTACGTTGGTGCTCATATTTTAGTTAATGGCGCCGAATATAAGATTTGGAAGGTGCAAATATCAGATCTTGGGCTAATAAATGAAGAGCCGGGTAAAGTTTTGGCTGTCGATTCAAATGGCATCACCGTTAAAAC
>NZ_JAELUC010000018.1 GCF_016429155.1 Pedobacter sp. ASV12 | reverse complement strand
CCCCCCCCCCCCCCCCCCCCCCCCCCCCCCCCCCCCCCCCCCCCACCCCTCTTTTCAAGCATAAGACGTAATACGAGATCATGAGTACTGTCTCGTGGGCTCGGAGATGTGTATAAGAGACAGTCTTTTCCAGGCTTGAAATCTGCAGAATTCAACACTAAAAATTCCAAAGCGCGCATAGCTCTTAAAAAGCCAGATTTGCCTGATGCATTAGCACCATACAAAACCGCAGAATTAAGAATTTTCGTTTTAGCATGATAATTATTCGCAAACCCTTTTACTGCCGTCTTAGAAAGATCCAAAACAGCCTTATCTTTTATTGACCTGAAATTTGTAACCGCAAAATTGATTAACATATTATTAAATTATATACAAATTTAAATAAAAAAATGATATAAACAAATTTTACACACAAAATATGCAATTAATTTGATTATATCGGATAAATTTAATGGCATTGTCTTTATTGACTTTTTCTTTAGCATTTTTTTTTGCCAAAAGCTCAAATTGCCTTTTAAATTCAGTTAACATATTAACATTAAAATTCTTCAAAACACATTTCTTTAAATCATTATTATGCATAAACTAACCTTCAAACAACTCCCAGAGGCAGTCGCCATACTATTAGAAAAAATTAAAAAAAAATAGAAAAATTATTATCAGCTAATGATGAACAAGATGAATTTGAACTTTTTGATGTTGAGCAAACTACAGAATTCTTAAGATTATCCAAATCAACCGTATACTCTAAGGTTTGTAGAGGAGAACTACCAGGCTATAAAGCTGGGCATAGATTATACTTCAAAAAAGATGAACTTAAAAACTGGTTAGTCAAAGATCCAATTTTAACCTATCTAGAAATTGGGCATATTGCCGACAAATACATTGAAAGAAGATCAGCAAAGCGAAAAGTTAGATAATATTTTCGAGGAACAATATTCGCAAACTCAAGCAAACTAATAAATTAATAACGGCACATAATTCATTGTTTCTTTGTCATCTTAAGTATTGGTATTGCAGCATTTTGCAATCATTTTGAATCAGTTTGCATTTTTACTTCCCGATACAAAACTTACTAAAAATATTCTCCAGCAAATCATCGGTAGTTACAGTCCCTGTAATTTCGCCGAGGTAATGCAGGGCCTGTTTAATGTCCATGGCCAAGAAATCGGAAGTTACGGGATTGTCAATGTTCTGCAATACCCGTTGCAAAGCGGCTTCGGTATTTTTAAGGGCCTCCACGTGGCGGATGTTGCTCACCAAGGTTTCGCTGGTATTGATGTGATGCAGGTTAACCTTAGCCAATAGTTGCTGTTTCAATTCGTCTATACCCACACCTTCTTTGGCGGCCAGGAACAATACTTCCTGCTGTTCAAAAGGCTCACGCTTTTCAGGCGTTAGCAAATCAGCTTTGTTGATGAGGGCCAGGTAAGGAACACCCAGTTGCTTCAGCTCTGAAAGTTGCGTTTCCAATTCCTCCGAGCTTTGCAAGGCATCGACCATGTAAATGATCAGTTTGGCCTGTTTCATGCGCTCCAAGGTACGCTCTACTCCTTTGGCTTCAATCACGTCGGCAGTTTCGCGGATGCCTGCCGTATCAATAAAGCGGAAAATTACACCCTCAATGTTCAGATCGTCTTCAATCGTATCACGGGTAGTACCGGCAATATCAGACACAATGGCTCTTTCTTCGTTCAGCAAAGCATTGAGCAAGGTAGATTTGCCTACGTTTGGTCGACCGGCAATTACAATAGGTACGCCATTCTTCAACACATTGCCCATCTCGAAAGAAGCAATCAAACGGTACAAGACCTTATTGATCTGCATAATCAGGTTGCGCAATTGCTCACGGTTGGCAAATTCTACATCTTCTTCGGCAAAATCGAGTTCCAGTTCAATCATCGAGGCAAAATGGATCAGTTGTTCGCGCAAACCCTTCAATTCGTTGGCAAAGCCACCGCGCATCTGCTGCAGGGCCACATCGTGCGAAGCCTTGCTGTCAGAAGCAATCAAATCGGCCACCGCTTCTGCCTGACTCAAATCGAAAGCGCCGTTTAAAAAGGCACGCAGGGTAAACTCGCCTGGCTTGGCTGCCCTCGCTCCTTTTCTGATCAACAAATTCAAAATCTGCTGAATAATGTAATTGGAACCATGGCACGAAATTTCTACCACATTTTCTTTGGTGTACGATTTAGGCGCAATGTACAAGCCTACTACCACCTCATCTATGATGCTATCGCCATCCTTGATCAGTCCAAAATGCAAGGTGTGCGTAGCCTGTTGGGTCAAATCCTTGCCCTTAAAAACCTGATTGGTCAACTTAACGGCATCGGGTCCCGACAAGCGGATCACGCCGATGGCGCCACTTCCTGGAGGCGTAGACAAAGCAATAATGGTATCTGTAGTGTAGCTCATGTGCATGAATAGAAAAATGCAAAGATAGGCAAATTAAAGGCTAAAGCCGAAAGGCCAAAGGTGAAGGTGAAAGGTGGAAGGTTTAAGGAAGAATAACAATCGTCAGTTTAAAATAACCAATGAGCCAAAGAACCAATGAACTGATAAGCCAATGCACCATAGGCGCAAACAAATTTGCTATATTCGTGTTACTTAAGGGGAAAAACACAAAACTATCTATGCTATGAAGGAACTACCACTAACTGTAAAGCGATCTATCGAATTATTGGGCATTGTACTGGTTGCCACCATCTTAATTCTAGGCCGAGACATTATCATGCCGGTTATCATGGCATTTTTTATCAGCATCATGCTTTTGCCTATCTACCGCTTTCTGAGGAAGTACAAAGTACCCGAATCCATTTCCATTATCCTACCCATTCTTTTTGTACTGATTTTCATTGCAGGTATTGTATGGTTCTTTTCGGCACAGATCGGCATTTTAGTCGACGATTTTCCGCAGATCAAGCAAAATGTAGCCAATCACCTGCAATCGCTCAAGCAATGGATCAAAGAAATTTCCGGAGTAGAAATCACCAAGCAGGAAGCCTTTTTGAAAGAAAAAAGCGACGATCTGCTCGCTGTTGGCGGCCGTGCGGCAAGTGGCGCTGCCGTAACCCTGAGTGGCGTTTTCGTATTTGTAGGCCTCTTGCCTATTTACATCTACCTGATTCTCTTTTATAAGGATATTCTGCTCCGTTTTACCTTCATGTGGTTTAAGCCCGCCGATCACCCCAAGGTGAAGGAAGCGGTTTTCGAAACCGAATCAATCATTAAAAGCTACTTGGTAGGCTTATTGATACAAATTACCTATATGACCGTGCTTTTGGGTGGCTTGCTCATGCTTTTCGGCATCAAGCATGCTTTACTGATTGGGGTTATTTTTGCCATTTTAAACCTTATTCCCTATGTGGGGGCCTTGATTGGCAACGTGATAGGCGTGTTGCTTACGCTCACCTCGTCAACCGAGCTTTGGCCGGTACTAACCGTATTGGGCGTTATTGCGGCCGTTCAATTCTTAGACAACAATATCCTGATGCCACGAATTGTGGGCTCTAAAGTCAAGATCAATGCCTTGTTTTCTATTTTGGGCGTGCTGATTGGCGGTGCCATAGCGGGTGTGTCCGGCATGTTTCTCTCCCTGCCCATCATTGCGGTACTCAAAATCATTTTCGACCGTACCGAATCATTCAAGCAGTGGGGTGTTTTATTGGGCGACGAAAGACCGAGCAAAAGCCCGATGAGTTTTCCAAAATTCAGAAAAAAGAGCCTTGTGCATACAAAATCTGGTGTAATTGATAAAGAGTAATTTTCAATTGACAGTTGATAGTTTCCAGTTGGCAGTTTGCCATTGAACACCAAATAGGCAACATAGCACTTAGCTGAACTTAGGAGTCTTAGGTGGTAACTCACAAGGGAATTGACAGTTGGCAGTTTGCCATTGAACACCAAATAGGCAATATAGCACTTAGCTAAACTTAGGCGTCTAAGGGGTAATTCACAAGGGAATTGACAGTTGGCAGTTTGCCATTGAACACCAAATAGGTAACATAGCACTTAGCTAAACTTAGGCGTTTAAGGTGGTAATTCACAAAGGAATTGACAGTTTGCAGTTGGATATTGCATAATCAACAAACGAGCTAATGTTTCAACAACTCGAAAGCAAATTTCAATATCGTACCAAATACCACAATCAGGAAAAAAACACGCACAAACTTATTGCCTTTAAGTAAGGCCAATCTTGCGCCAAAAAATGCGCCGGCAATATTAAAAACAGCCATAGGCAAAGCGTACTGGAATAAGATGTGTCCGGTAGAGCTGAAATAGAGAATAGCCGCCATGTTCGTAGCCAGGTTAACCATCTTGGCATGGGCACTGGCCCCAACAAAATCGAAACCCAATACGGCAATGAACACCAAGATCAGAAAAGAACCTGTTCCAGGGCCGATTAATCCATCATAAAAGCCAATGACCAGCCCAAAACCCGTGGCCAAAGCCACTTGTTTGGCAGTCGAATGGCTCTTGTGTTGCTGGATACCAAACTGTTTGTTAAAATAAGTATAAACGGCTACGCCGATAAGCACCACCAAAATAACCGGCTTAATAACCTGGTTGTTAATCATACTTACCGAATAGGCTCCCAACAACGCGGCCAAAAACGCCATCGACGCACAAGTCACCAATATTTTTAGGTTAAACTTAACCTGTTTGCTGTATTTATAGGCGGCAATACTGGTGCCTGCCAACGAAGGGATCTTGGTGGTTCCCAACAAGGTAGCAACCGGATAATGGGGCAAAACAAGCAGAATGGCAGGTGTTTGCAACAGGCCACCTCCACCTACGATGGCATCAATAAAGCCAGCCGCAAAAGCAGCCAAACAAAGTAGCGCTAATTCTTGAGCCATTTCTCAATTTTCAGTTGGCGGTTCTTGATTTGCAATCAGCTGATAAACTACATTCTTTCTGGCACCTGGATTCCCAAGAGCTGCGTGCCTTTTTTAAGCACATCGGCGGTAAGTCTGCAGATATTCAAGCGGTGCTGCTTAAGCAATTGGTTCTCTTCCCTTACAATGGGCGGAGTTTCGTGATAGAACTTATTAAACAACTTGGCCACTTCGTAAAGGTAGTTGGCCATAAAGGCTGGGCTGTATGCTTTGGCGGCATTCACCAATTCTTCAGGATATTTGGCCAACAGCATGATCATTTCCAATTCGGTAGGCGCCAAATCAACGCTGTACAGCGAACTGTCGGCCGTGAGTTGGTAATTTGCCTTGCTTAACAACGATTTGATCCTGGCGTGGGTATATTGAATAAATGGCCCCGTGTTGCCCTGAAAATCAATCGATTCTGACGGATCGAACAACAAGCGCTTCTTAGGCTCTACCTTTAACAGGAAATATTTTAAAGCGCCTAAACCTATATTATTGTACAATTCTGTTTTTTCGGCATCGGTAAAATCGTTGGTTTTGCCCAGGGTTTCGGTTTTTTCTCGAGCGGTTTCAACCATTTCGGCAATCAGGTCGTCGGCATCTACTACTGTTCCTTCCCTACTCTTCATCTTGCCGCTTGGCAAATCAACCATGCCATACGACAGGTGGTGCAAGCCTTTGGCCCAGCTTTTTCCCAATTTCTCCAAAATGAGGAACAATACCTTAAAATGGTAATCCTGTTCGTTGCCCACCACATAGATCGACTCGTCCATGTGGAAATCGTCGTACTTCATTTGGGCCGTCCCCAAGTCTTGGGTAATGTACACTGAAGTACCGTCGGCACGCAGTACCAATTTTTGGTCGAGGCCTTCAGCAGTCAGGTCTATCCAAACTGAGCCATCTTCTTTTTTAAAGAAAACGCCTTTGGCCAAGCCCTCTTCAACTGTGTCTTTGCCCAACAGGTAAGTATTGCTTTCGTAATAATACTTGTCAAAATCTACGCCGAGCTTTTGGTAGGTTACGGCAAAGCCATCGTAAACCCAGCCGTTCATTTTTCTCCAAAGTGCAATTACCGCTTCGTCGCCCGCTTCCCAGGCCAAGAGCATTTGTTGCGCTTCCTTAATCAATGGTGCATTTTTCTTGGCTTCGTCTTCGGTCTGTCCCTGAGCCACCAAAGCTTCTATTTCCTTCTTATATTCCTTATCAAACACCACATAATATTTGCCTACCAGGTGGTCGCCTTTTAAGCCCGAGCTTTCAGGCGTTTCGCCATTGCCCCATTTTTGCCAGGCCAGCATCGATTTGCAGATATGGATGCCCCTATCGTTAACCAGGTTTACCTTGATCACCTCGTAACCCGCCGCGCCCAGCAATTCGGCTACCGAATAGCCCAACAGATTGTTGCGCACATGGCCCAAATGCAAAGGTTTATTGGTGTTTGGCGAAGAATACTCCACCATTACCTTTTTGCCGTTTGGCTTGATCTGGCCAAAATCGGCGCTCAATAAATCGCTGTTCAGCAAATTGAGCCAATAACTATCGGCAATGCTCAGGTTCAGAAATCCTTTTACCACATTAAAACCGCTTACCACCGCTACCCGTTCTACCAAATAATTGCCGATGGCATTAGCGGTTTCTTCGGGCGATTGCTTCGAGAATCGAACAATCGGAAAAACAACAATGGTTACTTGTCCTTCAAATTCTTTGCGTGTTTCTTGCAGGTTGATTACGCTTTCGGCAACTTCTTCGTTATAAAGTTCCTTGATTGCCTTCAGCGTTTCGGTAATGATAAAATTCATGCCCAAAAATAGCGAATAAAGCGTAAAGCTGAAAGAGCCCGAGGCCAAATCGACCAACAAAAGAGATTATTTATTTACGAAATACCTAGTAAAGTAACTTGTCACAAACAGAAATCAGCCACTATGGTAAAATCTATTGAGGCAATACAAGCGCCGATGTTAACCTAGTTAAGAAAATACCGGTTAAAAAATCCATCAACAAAGCCTTTAAGGCCGGTGACGACAGCAAGAGCTGGTGTGGATAAGCCAGTTTCTTGATGTTGTAGATTAAAGGTGATTATAAAAGCGCCAGACCATAATGTCTAGCGCTTTTTCTATCTACAAGAATATCGCGCCTAAGTTTCCACTAGGAACATCTACATTGAGATAAGCGACATTGTTGGTGTCGTCATAAGTGCTGAAATAGCAATTATAGGTCGTATCAGTAGATTGATTATAGATGTAAATTACTTTAGAACGGTCGCCGTATAACTCAGAAAGCACTTGGTAAGTTCCGGCAGGCAGACCGGCACTTCCAGGCCAATAAAACGAGCCGCAATACCAGGTGAGCTCTGGTGGCGGATCGCTTTTTAGCACTAAAGCATTAGATTTTTCCACAGTTGTACCTACAAAGGCACAGGTGAGCAAGAGCATAAAAATAATTTTTTTCATTGTAATTTAGATTTTAAGGGTTACACTTATTTGTTTTCTTACAATTTAGTCATTCTAAACGCTGTTTCGGCTTTAAATGATGTTCTATTTTTTGACAAACCAGATTTTTGTTAGAAGCAAACGACAAGAAAGCCACCTTCACCAATTGGTACATATTTATGCTCGCGAATTGGTTGCGAAGAACAAATGCAACCTACTCATTTTTAAATGGTAAAGCCTAATTCGTCAATACAAAATGTAGTCAAAACCTAAAAAGGAAACAGCAAAGCAACACTTTTCTTTCTCAAAAAATCTGATAGCTTTGCATTATACAGACCAAAATATGAGCGCACAGAACGAAAATTTCAAGGTAAAAGTTAATACAGAAATCGGTAGGCTACGTAAATTACTCATCCATAGCCCAGATAGCGGCTTGGGAAAAGTAGTTCCGTCGAAAGCGCAAGACTGGTTATTTGAAGACATTGTACACCTCGATACCATCCGCAAAGGCGAATATGATTACTACGTAAAGTTGCTGATGTATTTTCTCGACCCCGATAAAATCAAAGGCAAATTGGCGCATATCGATTCGGAAGAGGCCAACCGTGCCTTCTTTAAGCCCAATGATCCGGGCTTCCATAATTCGCAGGCGGTTGTAGAAGTACAAAACCTGCTGGCAGAGGTATTGGAAAACGAATCGATCAGAAAGAAACTGGTGGCTGCCGTAGCCGCTATCGAGGGCTGTACCTATAAGCTGCAACTGAAACTGGTGGATACGCCGCCACAAGAACTGGCGGAAATCTTTATTTCGGGTACGTTGGCAGATGATACCATGATTTTCGCGCCTATCCCCAACCTTATTTTTACCCGCGATGTGGGCACCACCATCAATAAGCATATCTTACTGAACAAGCCAGCAAAAAAAGCCCGTGTACGCGAAACCTTGCTGATGCGTTATATTTTCTTTAACCATCCGTATTTTGCCGCATATCAGCACAATATTATCGAAATACCAGATCCTACCCAGCATTTTTTAAGGCCGGGCGAAGAAACCCATTACCGCACCACGTTAGAAGGCGGCGATGTGATGATGGTGAGTCCGAACCACGTGCTGATCGGTTGCAGCGAAAGAACTTCGGAAGAAGGGGCCAACGAAGCCATCAAACTGTTGTTCGAGCAAAATGTAGTGGAGAAAGTAACCGTAGTAAAAATCCCTAGCAAACGCGATTATATGCACTTAGACACTGTTTTTACGCAGGTCAAACGCAATACCTGGGTTATTCTCAACTCGATTGCCCACTCGCCAAAATACAATGCTTCAGAGCCGATCAATTTCTTAAAGGAACCCGAAAGACTGGAAGCTACTACAGCCATCCAGTTCAACAAAAACAAACCTGGCGAGCCTAAATATTTCGAACATGTAGAAGCTTTGCTGAACGACATCAGCCAAAACGATTTGGGTTGCACTGAACCTACAAAAATCATTTACAGTGGCAACAACACCTTTCCATACGATTCGAGAGAACAATGGACCGATTCATGTAACCTCCTGGCCATTAAGGAAGGCGTGGTTTTGGGCTACGACCGCAACGACAAAACGGTAGAGGCCTTTGAGGCCAATGGCTTTAAGGTGGTTAAAGTGCAAGACCTGATCCAGGATTTGGAAAGCGGCAAGGCAAATGCCGATACCCTAACCGATACCCTGATCCTCATGCCATCGGCAGAGCTTTCGAGGGCCCGAGGTGGCTTTCACTGCATGAGTTTGCCTATTTTGAGGGATGATATTTAAGAAGTTGTGGATTGGGGGTGCTGAGTTTTGAGCGGGATGTTAAAGATTGAAAGTTCAGTTTCCTCGTTTAGCTCGGCATGGCAATTTATAATTAACAAGTGAAGCAATAATCGAAAGATGCAAGCAGCTAATACGAAAAAACGAACAACAAACCAGCTAACAATCGAGTAATGCAGACAACCAACCATATTTTAATGATCCGCCCTGTCGATTTCAAATTTAACGAACAGACGGCTGGCAACAACAAATTTCAGCAGGCCAATTCGGCAAGCGATGTACAGCAAAAAGCATTACAGGAGTTTGATGGCTTTGTAGCGCTCTTGCGTGCAAACGGCGTAGAAGTAACGGTGGTTAACGATACCCTGCAACCCGAAACCCCCGATTCGATCTTTCCCAACAATTGGGTTTCTTTTCACCACAATGGCGAGGTGATCCTCTACCCTATGTTTTCGGTGAACCGCAGGGCTGAACGCCGATCAGATATTATGGAAAGCCTGGGCAAAACATTTGGCATCAGCAAAATTATCGACCTCAGCACTTACGAAAACAGCGAACGGTTTTTGGAAGGCACCGGTAGTTTGGTCCTCGATCGCGACCACAAAATTGCCTATGCCTGCCTATCGCTCAGAACCCATCAAGAAGTATTGGCCGATTTCTGCGAAAAAACCGGTTATCAGGCTGTTGTTTTCAGCGCAGTCGATTCGACCGGCTACCCCATTTACCATACCAACGTGATGATGTGCATTGGCGATCAGTTTGCCGTGGTTTGTTTCGATTCCATTCCCGATCCAAGCGAACAGGCCTTGGTCAGAGACAGTTTGAGCCAAAACGGCAAGGAAATCGTTTCCATTACTTTCGACCAGATGAACCATTTCGCCGGCAATATGCTGCAGGTCAGCAATAAAGAAGGCGAAAGTTTGCTGGTGATGTCGGAACAAGCCTACCTGTCGCTTACCCCAAACCAAATAACCGTTTTGGAAAAATACTGCAGACTGGTTTATGCGCCGCTATACACCATCGAAACCAACGGTGGCGGCAGTGCCCGGTGCATGCTGGCCGAAATCCATTTGCCACTTAAACCCTAAGCCAAAATGCGCTCGATTTTATACTCCTTGTTGTCCGCTATTTTGTTGCAGAGCTGCATTTCCAAAAATGAAACGCCGGTAGACAATCCGCCTGTGCTCATTCAGCATGCCAACCAGGTTCTGACCTTTGAGCTTAAGGATATCCTGATGGAAAACGAAAATGTTCAGCTAAAAGGAAGTAAATTCAACAACAAGGATTCGATGGTTTCGCAACTCGATGTAGTGATCAAAAACGCTGAACGCATTCCACTTGAACAGGAATTGCCCAATTTAGGCAAAAAGATTGGCATTATTGTGAAAACCGTTTTGTTGGACACCAACCAATACCAGCAATACAAAATCAGTTTCAGGGCAAAAGACGATCTTGAAAATCCTGCCGAAATTGTTGTTTTGGCTCGCGATATCACCTCTATCCCGCTCAATTCGTCATATTTTAAACCGGGCGCTTTAAAGCGTTAAACCGCAGAAAATGTGATTTCTTCGCTCCAACTTGTTCCCAATTCGGCCTCACAATCTCTGCACAGCCAAACGAACTAATGAACCAGCAAGCGGATGAGCCAATGGACAAGCGAACTAATGACTGCTTCGCAGCATAAAAAATTTGTTTTTAACGGATAATTCTCAATTTAAAATTACATTTTTGCAAAAATTATTTAACGTAAATAAATGCAGAGTTATTCCGAATTTCTTGATCTGAGCGTAGGCTTTCCACAAGAAGGCTACAGCGTTATAGACGATGAGCTATACTTTCACGATCTAAATTTAATGGAAATGATAGAAACCTATGGTACGCCATTGCGTTTCACTTATTTGCCTATGGTAAGCAAGAAGATCCAGCAGGCTAAACTGCTGTTCCAGACGGCTATCATCAAGAACAACTATCGTGGCGATTACAAATACTGTTATTGCACCAAAAGCTCGCATTTCAGACACATTGTAGAAGAAGCCCTCAAAAACGGCATCCACTTGGAAACCTCTTCTGCCTTCGATATGCCGATGATCGATGCGCTGGAGAAAAAAGGCGTGCTCGACAAGAGCATTACCGTAATCTGCAACGGTTTTAAAACCTACCAGTACAAGCAGTACATCATCGATATGCTGCACGATGGCTATAAAAACATTATTCCGGTACTCGATAACAAGGAAGAATTCAACCTGTACGACGACGAGGTGGAGATGGATACGCCTTGCAACCTGGGCATCCGTATCGCAGCCGAAGAACAGCCTGACTCGCAGTTCTATACCTCGCGTTTGGGCGTTCGTTTAGAAGATGTGATCGATTTTTACAACAACAAGATATCGGCCAACCCTAACTTTAAGGTAAAGCTGCTCCATTTCTTCATCAACTCGGGTATTACCGATTCGCCGTACTACTGGAACGAACTGGAGAAATACGTAACCTTGTACTGCAAGTTCAAGAAAATCAATCCTGATCTCGATACGCTAGATATTGGTGGCGGTATGCCATTCAAAGACAGTTTGGTATTCGATTTCGATTATGAATATATGGTAAACGAAATCGTGAAACGGATCAAGGAAATCTGCTCTGAGCACGAGGTGATGGAACCGGATATCATTACCGAATTTGGCAAATATACCGTAGCCGAGGCCTCGGGCATCTTATACAAGGTATTGGGCCGCAAGCAACAAAACGACCGCGAAAAATGGCTGATGCTGGATGGCTCTTTCATTACCAACCTGCCAGATGTTTGGGCCCTGAACCAAAAATACATCCTATTGCCTATTAACAATTGGGATGCAGAATACGAACGCGTAAACTTGGGCGGCATTACCTGCGATGGCCAGGATTACTACAACCAGGAAGCCCACATGAACAGTGTGTTTATGCCCAAAACCCGCAAAGTGCAATACCTCGGTTTCTTTAACACTGGCGCCTATCAGGAGGTATTGAGTGGCTACGGCGGCATACACCATTGCTTGTTGCCAAGCCCGAAACACGTGATTATCAGGCGCAACAGAGACGAGACTTTCAACTTCGAGGTATTTGGAGAAGAGCAAAACAGCAAGCAAGTACTCAAAATTCTGGGTTACACCTAAAATACAGCAATCCTTCTCCAGCCGGGAAGGATTTTTTGTTTAAGAGCCTGTTGTACAACAAAAAGCTTCGGTTTTTTTGTTAACTTGTATAACCTATCAAAAACAATACGCTCATGTTAAAAGAAGTTAACTTAAACAAGGTTTTCGTTATCGATATCGAAACCGTACCCCAATACGGGCATTTTGATGAAATGCCCCCAACCCTGCAGGACCTTTGGGAACACAAAACCAGGCTGCAGCGCAAAGACGAGTTTACTGCCACCGAATTCTACGATCGTGCGGGCATCTGGGCCGAATTTGGCAAGATTATCTGCATCAGCATTGGCTTTTTCCACCTGCAAAACAGACAGCAGTTTTTTAGGGTAAGTTCTTTTGCCGGACATGATGAAGCCGAAATCCTAACCAGCTTTGCCAAACTGCTGGGCGAACAGGGAACCGACCAACTGCTTTGCGCACACAACGGCAAAGAGTTCGATTTCCCCTACCTATGCCGGCGCATGCTGATCAATGGCATTGCTATTCCGCCACAGTTGCAGATTGCAGGCAAAAAACCCTGGGAGGTTAACCACATCGACACCATGGAACTCTGGAAATTTGGCGATTATAAAAACTATACCTCACTAAACCTTTTGGCGGCCATATTCAACATTCCAACCCCCAAAGACGATATGGACGGCAGTATGGTTAAATCGGTGTATTATGAAGAAAAAGACCTGCCACGCATTGTTACCTACTGCCAAAAGGATGTCATTACAACGGCACAGATCCTTTTGCGCTTTAAAGGCTTGCCCACAATCCCGACCGAAAATATTATTTTAGTGAAGTAAATGTTGAAGAACCTACACCATTGGCCTATAGCTCACAGGCCAATAGTTTAAACTAAGTCAAAAGAGACATAATCAAATGGTCTGTGAGTCACAGACCGTGGATTAAGTGTATTATGAAGAAAATACCTGCCACGCATTGTTACCCATTGCCAAAAGGATGTCGTTACAACTGCACAAATCCTTTTGCGCTTTAAAGGCTTGCCCACAATTCCGACCGAAAAGATTACTTTAGTGAAGTAAATGTTAAAGAACTTACACCATTGGCCTGTGGCTCACTGGCCAGTAGTTTAAACTAAGCCAAAAGAGATGTAATCAAATGGTCTGTGAGTCAAAGACTGTGGATTAGATTAAGATTAAAATAGTAATGGAAATAAGGTTAAACATCCCCGAATACAACGCAGGGCAAGGCCTTCAAGTCACTTGGGAAGAAGGATTTGAAATAGAAAGTAGCATTGCTGATAGTCAAATTATTATCTCGGCAAATCGGGCAGGGCTGATTTCTTTGGCTAAACAATTGCTCATCTTAGCACAGGCAGAAGTGCCAAATGGAGCTCATTTTCATTATGATGAATATAATAGTTTAGCGGAAGGTTCCAAAGAGCTTATTGTTCAGAAAAGATAAATCTACACCCTCGGCCTGTGGCTCACTGGCCAGTAGTTTAAACTAAGCCAAAGAGAAGATGTAATCAAATGGTCTGTGAGTCAAAGACCGTGGATTAAAAACATTACCTTAGTGAAGTAAATGTTAAACGTTAAAGAACTCGCCATCGAATTTTACAGCCAGGAAGACAAAACCTGGACCGAAGCCGTACACAAAATCAGCTTTAAACTCGACAAGGGCAAAGTATTGGGTATCGTAGGCGAATCAGGTTCCGGCAAATCGGTTACCTCTTTTTCCATTATGCGCCTGCACGATTCGAAGAATACGCACATCAACGGCGAAATAGACTTTGAGCATAGCAGCCTGCTCAGCCTTTCCGATAACGAAATCAGAAACTACAGGGGCAACAAAATCTCCATGATCTTTCAAGAACCCATGACTTCACTCAATCCGGTATTCACTTGTGGGTATCAGGTACAGGAAGCCATCATGCTCCACCAAAAAATAGACAGGCAAACGGCAAAAAGCAAAACCATTGCCCTTTTTAAGGAGGTGCAGTTGCCCAGGCCCGAACAGATCTTCGAAAGTTATCCGCACCAGCTTTCCGGCGGACAAAAACAGCGTGTCATGATCGCCATGGCCTTGAGCTGTAATCCCGAACTGCTCATTGCCGACGAGCCGACTACCGCCCTGGATGTAACCGTACAAAAAACCATCCTCGATTTATTGTTGCGGCTCAAAACCGAACGCAACATGGGCCTTATCTTCATTTCGCATGATTTGGGCGTCATCAGCGAAATTGCCGACGATCTTTTGGTGATGTACAAAGGCGATATCGTTGAACAAGGCCCTGCCAAAAAACTGTTCCAAAATCCGCAACACCCCTATACCAAAGGTTTGCTGGCCTGTAGGCCCTCTCCGCAACGGCGACTAAAAAAACTGCCCACCGTAGCCGATTTCCTGAACGAAAACAAGGATGTCGCCCTCCAGCATCAACTCGAAATCAACAGCTTTACCGAAGCAGAAATCAGGCAAAGGCGCGAACAACTATACCAACAAAAACCCTTGCTCGAAGTACAAAATCTTTGTACCTGGTACCCCATCAACAAAGGATTGTTCGGCAAGCGCAAAAACTATGTAAAAGCAGTCGACGACATCAGCTTAAAGGTTTATCCTGGCGAAACGCTGGGTTTGGTGGGCGAATCGGGCTGTGGCAAAACCACTTTGGGCCGAAGCATATTGCGCCTGGTAGAGCCGACCTCAGGAAGGTTGCTTTTTAACGGCACCGACCTTACCCAATTGGGCCGAAACGAACTCCGTAAAATGCGAAGAGATATCCAAATCATCTTTCAAGATCCCTACTCGTCGCTCAACCCCAAAATAACCGTAGGAAACTCCATTATGGAGCCACTGCAGGTACATGGCCTCTTTAAAAATGACCAGGAAAGAAAGGCGCATGTATTGAACCTGCTCGAAAAAGTAAACCTCAAACCCGAGCACTTCGACCGCTACCCGCACGAATTTTCTGGCGGACAGCGCCAACGCATCGTCATTGCCCGTGCCCTGGCCCTGCAGCCCAAATTCATCATCTGCGACGAATCCGTTTCGGCACTCGATGTATCGGTACAAGCCCAAGTATTGAATCTTTTGCGCGAACTGCAACAGGAATTTGGCTTAACCTACATCTTTATTTCGCATGATTTGGCGGTAGTTAAACATATTTCAGACCGGATGATTGTGATGAACAAAGGAAAAATCGAGGAAGAAGGTTTTCCGGATGAGATCTATAACCATCCAAAAGCCGCCTATACCCAAAAGCTGATTGATGCCATTCCCGGAAAAACCGCAGCGCCGTTAGCCAGTTAGTTTTCCTGCTTTTCAAGACCCAATCAGGCCAAATGCTAAAGCTTAAGGCCCTGCAATATGTTATAGCCGTGTTATTTCTCGCCAAAAATAGCCCAAGCTAAACATACATTTGCTATATTGTGAACAACACAAATACAAGCTATGGCAAAAAACAAATCCGCTCACATCGAACAGGTTCTTACCCAATTGATTAGCGATATATTCGAAAAAAACAAAAATGTACCGCTTAACCATAAGCAAGTTGCGGCCAAGCTAAACCTCAAAGACGTTGCCTCTACCGATACCATTCTCGAAGTATTAAAAGAACAGGTAAACAAAGGGCTTTTTACACAACCCGAAAGAGGCAAATTCCGCTTAAAAGACCTCAAAACATTCGTGGTGGGCACCGTTGACATGACCGCCGACGGCTCTGCGTTTATTGTACCAGATGATGAGTTTGAAAAAGATATTTATGTAGCCCCTAGAAAGCTGCGCAACGCCCTGCACGGCGACAAGGTAAAGGTTTACGTTTTCAAGAAAAAGACCGGCCGTAAAAACGAAGGCGAAGTCGTGGAAATCATTACCCGTTTAAAAACCGATTTTATT
Source organism: Pedobacter sp. ASV12 (assembly GCF_016429155.1). Classification (GTDB taxonomy): domain Bacteria; phylum Bacteroidota; class Bacteroidia; order Sphingobacteriales; family Sphingobacteriaceae; genus Pedobacter. The sequence continues at coordinate 41,970 of NZ_JAELUC010000018.1, read as the reverse complement.
GGCTTGGCCAAAGTATCGGAGCGTTTCGCTTTTGTTATTCCCGACGACCGCAAGATGCTGCACGACATCTTTGTGCCTTTAAACGACCTTAATGGCGCCAGAAACGGACAAAAAGTTCAGGTAAGCATTACCGATTGGCCCGAAGGTGCCAAAAATCCTATCGGGAAAATCATCAATGTTTTAGGCGAACAAGGCGAAAACAATACCGAAATGAATGCCATATTAGCTCAATATGGTTTTCCACTCAGTTTTCCGCCAGAAGTGGAGGCCGAAGCCAATGCCATTCCCGAACAGGTTAGCGAAGCCGAAATTAATGGAAGAAGGGATTTCAGGAATACGGTAACCTTTACCATAGACCCAATTGATGCCAAGGATTTTGACGATGCCATTTCCTTTAAAAAACTGCCCAATGGCAATTACGAAATCGGTATTCACATTGCCGACGTGTCGCATTACGTATTGCCCAAAAGCATGCTCGACAAGGAGGCTTACGAACGTGCTACTTCGGTATATTTGGTAGACCGCGTTATTCCGATGCTGCCCGAGCGCCTCAGCAATGGCGTATGTTCGCTACGCCCGCACGAAGATAAGCTCTGCTTTGCCGCGGTTTTCGAATTAGACGAACATGCCAACATCCACAACGAATGGTTTGGCCGCACGGTAATCCATTCTGATCGGCGCTTTACCTACGAAGAAGCCCAAGAAGTAATCGAAGCCAAAAGCGGAGATTTTGCCGAAGAAATCCTCAAGCTCAACGAACTTGCCTATATTTTAAGAGAACGCAAGTTTAAAAACGGCGCCATCAGTTTCGAAAGCACTGAGGTAAAATTCAAGCTCGACGAAAGTGGAAAACCCATCGGCGTATATGTAAAAGAACGCAAGGATGCACATAAGCTTATCGAAGACTACATGTTGCTAGCCAACAGAAAAGTAGCCGAATTTATTGCCAAAAAAGGAAAAGGCAAACAAAAATATACTTTCGTTTACCGCGTTCACGATGCACCAAACCTCGAAAACCTGAACAATTTCGCCAGTTTTGCATCGCGTTTTGGTTATAAGATCAATATGAAAAGCGACAAGGAAATAGCCAAATCGCTCAATTACCTGATGGAAGACGTAGAAGGCAAGAAAGAACAGAACATCCTGACCCAATTGGCAATCCGTTCGATGGCCAAAGCCATTTACACCACCAAAAAAACAAGCCACTACGGATTGGCATTCGATTATTATACCCACTTTACCTCGCCAATTAGGCGTTACCCCGATGTCATGGTACATCGCTTGCTGGCGCTCTACCTCGACGGTGGCAAATCGGCCAATGCCGAAGAATACGAAGCCGCCAGCGTACACTCGTCGGCCATGGAAAAACGCGCAGCGGATGCCGAAAGGGCTTCGGTAAAATACAAACAAGCCGAATATCTAGAAGAAAACGTAGGCAAAACCTACATGGGCATTATTTCTGGCGTTACAGAATGGGGAATGTATGTAGAGATTATCGAAAATAAATGCGAAGGCATGGTACGTTTGCGCGACATTTCGGACGATTTTTACGTATTGGACGAAAAGAACTATTGCATAGTTGGCCAGCGCAAAAAGAAAAAATACCAATTGGGCGACGAAGTACAAATAAAAGTAAAGAAAGTGGATCTATCTAAGCGACAAATAGATTTTTCGTTAGTACAACAATAGTTTAGCAGCCTATGAAAAAATTGGCCATCTCTATCGTATTGCTCTTTTTTGTCGTTACTGCCCAGGCACAAAACCTTTTGCAGGGCCGTATAGTTGACGAAGCTACTGGTACAGGCATCCCTTTTGTATCGGTGGGTATTTTAGGGACCAACAATGCCTCGGTAAGCAACGAAAATGGTGATTTTGTACTCAAGGCGCCAACCTATCCGGCCAAGCTGCGTTGCAGCCACGTGAGCTATTTAACCAGCGACATGGTATTGCAGGAAAGCAGCAGTACGCCGATAATCGTCAAACTAAAGCCGGCCAGTATCAGTTTGAATACGGTAACCATTGATCCTTATCAGGGTCAGCGGATTTTAAAGGCTGCTTTTGAAAAAGCCAAGGCCTACGAAAACAACAACTCTTATGTAAACGCTTTTTACAGGCAATTAACTACCTTAAATGGCAAGCCCAGCCAGATTTACGAACTCTTTTTCGACCTGCAGTGGAGTCCCAAACGTGTACAGGGCTGGATTGCCAAACAAAGTCGCTTTGCCCAACTAAACGAACAAGCTGCCTTTTCACTCGATAACCAATCCTATTATACCTTCACGGTAAGCGGTTATCTTTTTCCGGATAACGGCGGAAAGTTCGTGAACCTGAATACATTGGCCGATTACGAAATCAATGTAGAGAAATACATCGAACAGGCCGACCAAAAAATAGCAGTAGTTTCCTGCAAATACAAAAAGGCACGGAAAAACCAGTATTATGTAAACTCTACCTACTACGTGGGTACCGACGATTCGAAAATCTACCGCTTGGAAAACAGCGTATTTAATCTGCCCATCAGGCTTTCCCATGCCAGCGCCAAACTGCCGCCCATTGTTACCACCGTGGCTACCTTTAACGGAACGGCACACCCTATTCCGGTACTGGAAAGCGTTTCTACCAAAATGTACCTCAGCCTCAACGTCAAAGGACGGGAAATCAATCCGGGCATCAGCTCGCTGCTAACCGTTTACAACATAGACAACGATTTAAAAGACCAACAATTTGAGGCGCTTAATCGCCGAACAAAAGACAAAACGGTAATCGAATCCATCAAATACGACCCCAACTTTTGGAGGAACAACCCCATTGTAAAACAAACCACTTTAGAAGATTCTTTTATCAAAATGATGGAAAGCAAAGCTGCTTTCGGTACCATGACTAACCCTTAAGTAATGCACAGTCCTACACAACTACAAGAAATCATAGAAAACGCCATTCCTAAAATAGTATATCCAGCACACCCTGCCGATTTGTATGAGCCTATCCGTTATATCATGAGCCTGGGTGGCAAAAGAATAAGACCGGTAATGGTGCTCATGGCTACAGAGCTTTTTACCGACGAGATCAACAAGGCCTTGGATGTGGCCCTGGCCATAGAAACCTTCCATAATTTCACCCTGGTGCACGATGACATCATGGACAATGCTCCTTTGCGCAGAGGCAAACAAACCGTTCACGAAAAATGGGGCAGCAACAATGCTATCCTCAGCGGGGATGTGATGATGGTCGAATCGAACAAGCATCTTTCCAAAGTAGACGTAAGCGTGCTCAAACCCGTGCTCGATACCTTTAATGCAACTGCACAAGGCGTTTGCGAAGGCCAGCAGCTCGATATGGAATTTGAAACTCGTGATAATGTAGCCATCGCAGAATATCTGGAGATGATTCGCCTAAAAACCGCAGTGCTGTTGGGTGGCGCCATGAAATTGGGCGCCATTGTAGGCGGTGCCGATGATAAAAATGCAGAATTACTTTATCAATTCGGGGAGAATTTAGGCGTAGCTTTTCAGTTGCAAGATGATATTTTAGATGTTTATGGCGATCCGGAGAAATTCGGCAAACAAGTGGGCGGCGATATCATCTCCAATAAAAAAACCTTCCTACACCTCACGGCAAAGGAGTTATTAAATCCCGAAGAACTTTCTATCCTTTTAGAGAACCGAGAAAATGCCGAAATGAAGGTAAAAGCCGTTACGCAACTATACAACAATTACCAAGTTAAGGAACTGGCCAATTTAGAAATGGAAAAATATTTGGCAAAAGCTTACCAAGCGCTTGATGGAATTACCGTATCCGAAAACAGAAAAGTATATTTCAGGCAATTGGTAAAGCAAATCATGGAAAGAGAAAACTAGCTATTCAAAACGCTTGATATAAGGCCACAATAAGAGGTTGATCGTTTTCTTATAATCGTTCAAAGCATCCTCCCCTCGATATTGCCGGGTAAGTTCGTTATGTGACAACCAGAAATCGCTAATGATAAAAAACTGCTTAACCAGTCCCAGTTTATTGGATGTTGGGATATCGTCCCTAAAAATTCCATGTTGGGCCAAAGCATCGAAAAAGCTCACAAACTGTTGTTCCCTTTTTTGGATCAGCTGACCATAACTGGCTTTAATCTCCGGAATCCAGTTCGCTATTTCCACAAAGTTGATGAATATGAAACGGTATTTATTGACTAGTTGGAAGGAGATTGCTGCCAGGGCATCTATAGTGGCTAAATTAATCGAAGCCTGTTGCGCATTCAGCATCAAATCATCATAAGCCGAAGCAAGTTCATTAAATAAAGCCCTTATAATATCCTCGGTGTGCTTAAAGTGATAATGTAAATTACCACCGCTCAAGCCAATGCTCGCTGCAATATGCCTTGTTGTAACACTCCTGATTCCCTGTTCATTGTAAAGCTGTAATGCGGCATTTAATATTTTTTCTTTGGTTTTCATGCCTAAATTTAGAACAAATGTTCTAAATTTGAAAATAATTTAAATTTTAGGTATGCGCACTGGCAAAAGCAAAAATTGGTTCTTTAGGAATTTACATGAAATCAGAATGACGATCTTTCCCGAAGACGTTAACGACTCAAAATTTAAAAAAGCTGGAAAAAATGTTGGGTGGTTAATGTTTTTAATGTTGTTGCTATGCGCCACAGCCGGAGTTATAACCGCAGCATCTTTCGCTCACTAATAGTACTGATCTTTGATAGATATTTGGCATTTTATTGCTGTTCGTGGATATTGGTTAGATACACGCGCAAACTGGAAATGCCCATTCCCCTCATTAATAATTGGCTTACGGATTTTGTTTTTGTGCCCTTGCTTATCCATATTCCGTTTGTACTGGGTTCACTAATTTTTGTGCCAGATGGAACTTTTAAATATCCACTTTATCAAATCCTGAGTATTGCTTTACTTGCGGCGCTGGTTTTTGAAGGTTGCCTACCCTACTTCACGCCTTACAACACTGCGGATTTTTATGATATATTGGCCTATTTTGCGGGTGGAGTATTCTATTATGCTGTGCATCAAAATCATACCTCCAAAAAATTCAAGAGTGCTTTCGAAAAAAGGCAAGGCCTACATCATCAATAACATAAAACAAAAAAGCCGAACAAATGATGTTCGGCTTTTTTTATGCTGTATTACAAATATTATTCAGCGGTTTCTGCAGCTGGAGCTTCGTCATCGGCTTTAGCTGCTTTTTTTGCAGGGGCTTTAGCGGCTTTAGGCGCTGCTTCTTTTTTAGCGGCAGGTGCTTTTTTGGCTGGTGCTTCAGCAGCAGCTTCAACAACTGGTTTCGCAGCTTTGGCTGCTTTCTTAGGTGCTGCAGTTTTTACTGGAGCATCATCAGCAACTGGAAGTACAGAAACATAAGATTTGTTGTCGCGTTTCTTTTTGAACAATACGATACCAGGTACCAAAGCGAACAAAGTATGGTCTTTACCAATACCTACACCTTTGTCTGGGTGATGTTTTGTACCACGTTGACGAACGATGATGTTACCAGCGATAGCTTGTTGACCACCAAAAATTTTGATACCTAAACGCTTGCTATGCGATTCACGTCCGTTTTTCGAACTACCGGCTCCTTTTTTATGTGCCATTTTCTTTTATATTTTTTACAGATTGGAAATCCCAATCTCAGAATTAAACAAAAAATTAACTACAGAGTGATATTCTCAATCTGGATTTTGGTGAAATACTGGCGGTGACCATTTTTCTTTTTGTAACCTTTTCTACGTTTCTTTTTGAAAACGATTACTTTATCACCTTTTAAATGAGACACGATTTTAGCTGTAACCGATGCACCTTTTACCGCAGGAACGCCTACTGTAATCTTACCACCATTATCAACCAACAATACATTGTCAAATTCAATACTAGCGCCCTCATCTCCTTGTAAACGGTGTACAAAAAGGTGCTGGTCTTTTGCAACTTTGAATTGCTGTCCTGCTATATTTACTATTGCGTACATTGTTAAATAATTATTTTAGACTTGTTTTTATTTTTTATCGAGGTGCAAATATAGAACAATTAATTTTCAAACACAAATAGATATACAAAATAATTTGTACCGGTTAAAACCATGATAAACAGACTCTTTTCAAGAAGAATTTCCGATCACGTAATCACATATAATGATCAGTTCAAAAAAAGCTAATGACGATAGATAAAATTTTAGAAATTGGCACCGACCACAAAGAGCGGCTTTTCATTAAACCCGACAAAGAACGTTTCCTTTAATCTATAGAACAGCAACAGAAGTTCATTGCGACCACAATAGGCTTTTTCTTTATTCGACAAACCCAAGAGAATGGCGGAATGCAGTTGCAAACTTGCTTTGACGGATAATACAAAATGGACAAATGTACCAGACGAACTAAAAAAACAAATAAATTCAACAACAAAGAGGTACTCTATAACAAGGCATTGCCAAACATGGAGCTGAACAGCTTTTCTGGAACATTTTGCAGTATTCAGTTGCCGCATTTCAGTTAATCTGTATTGCTAAGCCCCGCCGTCGCCAAGCTACAGATCGCTGTGCCTGATAAAAAAACCAAAATATTTTCTTTTATTACGAATATTTCGTAGATTTACGAAATACAAATAATTTAGCCCATGAAAAGGTTCTTGTTTACAGCATTATCCCTCTTGCTTACAACACTGGCAATGGCCCAAAATGCCGAACCGGTTGTGGCCAGGGTAAAATACAATTTTATTCATGTGAGAGACACCAACAAGCGCAGCATGCCTTCTATCGAAGACATGATCTTGATGATGGGCAAAAGCTCGTCGTGGTATACCAGCGAAACCAGGCTTAAAGAAAAAGTGGCTGCCATGGAGCGCGATAACGAGCTGATTAGGAACAATGGTGGCGTTACCAACGGTGTAATTTTTCGGGCACAAAAAAGAACACCCACCAGTATGTATGATCTTTATTTCTTTCGCGCTATCAATAAGCTCTATGTGGGCGAGTGGATGATTAATTTCTATTATACCGAGGAAGACATCCCGCACATCAATTGGGAAATCACCAAAGATACAGCCAGTTTCTCCGGACTTCAATGCCAAAAAGCCATGGCATTGTTCAAAGGCAGAAACTGGACGGCATGGTTTGCGCCCAGCATCCCCTTTCCAAACGGCCCATGGAAACTAAACGGCCTGCCCGGATTGATCGTGGAAGCCTACGACAGCAAAAAAGACGTTCAGTTTCTATTTAATGGCTTTGAAACCGTCAATCGTGAATCTGCAAGCCAAACCCCTAAAATAAGTGGCGAAATGATGGATATTAGCGAAATCACAAACCAAATCAAGCTACCAAGCAAAGCCATTGCCATTAAAACCACCAAGGACGAGATGCAACGGCTAAAAATGGCCTATGCCGAAGACCCTATGGGTTTTGCCAAAACACAACTTGCCGGAACGCCTTTCGGAAAGCTGCTCGAAAACAAGCCCAACATGCCGAGAAAAGTAGTTTTCATGAACAATCCCATAGAACTTCCTTAGCCTATTACAAAAGCACCATATGTCAAACGCGTCCATTTCTACGAAAAATTCATAGAAATGGACGCCATAAAAACACCCTTACTCAAATGAGATTACTAAAAATCACCCTTATTGCCTTCTCTTGCACCAGCATGGCTTGGGCACAATCACCAGAAAAAGCACTCGCAAAAGTCAGCTATTCATTCTCGCATATCAGAGACACCACCAACAAAGCCAATCCCTACACCGAGAATATGGCTCTGCTGATTGGCAAAAATGCTTCGGTTTATGCCAGCTATGACAAGCTGACTCAAGGCATCGAACGGAAAAGGCAGATTGAGGAACAGATAAAAAACACTGCGCCAGGCGAACCTATCCGCATCAACGTAGGCAAAGTTAAGCCTACTACGGCCATTGAGCTGTACAGCTTCTTCAAAGAGAATAAGCTTTTTACCCGGGAGCTCATCATCAATATCTATCTTACCGAAGAGCCTTTACCCAAAATCAGCTGGAGGATTACCAAAGATACGGCCAGCTTTTCGGGGATTGCCTGCAAAAAAGCCACAGCACATTTTAAAGGTCGGGATTGGATTGCCTGGTTCGCACCAGAACTCCCCTTTCAAAGCGGGCCATGGAAACTCAATGGATTGCCTGGGCTAATCATACAAGCTTACGACGACAAAAAGGAGGTGCAGTTCCTCTTCGCAGGTTTTGAGAACATCAAGGAAGAAACGGCCGCTAAACCGATATTGGACCCAGAAAATACCGTTACTGTTTCTACCAGTGCATTAGCAGGCAACGAAATCAAGTTGCCTGCAGACGCCATCAGAACAAGCATAGCCGAGCTTAACAAGCTGAAGGAAGCCCGGGCAAAAGATCCTATAGGTTTTGCAAAGGCACAAATGACCAATAGTGGCGTAACCATAAGCAGCACGAGTAAACTGGCAGAAATTGCCTCAAAAAATGCCCTGAACAATCCAATAGAATTACCTGAACATAATTAAACCCTAAACAACATGAAAACCAGCTTCATTACCGGCCTATGCTTTGCACTTTCGCTTCAGGCCTTTGCACAAAATCCAGATCGGGCTTTAGCACGTGTCAAATACAGTTTTGTACACATCAAAGACACTACCCAAAAGAACAATCCCTACACCGAGAACATGCTTTTGGTGATTGGCAAAAATGCTTCGGTCTATACCAGCCTCGACCGGCTAAACCGTAAATTGGTAGATGACGGAAAAGCCAAAGCGGAACCCGCTGCTCCTAATGCCCCATTCAAGCCTGTATCGCAGCAAGACTATTATTTTTTTGTGAAGGAAAACCTGTTTTTTATCAAAGAGAAAATCTATAACGAATACCTGGCCGAAGAAAAAGCACCCAAAATAAATTGGAAAACCACCAAAGATACCGCAAGCTTTTCGGGCATTGCCTGCAAAAAAGCCACCGCCTATTTCAAGGGCCGCAACTGGATTGCCTGGTATGCGCCAGAATTGCCTTTTCAAAGTGGTCCGTGGAAATTGAATGGCCTGCCAGGATTAATTGTAGAGGCCTATGACGACAAGCAACAGGTACAGTTCCATTTTGCGGGCATGGACAAGGTAAGCGCTGCCAATACCAACAGCGACAGCTACTTTTATGAAAGCGATATCAAATTGCCCAAAGATGCTAAGAGAACCGACATGAAGGAATACACTAGAATAAAAGAATTCTCTGTAAAGGATCCGGTCGGCTTTGCATCGGCAATGACGGGTATCGACCGCAAAGAAATTCGCATAGGCAAAAGCATGACTGGCATTGCGGGCCCAACCGTTACCAATAACCCCATAGAACTTCCCGAAAAAAAATAACTACAATCAGCAGATGAAACAATTATCAATAGCTTTCTTGCTGGCATGGATTAGCACCAATGGTTTTGCGCAAAAGGCAGACCGGGTGCTGGCCCGTGTAAGCTATACCTATACCCAAAAAGCAGACACTTTAAAAAGCGGAAAAGTCATTAATCATAACATGCTCCTTTTTGTAGGCAAAGATGCTTCTTTGTATACGAGCTACGACAAGATTAGGCACGAAGTGGCCGAAGACCAGAAATTTAGGGCTATGATTGCCAATAGGGCCGGTTCAAACAAACCTGTAGCATTTGTAACCGACGCCAATGCCACCAATTGGATGTACCGCACCTCTTATTTTTACTTTGCCCAGGAGAACAGGTTTTTTGGCAAGGAATTCATATCCCTGCAAAGTTACCTCTATGAAGAAAAAGTACCCGAAATCAAATGGCAGATTGCCAAAGATACCGCCAGCTTTTCGGGAGTGCATTGCCAAAAAGCCATCGCTACTTTCGAAGGCAAGAATTGGATAGCTTGGTTTGCACCCAGCCTGCCCTTTCGCTATGGGCCTTGGAAACTAAATGGCCTACCTGGACTGATTATTGAGGCTTACGATGAATCCAAAGATACCTGGTTCAGGTTTGCAGGCATAACGGATGCCAAGGAAGGCGATTTTCAGCGTGCCGATGATATCAGGAAAAGACCTAATGCCCACCCTGCCGATATCAACGCCATCGACCAGGTAATTGGCACCGATGTGGCTGGCGCCTATTTCGAAAACATCATCAAACTGCAAAAAAACGTCATTAAGACCACCAAAGAAGAGCTGGATAACCTCAGAGCTGCTTTTCAAAAAGACCCAAGAGGTTTTATTAAAGCCCAATCTGGCTATTAAATTTCTATTCGTTAAAAAATGTTAAATCATCACTAACACTACGAATTAATCGTAGATTTACGAATAATTAATCACAAACAAACCTAACATGATGAAAGCTATTTTAAGCACTATTCTAGCAACAGCTATTACAACTGTAGTTTTTGCACAAAGCCCAGACAAGGCACTAGCCAGGGTACGATACAGTTTTTCGCACATTCAAGACACCGCCCAGCGCGACAAGCCCTACACCGAGAATATGCTTTTGGTGATTGGCAAAAACGCCTCGGTTTACACCAGCTACGATAAGCTGAACAACAACATAGCGCTGAACCAACAAATACAGGAGCAGATCAAAAACAATGCAGGTGGTAACGTCAGCATCAAAAGAACCTCTTCCAAACCAACTACCGGAACGGATTATTTCTATTTTGCAAAAGAGAACAAGCTCATTACCAAGGAACGTTTGCTTAACAACTACCTGATTGAAGAGGATGCGCCGAAAATCAGCTGGAAAATCACCAAAGACACAGCGAGTTTCTCGGGCGTGCACTGCCAAAAAGCAACTACCTATTTTAAGGGCCGGAACTGGATTGCCTGGTATGCACCTGATATGCCTTTTCAGAGCGGACCTTGGAAACTAAACGGTCTGCCGGGCTTGATTATAGAAGCCTACGACGAGAAAAAGGAAGTACAGTTTCAATTCGCAGGCATAGACAAGGTTGACGAGACAAACATTACCGCTACTATAGAAGAAAAACCTATTTCAGGCAATGCCGTTAAAATTATGGGTATGGATGCCGCGGATGCTTATCTGGGAAGCGAAATCAAATTGCCTGCCGATGCGATTAAAACCAGCCAAAAAGAATACAACAAGCTCAAAGAGGCGCGCGACAAAGATCCACAGGGTTTCCTGAATGCTCAACTGGCCAATAGCGGCATACAAGGATCGGTAAAAATGAACATGAATACCCAAATTAGGCCGGCAGGGGCTAGTGGTCCAGCCAAAATTACCATCAACAATCCGATAGAACTGCCAGAGAAAAAATAAGTTCACCGTTAAAACCGAATTCCATGAAAAAGCAATACACCCTTGCCTTGCTTTTCCTGTTGTTTGCCACCGTATCGGCTTTTGCCCAAAAACAGCTGAAAGGAAAAGTAAAGGACAGCAAAGGTGCTCCCATTGCATCGGCCAATGTAAACCTGAAAGACAAAGATGGCAACATCATCAGCTTTACCAGAACCGACTCCAAAGGCGAGTACAGCTTAAGCCTTGGCGACGAAACCAAGGACCTGAGCGTTGAGGCCACCATTATCGGCTATGAAAAAAAGGCCGTTGCCGTTGCTGCGCTTAACCAAACCTACGACCTGGTGCTGCAGGAAAGCGAAATTAACCTGAAGCCGGTTGTGGTTAAAAACAGGCCGTCGCTCACTTCAAATGGCGATACATTGAACTACAAGACCTCTGATTTTGCCGACAAGCAAGACCGTAGCATTGGCGACGTACTTAAAAAAATGCCTGGCATTGAGGTGGCCGAAAATGGAAAGATCAGCTATAACGGCAAGAGCATTTCCAATTTCTACTTTGACGGCGACAACTTATTGGACGACAAATATGGAGTGGCCACCAAAAGCGTTCCGCATGGCGCAGTAGACAAAGTTCAGATTATTGAAAAAGACCAACCGATTAAAATGCTACGCAAAAACAACATGAGCGACGATGTGGCCCTGAACCTGGTGATGAAAGACGAGGCTAGGCTCAAAATAATGGGCGACATCAAAGCAGGCCTAGGCACGCCAGATCGTTTTGACGGCAACCTCAATGCCATGATGTTTAAGAAAAACATCAAGTTCCTGAACAACATCAAGGGCAACAACATCGGTATTGATCCGGGGATTGACCTTACTTCTTTTAATGATTTCTTTAAAAGACAGGAAAACGACAAGCCTGGCAACTTTTTGTCGGCGGGCGCCGCGGGCGTACCTACCCTGCCCCAAAACCGTTCGCTGTTTAATAAAGCCGGACTGATTAACCTCAACAATTTGTTTAAGTTTAACCAAGACTTGCAGCTGAAAGCCAACGTATCTTATTTATACGACCAAAGGAACCAGCAGTACAACAAGTTTTCTGAAACTTATCTGCCGGGTCAAACCATCAGGTATACCGAGTTGCAAAACAACAGCATCAATCCGCAAAAACTGCATGCGCAATTCAATTTGAACAGCAATGCCGAAATGCATTACTTGAACAATACGTTTATTGCCGATTACAACCCGTTTAAAACCAATTCTGAAGTCTTTATTAACGGCATTGGGGCCAATCAGTCCTTATCGCAACGGATGTTCGATATTTCTAACGAGTTTAATTACCGCAGGAAGCTGAAGTCTACCATGGTCAATTTTTATTCGTACATTGATCGGAGTTCGCAACCCGAAACCCTCAATATCAGACCGGGCTTGAACGAAAACATCCTGAACAACAACACGCCTTATGCGGGATTAAACCAATACATCAGCTTTCCTACCTGGTTTACCAACAACTACTTCTCGTTTGCCTTGGTAAACGGCAAGTTTACACAAACCTATAAGGCTGGCTTCAATTGGCAAAACCAAAAACTAGGCTCCGAACTGTACCGAATCCAAAACGACCAAACCACCGAGCTGGTTTCGGCCGACATGACCAACGATTTAAACTGGACCAAGTTTAGGACCTATGCAGAGGCCAATTACGAATATGCGGGCGATAAGCTTAAAGTTGGACTGGCGTTGCCGCTTAGCTACAACAAAATCGACTATAACGACGCCAGCCATGCGCTGGATAAAAACCTCGAAAAGTTTTTCATCAACCCGGTCTTTAACATCAAGTACCAAACCGGCATCGAAAACTACATAACTGCCAACTATGGCTTTAAAAACGACCTGGGCGGACTTGATGAGGTTTATCGCGGCACCATCTTGAAGAACTACCGTTCGCTGTTTGCCAACGACGCCCCAATTTCGGAGAAAAAGACCCACTTCGCAGGTGCAGGCTTTAATTTCCGCAAGGCCATGCAGATGTTCTTTTTTTCGGTCAACGCAAACTACAGCAATACCACGCTCAACACCATTTCTTCCTATACCCTAACCAACAGTATCCAGCAAAGAATAGTACTGCCTTTGTCTAACCAGCTTAAGAGCTTCTCTGTAAGCGCCAACAGCAGCAAGTACCTGTTTAGCTGGCGCAGTACGATTAATGGTGCCGTAAGCTTTAGCCAAACCAAACTTGACCAGCTATTGAACAATGAGCTCTTGCCTTTTACTTCAGAAACCATGATATATAAGGCCGGTATCGAGTCTAAGCTGACTAGTTTCATGACTTGGTCTTACAACGCCAACTACTCGGTTAATACCAGCAAATCGTCTAAAGCCGATGCCATTACAACCAAATACCAACAACTGAGGCAACAATCGGCCCTTACGGCAACCCTATTCAGAAGCCTTTTCGTAAACCTTACCGGCGAGCATATTTTTACGCACCAAGCCAGTCAGCCAGACCTGAAGTACATTTTTGCCGATCTTAACGTGAGATACAGGTTTGTAAAGATCAAAACCGACTTGGAATTTGGCGTAACCAATTTAGCCAACGTCAAGAAATTTGAAGCCATTAACCTGAGCGTCAACTCGCTTACCTCTGGAACTTATTACATTCCGGGGCGTGTAGCCATGCTCAAAGCCACCTTTAATTTCTAAATAACCAAACAAACAACTATGAAAAAAGCCCCAAATCTGGGGCTTTTTCTTTGGGAATAAATCGTTGCGATACATAGGCAATCCCCGTTGCAATTTTAGGCAGGAACAGTTTTAGTGTTTGGTTTCTATCATGAAATTAGTTTCTTGAGTATCGTTCTTTTTCAGTATAATTCCCTTAACTAGTTTGGGTTCGAGCGATTTTTTCATTTCTGCCGCACTCACTTTTACGCCGTTTACATAATAATTCAATCGGTCGCTAACATTGATCGTGGTGCTATCGCTAGGTGTTTTCTTGGTGGCATAGCCTTTAACTACAATTACCTTGTCATTTGGAAATTCGCTTCTATCAAGAGGTTGGCCCATTTTGCCTTTAAATTCTATTTTTACGCTTTTTACTCCGCTTCTTACCAGTCCGGCTCCACTCAAGGTATCTTTACGAATCAACAGGGTATTTTTACCTTGTACTTTTCCTTTTAATGCCTCAACAAGCATTTCCCTTGTCTTTTCGTCAGCCAACAATCCGGGTAAATCTACATGGCCGGCTCTTAGCGAATCGGCATTGAGATCAATTCGCCTCAACATGATACCAGCTACTGTTGTGCTATCGGATGGGGCTGCAACAGTTTGAAGTTTTCTTTTTCTAACTGCTTGCTGTTGCTGCTTTGGTACAACTTCGGCAGTGTCATGGGCACTAATGGTATGGGCAATGGCCGCCGTTAGGGGCGCCAAGTGTTTGCCAATATCTTTTTTGCTTACCGTAAAGGCCAATGTGGTTAGCAAAAGTACAGGCAATGCAAACATATAACGGCTCAGGGTTAAACGCGACGAACGTTTAGCATTCATCATCTTGATGCGCTTTTTCAGGTCGGACAGGTTAAAATTGTTCACAATGGCCACAGCAGGTGTTAAATTGCCTACATCCAACAAACTGTATTGATATGTTTTTCTGTCTACGCCCTTCTTCAGTATCTTTTCGTCGGTAATAAACTCAAGGTTTTCCTTAACCGCTTTTTTCATCAGCCAAACCCCAGGATTAAACCAGTAAAAAACTACACTCAGCTCGGCCAGCATAATATCCAGCGAATGCCATTGCTTTACATGTACTTTTTCATGTTCCAAAATGGTGGCCAGCTCTTTTTCCTTGTGCATTGCCGGGTTGATGTAAACGGTTTGCCAAAATGAAAACGGACTCACCGGCTCTTCCAATACCCTTACCGGATAATTGGCTACCTGGCCCGGTGCCGACCTGCGGTGCATCCTGTACAGCGATATAAACTGAACCAGTAACCTCAAGGCCATGAGCACTACACCTGCATAAAACAAAACCGTAAGCAATTGCCAGTTGAGTGCGATAAATTGACTGGGCACCAGCGTGGCCGCCTTTTGGTTAAGCTCTGAAACAAAAGCTACCTTTTGACTGATTGCTTTCTGGTTATGAAAAAAATCGGTGAGGTTAATGAAGGGGTAAATGGTCGAAAACAAGATGCCGAAAACCAAAAACATACGGTTGAGCGTATAAAAGGTCAATCGGCGCAAAACCAGGTAATAAGTGGCTCCAAAAAGGATAAGCACCAGGTTTATTTTAAGCAAGATGACAAAAAAGTGTGGCATAGCATTACTTTTCAGGGTTTTCGATCAGATTGATAATCTCTTTAAGTTCTTCGGCACTGATTTTTTTGTCTTTGGCAAAAAAAGCAACCAGCTCTTTGTACGAACTTTGGAAATAACTGTTTACAAAACCGCTCATGAAACGCTTTTTATATTCGGCTTCTTTTACCTTGGCGCTATAGCGATTGGCATTGGCATAACGCTCGCTTTTTAGAAAGCCCTTGCGTTCGAGGTTTTTAATAGTCGAAGCCAAAGTGGTATAGGGAGGTTTGGGCTCTGGCATGGCATCCATGAAATCTTTGATAAAACCCGGGCCGGCCTGCCATACGGCAAGCATAGCTTCTTCTTCCTGTGCAGTTAATTTTTCCATCATTTACGAATATATCGTAAACATACGAAATAAACCGTAATCCGAAAAATTTTTGAAAAGCTTTGTAAACTAATGGTTTGTATAGCGGTCTTCGGCCTCGGCAATGGTGCTTTCTACCAGTTTTTGCAGGGCAGATGCGGTTTGCGCAATTTGGGGATTTTCGTCGTAATCGCTCATAAAAACGATTTTTTTGGTCTTGTTTACATAATTAAAAACCATTTCGTAGCGCAGTACCCGCTTGCTTTTCAAATCGGCGCCGCGATTGGCAATGACATCGGGCAGGGTCCAAAGATCCAATTCGTTGGCCTTGCTGTGCAAATAGATCATGTTGTTGCTGCGCAGCTTGAATTTATTGGTAACCAGCGAATCTTTGTTGCTGAGGTATTGATAATGGCCAGTAGCCGAGTTGTAGCTGTTGACCAAGGTATCGCCAAGACCCCAACTGTACTGAACAGACACGAAATCGGCCGAACGGTAAGGCCCTTGCTTAAGCCTGATGACGTAATAACCTCCAATGCCGGCAATTGCAATAACCGCAATCATGCTAATCAGCGACCAGTTCTTTTGGAAAGCAGAAATCATTAGTTGCGCTCCTTTTCTTCTCGGTCGTTAATAGTTTGCTCGATAATTTTCTGCATCTGCGCGGCGGCATCCTTCATTTTGGGATTGCCCGAAAAATCGGCCAGGTAGGTTACCTCCTTGGATTTTTTCTGGTAGTTGAATTTCATGAAAAAGCGTGGCGCTTTCGAGTTCTTCAAGTCTTCTGCACTATTGGCCACCACATCTGGCAAATTCCAAAAGCCCTGTACATCGGCATTGCTGTCTAAGAACTTTTTGTCTCTTTCGTTCAGCATTACATGTTTGGTAACCAGCGAATCTTTATCGTTCAGGTATTTGTATTCGCCTGTAGCCGAGTTGTACGAATTTTCGAGCTGATCGCCCGCGCCCCATTTATACTCTAGCGAAACAAATTCCTTGGCCTTAAAAGGTGCATTTCTGATAATGGGTGCATAATAAATAATGCAATAAATAATAAAAGGTACTACGATGGTAGATGCCAAAAAAACTTTCTTTGCCCTGCTTGTCATTGCCGTATGCTAAAAACTTAAAATTAATCTAGAGGTTCGGTTAAATCGCCCTCCCACTTGCTCACTACTGCGGTAGCAATGCTATTGCCAACAACGTTGGTTGCCGACCGGCCCATATCCAACAGCGGATCGATGCCAATAAGCAATGCCAAACCAGCCTCAGGAATATTAAAAGTGGCGATGGTGCCTGCAATAACCACCAACGAAGCACGGGGCACGCCTGCAATGCCTTTACTGGTCAGCATTAGGATGAGCAACATGGTAATCTGTTGTTCGAAAGACAGGTGAATTCCATAGCTCTGCGCAATAAACAGCGAGGCAAAGGTCATGTACAGCATCGAACCATCGAGGTTAAACGAATAGCCCAAAGGCAATACAAAACTTACAATCTTGTCTTTGCAGCCAAAGCGCTCGAGTTGCAACATGGTTCTTGGGTAGGCCGCCTCGCTACTGGCTGTACTAAATGCCAGCATTACAGGTTCTTTCATTCTGTTCATCAGGTTAAAAATCCTGCGTTTTAGAATAAGGTAGCCGATAAATATGAGCAACAACCAAAGAATGAACATGCTCGAATAAAACTCGCCGATAAACAAAGCATAGGTAGACAGCACGCTGATGCCCTGTTTTGCCACAATGGCAGCCATAGCACCAAATACCGCAAATGGCGCAAAATTCATTACATAACCTGTTACCTTGAGCACGATATGCGCTACTGAATCAAAAAATTCGATCACTACTTTGCCTTTTTCGCCAACGGCGGCTGTGGCTACGCCAAAGAACAGGGAAAACACTACAATTTGCAGGATTTCGTTGGTAGCCATCGATTCGGCAAAGCTTTTTGGAAAAATATGCGAAATAAAGTCTTTGACCGATAGTGCAGTGGCTTTGATACCGGTATCGGTATGGCTGCTTGGCAAAGGCAGGTGCATGGCCTCTCCAGGCTTAAAGATATTAACCAAAAGCATCCCCAGTAACAACGACATGAGCGAAGCGCTGATGAACCACAACATGGTTTTGCCTCCAATACGGCCCACCGCTTTGATGTCGCCTACTTTAGCCACCCCTACTACCAGTGTTGTAAATACCAAGGGCGCCACAATCATCTTGATCAACCTCAAAAAGATATCGCTCAACAAGGTAAAAGGCTCCAGTTTTTTCTCGCGCAGGGTTTCGTTTTCCTTACGGATCTTGACCTGTGCCGCCTTTTGCGTTTTGAGCTGGGCGTACTGCACCACGGTGGTGTCTTTCATATCGCCCAATTGCCCGTCTATTTTCTTGATTTGTGCATCGGCACTCACGATGGCCTCGTTATGCTTGCTAAAATTATTAACGTTTAAATAATAACCCACGGCTACGCCCAATACCAGCGCAATGAAAATAAAGAGGGTAAGTTTGTTCTTATTCGACATTTGTTAAGTTTACATTTGAATAGAAGCCGTAAAACTACAATAATTAAATTATTCTCTAAACATTGTTGATAAAGCATTAGTTATTTTACATATTTGGGGCGTAACAAAACTAAATTCCGGATATCTAATCGTTGATCATCAAAAGCCGCTAAGTGAACCAAAAAGATATACTATTTAAGGATATTTTCGACAAGAATTCAAAGAAGATTTTTCACTTATGCTATGGTTATACCGGAGATAAGGATTCGGCCAACGACCTGTTGCAGGAAACTTTTTTAAAGGTTTGGCAAAACTTGGACAAGTTCAGGAACAAATCGCTTATTTCTACGTGGATTTATCGTATTGCCGTTAACACCTGCCTCACTTACCTGCGTTCCGAAAAAAGACAGGCTAAGGATGAGCTGACAGAAAACATTATCGAAAACAAGATTGAGGAGTATTCTGAGAAGAACGAACAGATTGCCCTGCTTTACAAGTCGATATCGAAGCTCGAAGAAAACGACCGCTTGATCATTACCATGGTATTAGACGAGCTGCCCTACAACGAAATTGCCGAGATTTCGGGCATTAGCGAAGGCAACTTGAGGGTCAAGATCCATCGCATTAAACAAAAACTGACTGAATTATACAACCAGCATGCAAGAATTTGATCACATAGAAGCGCTTTGGGCCAAGCACAACACCGTAGATGTGAAAATATCTGCCGATGAAATGCTGAAACAGGCCAAAAAAGAAGTAAGCAGCATGCGTACCAAATCGCTACTCACCGTAGTGGGCATGACGCTTGCATTTATAGCATTGGCCTTCCTGTGGTTTGCCATCGATTTCCGATCGTTGACGACCCATATCGGCATTAGCCTGATGATCGGCGCCATTATCGTTTACACCATCATTTTATACAACAATTACCGCATCCTTGCCAAAAGCGATTTCACAGTCAATCCGAACGAGTTTATGGCTAAGCTTAAGCTTTACCAGCTCAAGCGTTTCCGTTTATATAACCGCCTCTATTGGTTCTATGCCGTTGCCATATCGCTGGGCATGGCATTCTACTTTTTCGAAATATTGCCCCATCTGGCACTCTGGGCAAAAATAGCAGCCCTCGTTTTAAGCTTTGGCTGGATGATTTTCTGCTCTACCCTGGTGCGCAAGGCCGTTATCAAAAAAGACAAGGAAAGAATTGCATTGCTCATCGAAAAATTTGAACGCATTAGCGGGCAATTTAAGGAGCAACATTAAGCCGGCCTAAATAAAGAGTTCGGTATCTTGAGGTTTGGGTTATCAATTAATACCGATAAAACAAGATTGCTGAGCGGCCAATCCTCCGATTAGTTGAACAAGCAGGGGATTGCGCATAAAAAAAGTCATCCGTAAACGGATGACTCCTACTATTAACTAACCCAAATTTTAAATTCATCCAAACTTATATTGGGTTTCCTAAGCTCAAAGATAGTGTGGCTTTGTTAAGCTAGATAGGCGAAAATCACCCATTCCAACTAAACCGCCTTGTTAAATCTGTTCAATTGGGTGATTTTCCATTCGCCTAAGGAATCTTTCTCCAAGGCCACAAAATTTTGCTGTACAAAAGTATCGAACTTGAAGTCGATCCTTACCAGAATAGCAGTGTTGCGGCTCGACAGGATTTCATAATTCGGCTGGCAACCCCGCAGCACGTCGGCATTCTTTCCATAATATGTCATGATGTTTTCTTTGGTATGGAAATTTATGCGGTCTGGCCGATTGACTTTCATGACAAGTTCGTTGGCCAGAACCTGGTCAAACAAAGCAATATCGCCTTTTACCTGTGCTTCAATAAAAGCATTGATAACAGCGGCAGGCTTGGCCAAATTCACTTTTTTAGCCGGTTTAACTTCAGTGGCGTTAGCGGTTGTAAAGGCAATACATAGTAAAGCCAAATACGTAAACATTCTTTTTTTCATTGCGTGGTTTTTGGTGGTGTACTCTTGTTATTATCTATATTGTTTAGGGGTAACCTGAAACGAATTTCTGAACAGGCGGGTAAAAGAGCTCTGGCACTCGAAACCAATGATGTCAACGATTTCGCTTACCTGGTAATCGGTATGCTTTAAATAGTACTTGGCCTGCCTTAACCTTACCTGGGTAAGAAACTGGTGGGGCGACATTTGATAGGCTTGCTTAAACGTACGGAGCAGGTGATTTACAGACAAGCATGAAGCCAGCGCAATATCGTTCAGGCTGATGTTCTTATTGTAGTTGCTGTTGATAAAGTCTTTGGCAATCGAAAGGCGCTTCAGGATTTCAGTTCGGGTAGATTTGTTCAGAAAGTTTAGCGATTCGGCTCTATTGGTTACTTCTGCGCGATAAAACCTGTAATAGCTCTCCAAACAGTGGTTCAGGTATTCGGCCATAACCAGTTCATTCGTCTGCCCGCTTTCCATATTGTTTTTCAATTGCCTCAAAACCGCAGCAATTTCTCCCTGCAAAGGATAAATTGCCTCCAAAAAAACAGGTTTGCTGTCTTTGTAGGCCGGACAATCTAACAGGGTATGGCTTTTGTTGGCCACCGAATATTCGTAATCGCAAACAAAGCCTGGGTCTAGCAGCACCGAAAACCGGTTGGTCGTTTCTTTCGAATTGATCTGACTGGTATACGAAGTGCCTTCATTCAAAAAAATAAAGCTCTGCGGAAACAGGGTAAGCCCTCTCTTGCCTAAATGATACTGCACAGCGCCATTGCTAACCAAGCTGATCATGTATTTGGTACTGATGCCTGTGTATGAAGAGTTAATTGAGAATTCGTTCAGAATTTCGTTCTTGAAGATCCGGATCCTTTTGGTGCTCATGGTTCTGTAAGTTTGTTGGTGTTAAACAAATTTACCTGAACAATAATGCGCCCTTTTCACCCCTCAGGGGGTATTTTCGGGCACAAACACAAAATCCCGCTTCAGGGGGTATTTTTTAATTCTACATAGTTAAATATATTTACTTTAGGTTAGGCTTTTTATCTCTAATACCTTGAGCTACAAAAAAATATTATTCATTTCTTTATTATTTTTAATTTATAGTTATAAATCTACCGCACAGCGATATTATTTTGAACAATACGATATTGAAAGGGGACTGATCCAGTCGCAGGTAACTGCCATTGTACAAGACCAAAAACGCAAGCTTTGGATAGCCACCCTGGGGGGACTAGGCTCTTTTAACGGCCGACAGTTTACCAACTACAGCAGAACCAACGGCCTCACCAGCAACTACAACGTAGCGCTGGCCGTAGACAAAAGCAACAAAATCTGGATCGGATCGTCGGGTGCACTAACAAGCTACGACGGCCAACGCTTTATTAAGCGCAGCGCTTCTTCTTATTGGACAAGAAAACTTTCCAGCACCAAAAACGGTGAAATCTTTACCCTCAGAAAACGGTCGTTGTACAAGATAGAAAAGGATCAGGAGCAATACATCAACATCAGCAAAGACAGCATGGAATATGTAAGCTCCATATATGCCGACCCGATGGGCAGGCTATGGGCAGCCGTTTACAACAAAGGCATTTACTTTTTGGAAAACAACACCTGGAAAAGCCTGCACTTCAAAAACGGACTTCCTCCCGACCTGGAAATCTCGGACATCCTGCTCGACAACCATAACCGCAACAGGCTTTGGCTGGTCTCCACTAAGGGAGTTTATGTGGCCGAAAACGGCCTGTTAAGCAAGGAACCCTGGGCCATAGACAGCAAGCCCATGTGCATTGCCCAAGACGATAATGGAGCCGTTTGGGTTGGTGCCGAAAAAGGTGCCTACCTGATCAAAAAAAGAAGAATCATCCATTTTACAGCCCAAAATGGCTTTACCGACAATACGGTAAGCAAAATATTCAAGGATATAGAAAACAACATTTGGCTGGGAACCTATGGCGCAGGGCTCTTTAAATTCAACAACAACAACTACGTTATATTTGACGAAAGCCAAGGCATCCATAATAAACTGGTGATGGCTGTTAGCTATGGTCCCAGCTCTGATGCCATATGGATGGGAGCTTACGATGGGCTTTACGAATACCGTTCGGGGCAAAAAATAAGGAACATCGAAATTCCTTTTGCCAAAGACGAATCCTACCATATCAATTTTCTGCACCGCGATAGTAAAAAAAGGGTGTGGATTGGTTCTGCCGAAGGGGGCTTATGGCTGGCTACCGACAAAGCCGTTAAAAGAGTAGATCAAAAAAGCCCCTCGCCCATTTCTTACCAATCCATTATAGAAACCGGCAGCAAAGAGATATGGATAACCACCAACCGAGGCGTTTTTACATTTGATGAGGGAACCAAAAAGCTCAACAAAATTTCAAAACTGCCGGGCAACAGCCTGCTCGACTTGGGGCGGGATACAGTTTTAGTAGGCACACAAGACGGCGCCTATGTTTTTGTAAACAAACAGAATGTAAGGCACATCAAAAACAAGAACCTGATGGGCTCCAGCATACTTTGCATGCTCAAATACAAAGGCTATATCTTGTTTGGCACTTCCGACTATGGTCTGCTGATCTGGAACAGGGAAACAGGGAAAAACTGGACCATCAATACCAAAAACGGCCTGGCTTCTGATCACATTTACAGCATCATTGAAGACAGCAACGGATTAATCTGGCTGGGAACCGGCAGGGGCATTAGCCGCATGGACCCCAAAAACTTTAAGCTCATCAACACGCCCGATGCCAACGGGCTTTTGGTAGAATGCAACCAGAATGCCATTTTGCAAGACCACAACAACATGTGGATAGGCACCACCAAAGGGGTTATTGTGTACAAGGTAGACCCCATGCCAAGCGTTGAAGTAAAACCTTACATCACCATCAATTCTATCAACGTTTTTCCCAGCTATAAAAGAAAAACCGAACAAAGCACTTTTAAAACTACTTTCAAGAGCCACGAACTTCAAGAAAGACCCTCGTTTCCTTATAGCCACAACTACATCAGTATTAATTTTTCGGGCATTTACCTCACCAACCCGAGTTCGTTGCGTTATAAATATCGTTTAGTTGGCCTCGACAACAAATTTAGCCAGGCCAGCAGCAACAGTGCCGTCAACTTTACCGCCGTACCTGCCGGAAGGTACACCTTCGAAGTGATTGCCATTACCAAAGAAGGGCTCACTTCTGTTAATACCGCTTCTTTTTCGTTCGAAATCCTGCCGCCCTACTACCAAACCAATACCTTCAGGTTTTTTGTATTCCTATTGGTCATATTGCTCATTTTGGCTACCGTATATGCCATTTTAACCATTAACGAACGCAGAAGAAAGCTTCATTTAAAAATAAAGCTCGAAGAACAGTACAAGATCAGGAAACAGACGGCCGAAGATTTTCACGACGACCTGGGCAACAAACTAACGCGCATTACCGTGCTTTCTGAAGTACTGAGCAGCATGCTTCGCGATGACGACAGCGAAAAAAAGAACATCATCAAGAAGATAGCCACCAATGTTAACGAGCTGTATAACGGCACGAAAGATATTCTTTGGTCGTTGAACCCCAAAAACGACACCCTAAATCAGCTGGTAGACCATATCAAGGATTTTGGGATCGAGATGTTTAACGATACGCCAGCACAGTTTAAGCACCATATCGAAATTCCCGACAACCACATTGGACTTACGTTAGACCTGAACAGAAACGTGCTGCTTATTTTTAAGGAATCCATCCACAATGCGCTCAAGCACTCTAAAGCCACCGAAGTATATTTCAAGGCCAAGCTCAACAACAAGTTATTGCTGCTTAGCTTGGAAGACAACGGCAAAGGGTTTGATATTAACAAGGCCAAAAGCGGGCATGGCATGAACAACATGTACCTGCGCGCCGAAAGAATTGGTGCCGACCTTAACGTGATTTCGAAAGCCGACGGAACGGCCATTTGCCTGCTGATCAATTTCTCCACCTTAAAACGAAAACAAAATGTATAACAAGGCAGAAGCAAGGATTGCAATAATAGAAGACGACGAAACCATTAGGGAGGGCTATGCCTATCTCATCGACCATACTTCGCCGTATCAGGTGGTTAGTACTTACGCTTCTTTTGAAACGGCTAAACACCAATTGGCGAAAGACAATCCGGATGTGATTTTGCTGGACATACAATTGCCCGGCGTTAGCGGCATCGATGCCTTGCCGCTGATCAAAAAAATGCTGCCCCAGGTTTATGTAATTATACTAACCGTATTTGAGGTAGAAAAAACGATACTGGATGCATTGGCCAATGGCGCCTCTGGCTATTTTACAAAAAATACGCCTTCGGCAAAAATTATCGACGCCATTAAAGAAGTGATTATGGGTGGCGGGCCAATGAGCCCCAACGTTGCCCGAACGGTAATCAGGTCGTTGCAAAAAAACTTCGATTCGCCGTTAACCAAAAGAGAAGCCCAAATTTTGGACCTGATTTCGAAGGGCAAAGACCGAAGCCAGATTGCCAACGAGCTTTTTATAGAAGTAGAAACGGTCAAAACGCACGTCAAGAATATTTACATCAAACTGAACGTGAATTCTAAAGCCGATGCCATTAAAATTGCCAAAGCCAACCGATTGATTTAGCTTTTATCAGCTTGTATACTTTCTTGGCACGGCTTTCGTTCTATATCATCGAATGAAAACCGTATTGAATTTTACCTTCGCCATGCTGCTGGTTTGCCTAAGCAGCTTTAAGGCCGGTCGGGAGGTTTATCCTGAGCAGCTCGACTGGGATACCCATTTTAGGGGCGAGCCCGATTCCCACTCGGCTTATGCCGCCTTAACGGTAACCACCTGGCATTATAGCTATACCTCGAAAATAAGAGACGGCCGCTTATCTATCGATTTTAAGTTTGCCGCCGGTGTAGATGCTTCTCGCTCATGGGTGAAAAGAGACCGCATCAGCAACAGAAAAACAAGTCGACAGCTTTTAAACCATGAACAGGGTCATGTTTACATCAATTTTTTGCTGCTTAAAGCAGGTGAAATCCAAATTCCCAGCCAAAAATATACGGCAAGCAACTACAAAAGGCTAATTGTACAAACCGCTAACCGCATCAGCGATTATTACAGTGCTATGCAAGACCGCTACGACGATGAAACCAAGCATGGTTCGGATTTGGAAGCCCAAGCCCGGTGGGATGATTTTTTACGTGCGGAACTGAACAAATATCCATAAAAAAATCCCTATCGCTTAGCAATAGGGATTTGATTTGGACAACCTCTGACCTTAATTTTCCGGCTTTACTTCCGTTGCCGAAAAACTGTTGCCGCTTAAACGGTATTTGAGGGTTTTGATTACCGTAGTGGTTTTGCCGCTGTCTGTACTTACCACGGGCACCGAACGGAACAAATCGCCGTTTTTAACAAAGAACTTATCGTTACCCTTGTAGTCTTTTTTGAGGTTGCTGCTCAGGCCCGGAAAACTGATCTTGTCAAAGCTGTTGCCGGCAAACTCGTATACGTTCAGGTCGTTTACATTGTTCCTTACTACGTACTGGATGTATAATTCTGGATTCCCATCATTATCCAAATCCATGTTCCAGGCATCGGTAATGATTCCTTTCCGCTCTCCGGCTATCGACCTGTAATTGTTTTTGATCGAATCAGACATGAGCAACAGGTAGCCACCTACCGTGTCTACGCCTTTGCCCCAGCTTAGCACCTCAAAATGGTAGCCGGGTTTTATTTCTATGTCTTTATAAAATGGAAAAGGGTTAACTTGTTTGGCACTTGCAGCCACTTTAGCAGCGGGAGCAGGCTTTTGCTCGTTGCGACACGACGCGAACAGCAATGCACCCGTTAGTACAAAAAGGCAAAATTTAATAGCGTGGTTTAGTTTCATTTGTTGTGATGATTTTAAACTCCAAATTATAGGTTTTATCCTTTTTTTGCAAGCTTTTTATGCTTATTTGGCCTTTACATCCGGCGAACCGTTGTTCAAGGTGGTTTCTTTAACTACGCTTCTTTTTCCGCTTGGCGCAACCACTATGGTCTTTAACGTTTTCTTTTGCCCTTGTGGTACAATTACCTTGATTGGAGCAGTGTATTCGGTGGCATTTTCAGACGGACGGTAGCCATCCAAGGTATAAAAGATTTTAGCGCCCGGAATTGGGTTTTTCAATTCTACCGTAATATTTTCACCGTTAATAACCTTTTGGTCCTGCCCTATTGGGGTTGGCACCCAATAATTGGTAGCTGTTTTGTCTAAGCGCGCCAAATGCACCGGTACCCTTTCTTCGGTAAAGTTTTTGATGTCTTTTCTGGCTACCTGGCTCCATGCAATTTCAGACAAAGAGAAAAGCTTAGGCAAAATCATGTATTCTACTTTGGCCGGGGTTTCCATGTATTCGGTCCATACGTTGCCTTGCACGCCGATGATGTGTTTTTGCTGTTCGGCCGACAATTCTTTTGGAACAGGATCGTAGGCATAGGTTTTGGTGTAAGGTGCAAAGCCGCCAATGGTTAACGGCTCATCAGGCGAATCAGACTGTTTATGGTCGAAGTACATTCCGGCCGAACCCGGGGTCATGATTACATCGTGATTTTGCTTGGCGGCTTCAATGCCACCAGCCTCGCCCCTCCAGCTCATTACGGTAGCATTGGGTGCCAGGCCACCCTCTAAAATTTCATCCCATCCAATAATCGAACGGCCTTTGCTGTTGATGTATTTTTCGATGCGTTGGATAAAGTAGCTCTGCAGGCCATGCTCGTCTTTCAGGTTGTTGTCTTTGATAAACTGCTGGCAAAACGGCGATTGTTTCCAATATTCTTTCGGGCATTCGTCGCCGCCAATATGGATGTATTTTGAAGGAAACAAGGCCATCACCTCGTCCAACACATCCTGCAAAAAGTTAAAGGTATTTTCTGTAGGCACAAAAACATCATCGAAAACACCCCAGGTTTGCTGTACTTGTTTGCCGGTTCTGCTGCCCGACCAAGGCGTTTTATCGCTCACGAAGGTGTCCCTGTCAGGAAAGCAGCTCAATTCTGGATAGGCGGCTATAGCGGCCGAGGCATGGCCAGGCATTTCGATTTCGGGAATCACGTTGATAAATTTCGAGGCGGCATAAGCTACAATGCCTTTTACCTCGTCTTGGGTATAATAACCTTTGTAAACCTCGTTATCGGTACCACCAGTACCCGGATAGTTGCCTATAATGGTTCCGTTTCGGCTACTGCCCACGCTGATGAGTTTCGGATATTTCTTGATCTCTATCCTCCAGCCTTGGTCTTCGGTTAAATGCCAATGGAAAGTGTTGAGCTTGTATTGAGCCATCAGGTCGATGTATTTCTTTACGAAAGCAACCGGAAAGAAATGACGGCCTACATCTAAGTGAAGTCCCCTGTATTTGAAACGCGGATAATCGTTAATTTCTACGGCAGGAACAACAATTTTATCCTGTGCCTTTTCTGGCATCAGTTGCATCAGCGATTGTACGCCATAAAAAAGGCCTGCACCTTTACCGGTTACCTTAATTTCGTTGGGCGTAATTTTAATGGTATAGCCTTCGGCAGGCAATTTTTCGGCCCCTACCGAAGTCAGCACAATGGCTTTTTGGCCTTTGTCTATGGTTTTGGCTTCGCGCAAGGCGAAACCACCTTTGGTTACGATAAAAGCATTCAATAAATCGGCCGATTTGGCATTTTCGGCTTCGTTGCTTATCAAAACTACCGTTTTGCTTAAATGAAAGCTGCCATTTGATTTTTGGATAGATACAGGCGCGGGGATGATTCCCAGGTTTGCGTCTGTTTGCGCTCGGCTTTGAAAGGCCATCAAAGCGAGGAAAAGAACAGGTATTAGTTTTTTCATGGTTGTATGTGGTTAAGTCCACAAGATATAAAATTTAAGCCAATGCCAAAAGCATTGATCGTGGTCTTGAAGCAAAAAAAGCGCTGCCGGATTGGCAACGCTTTCTTATCATCTATCAAAATTCAGGCGTACTAGGCCGTTACTTTGGCCACATCGCCCTTGGCTGCCAAATAGCGTTCGGCATCAAGGGCTGCCATACAGCCAGAACCCGCAGCGGTAACCGCCTGACGGTAATAATGGTCCTGCACATCGCCACAGGCAAACACGCCTTCAATATTGGTTTTAGACGTACCCGGAATGGTTTTCAGGTAACCGGTTTCGTCCATATCTAACCAGCCTTTAAAAATATCGGTATTGGGCTTGTGTCCTATGGCCACAAAAAAACCTTCAATGTCCAAGGTTCTCGATTCCTTGGTTTGGTGGTTAAATACATGTACGCCGGTTACGTTTTTGCCGTTGCCAATAATCTCGGTAGTTTCGGTATTGTATATGACCTCGATGTTTGGGGTATTCAGCACGCGGTGAACCATGGCTTTCGAAGCCCTGAATTCGTCTCTGCGCACCAACATGTACACTTTTTTACAAAGTTTGGCCAAATAGGTAGCTTCTTCGGCAGCTGTATCGCCAGCACCAACAATGGCTACATCCTGACCTTTGAAGAAAAAGCCATCGCATACGGCACAGGCCGAAACGCCAAAGCCATTGTACTGCTGCTCGCTAGGCAAACCCAGCCATTTGGCCTTGGCACCAGTAGCAATAATCACCGTATCAGCTGTAATGGTTTTAATTTCATCAACCACTACCTTGTGCGGCATGGCCGAAAAATCAACAGAACTTACGTAACCAAAACGGATCTGCGTACCAAAGCGTTCGGCCTGTTTTCTGAAATCTTCCATCATTTCTGGCCCCATAATTCCGTCGGGATAACCTGGAAAGTTATCTACATCGGTGGTTTGGGTTAGCTGCCCCCCCATTTCCATGCCAGTATACATCACCGGGTTCAGGTCTGCACGGGCAGCATAAATGGCAGCGGTATAGCCCGCAGGACCAGAGCCGATGATCAGACATTTTACGTGTTCTATTTCTTGTTCTTGAGACATTATGATTAAAATTTATACAAAAATACGGTTTAAGTTTTGATGGGACAACCCTGCGCTAAAATGTGAATTTAAGATGGAAAATCAATAAATTTTAATGATAAAGCTATAGGTATTGGCAATAGGTACATGGACAGGCATTTAACGTTCGTTTGCTTTGAGCAGGCGGATGAAATTACCACCCAATATTTTCTCGATGGCTTCTTTTGAATAGCCTCTTCTGCGCAAAGCAGCCGTCACTTTCGGATAATCGGCTACGCTATCCATGCCCAGCGGAAACGATTCGGCCCCATCAAAGTCGGCACCCAAGCCCACGTGATCTTCCCCAATCAGTTTCACGATGTAGTCGATATGATCAATGAGCAATTCAATGGCAGGCCTCGTGGCATCGGCATCTTGCCGATGTAGGGCAATCAACGTATCAATGGCATTGCTGCGCCCATATTTACTGCTTAAGGTTTTGAGTTCGTCGCCATATTTGGCCAAAAAGCGTTTTTGTTTGGCATCGAAAGTAGAATCGAGAAAGCCGCTGTAAAAGTTGAGCGAAATTACGCCATCGTTTTTACCAACGGCCTTGATCTGTTCGTCTTTAAGGTTCCTGGCTACAGGATTTAACGCATACACACAGCTGTGCGACACCAATACAGGTTTGCTGGAGGTTTGAACGGCATCGAAAAAGGTCTTTTCGCCTACATGCGAAAGATCTACCAATACGCCTAATTGGTTAAGGCGACGTACCACTTTTTTGCCCCATTCGTTAAGTCCCGCAACCGAAGGTTTTACCTTTCCACTGGTTTCGTCAGCGCCCGAACTGGCCCAGGGCGTGCTGTTGTTCCAGGTAAGGGTCAGGTAAATCATGCCTCGTTTGGCCAAGGCATCCAGTTTGCTTAGGTCATTTTCTATCATGTGGCCGCCTTCTACCCCAATCATGGCCGCCAGTTTTTTGTCTTTAACTGCCTGTAGCAATTCTCTGGCATTTTTAACCAAAGCAATTTGCTGGGGATAGCGTTTAATAAGGCTATAAAGCGAATCTATTTCGCGGTTGGCTACTGCAAAACCTCCGGTTTCATCGCACCAGATGGAAAACACCTGTACATCCAATCCGCCCTTTTTGGCGCGTACCAGGTCAAAATTACCAGACGCCTGCAATTGGCCGATATCAATGCCCGATTTAATCTGGTTAAACAGAATATCGCCATGGGTATCTACCACAATGGCTTGTTCGTGAATGGTAGAAGCCGTTTGGGCAAAACAAAGCGATACAGGCCATAAAAGCAACCAACAAATAAGCTTTTTCATCGGTTAATTCTTGATTTGTTGCTTCTCTTTTTCAGGCTTTACTGCTTTGCTCGATTTGAGTACATCTTCCTCATAGGTTTCTATCTTTGTCCCTTTTTCAGTAATCCATTCGCCTTCCTTTTTGCCGGCTACAAAATGGCCACTAACCACAACCCTGCCATACCTATCCAATGTCTTAAACTCTCCATCCAGCTGGCCATTTTTATAATGCTGAATATTGAGGATATTCCCATCGGGATAGAACAAAGTCCATGTGCCCTGCTCTAAGCCATCCACAAAAGAGCCTTCCTGATATTTAAAACGGGTTTTATTTTTCAACTTGAAGTTTTCTTTGCCCAGCATATTAAAATAGGCCAAGTCCATATAAAAAACAAACTGCCCATGCGGAATGGTCAGGTTTTCGTCTTTGTAAGAGCCTGTTTGCATCAGGTTATCATAAAGGTCGTACCTTTTAAGTATCCAAACGTCTTCGGTGCTCAGCTTGCCATAAATGCCGTAAGACGTAGCTCTTGCGGCATCGCTTGTTACCCCATCACCTACAAAATAAATGGGTTTTTGGGCCACCACCGTAAGCCCAAGCATACATAGAACAGAAAAGATCAGATATTTTTTCATTGAAGATTATTTTTTGGCTCTTGGCCTAGTTTATGGCTTGATGGCTATCAGTTCGCCTGACTTATAGGTTTCTTTTTTTCCTTCCGAGTATTTCCATTCGCCATCCCGTAAATCCAGTACATGCTGACCAGATACCAGCAACTTGCCACGTTCATTAAACAGCTTGTATTCGCCGTGTTTTATTCCGGCCAGGTATACCGTAATGCTTAGGATTTTGCCATCGGGGAAGAATTCGATCCACCTCCCGCTCTTTTTGCCGGCTACATACTGGCCTTGTTCGGCGAGAAAGCGATCGGTTTGCTTGAAATAGAAATGGGTATGATGGTCGTAGTTGAAATCATCTACAGAACTATAATAAGAGAATTTGCCCACGGGCACCATCAGCAACGAATCGGCAAAAGTGCCTACCTGTACCAGGTTATTGCGGAGGTCGTACAACTTAAATGTCCATAAGGTATCGGTGCTGATCTTTCCAAAAACACCGTAATGCGTGGCCTTGCTCTTATCGGTGATTATCGAATCGGCAATAAAATAGATTGGCCTTACCTGCGCCCTAACACCAAAGCAGGCCAGTAGTAAAAACAAGACTAAAACATTTTTCATTTGCAAAAGCAATATACAAAACGATCGTGATTTTTCAAAAATCGGCGGGGGTACGACCTTAAGACCATGTTTCCTGCCAACCGTTAGCAATACTTACTCACCTCCGAAAAATTAGGTTTGTATAACCCCTACGTTAAATGGTTTTGTAATGGGCGATTGGTTGGCAGCTTCGATCCCCATCGAAATGACCTTACGGGTTTCCAAGGGATCGATAACTCCATCAACCCAAAGCCTGGCGGCCGCATAATATGGCGTAGTTTGACTGTTATAGCGATCGGTAATCTGCTTGAGCAGTTCGTTCTCTTTTGCAGGATCGGCCACTTCTTCCTTGGCCTTTGACGAAGCCTGCTGAATCTGCAGCAAGACCTTGGCAGCCTGTGCACCACCCATTACGGCAATTTTGGCACTTGGCCAAGCATAAATAAGCCTCGGATCGTAAGCCTTGCCGCACATGGCGTAATTGCCGGCCCCATACGAATTACCCACCACAATGGTAAATTTAGGCACAACCGAATTGGCCACTGCATTTACCATCTTGGCGCCGTCTTTGATAATGCCACCCTGTTCAGACCTGCTACCCACCATAAACCCGGTTACATCCTGCAAAAACACCAGCGGTATTTTCTTTTGGTTGCAGTTCATAATGAAACGGGTAGCCTTATCGGCACTATCGGAATAGATAACACCGCCAAACTGCATTTCGCCCTTTTTAGACTTCACCACGTTGCGCTGGTTGGCTACAATGCCCACAGCCCAGCCATCTATACGGCCCAAGCCACAAACAATGCTCTGGCCATATAATGCCTTGTATTCTTCAAATTCAGAGTTGTCGACCAAACGATGGACAATATCCCTCATTTCGTAAGGTTTTTCCCTGTTATCGGGCAAAATGCCATAAATTTCCTGCTCATTGAGTTTTGGACTGGCTGGTTTTATCCTGTCGAAGCCAGCTTGTTGTGGTGCTCCTAACATGCTCATGATGTTGCGGATGCTGTCTAAACAAGCCTGATCATTCGGATGCTTATAATCGGTAACCCCCGAAATTTCGCAATGGGTAGTAGCGCCACCCAGTGTTTCGTTGTCAACGCTTTCGCCAATGGCCGATTTAACCAGGTAAGAGCCTGCCAAGAAAACAGAGCCCGTGCCGTCTACAATCATGGCTTCATCGCTCATGATGGGCAGATAGGCTCCTCCTGCTACGCAAGACCCCATAATAGCCGCGATCTGCACGATACCCTCCGACGACATGATAGCATTATTTCTGAAAATACGTCCAAAATGTTCCTTGTCTGGAAAAATTTCGTCCTGCATAGGTAGGTAAACACCTGCGCTGTCAACCAAATAGATAATCGGCAAACGGTTTTCCATGGCAATTTCCTGCGCCCTCAGGTTCTTTTTAGCCGTCATCGGGAACCAGGCACCGGCTTTTACGGTGGCATCGTTGGCCACAATCATGCATTGCCTGCCCGACACATAGCCAATTCCGGCTACTACGCCGGCACTCGGGCAACCGCCTTCTGCGGCATACATGCCATCGGCAGCAAAGGCAGCCAGTTCCAAGAATTCGCGATCGTCGTCTATCAGGTATTTGATGCGCTCTCGAGCCAGCATTTTGCCCTTTTCTTTTTGCTTTTGGGCATTTTTCTCTCCACCGCCACTATATATTGTTTTAAGCCTGGTCTTTAATTCGTACACCAGCTGCTTATTTGCATCTTCGTTTTTGTTGAATTCTATGTTCATCTATATTGTTTATTGATTTGGTTAGATGAGGCCTTCGCCGATCAAACTTTAATCGAGCAAGGTTCAGGCGAGCAAGTTAGCGGCTATATTCTTAAAACTAAAACCCTGTTTGGTATTTAGTTTAGGAACGCTTACATGCTAATTTGAATTTTTGAACGTTTTACTAAAGATGCGCTACCTGATTTTAATTTTTTGTATCTGCTGCTTTCAATGGGCCACGGCACAAAACTTCAGCTATCCCAAACTGGCTGCGAAGGGCAAAACCATTGGCACCTTTGTTCCAAATAACTGGAAAGCCATTGATACGGCCTACGGCGACCTGAATAATGATGGCCTTGAGGATATGGCATTGGTGCTGGAATACAATTTTCCGGTTACCGAAAGAAGAGCCTATGGCGATAGCGAAACCGAATTGATCAAGGAGTTTCAAAAACCGCGCATCCTGGCCATCTTTTTTAGGCAGCAGCCATCCAGTGGCTATCAGTTGGTTTTGCAAAACAACAACTTCATCCTCCGATCTGAAGAAGGCGGTGCCTTGGGCGAACCCTTTAAGGAATTGCGCATTAAAAACAACACCTTGAACCTGCTGTTTGAAGGAGGCAACGACTGGCGCTGGAAATTGGCTTATGAATTTAAATACCAGCATAAACAATGGGTGCTGATCAAGGCCAACAACACCTATTACAACATTACTTCTGGCGAAATGAGCGATAAAACCTACGATTTTATAGACCGCAGGCTTAAACAGATAAACGGCAATTTGTTTTCGCGGAACGCCGCCAACATCACCAGCGAAGATGTCCTGTATTTTACCGACCTACGTACCCTTAACGATTTTAAAAAACCCTGGACCTGGGAAATTACCAAGGATAACTTTCTG
This sequence comes from Pedobacter sp. ASV12, assembly GCF_016429155.1. Lineage (GTDB taxonomy): Bacteria > Bacteroidota > Bacteroidia > Sphingobacteriales > Sphingobacteriaceae > Pedobacter. Next base: position 7,554 of record NZ_JAELUC010000018.1, on the reverse strand, counting down.
TAGGCTTTAGGCCAGATTTCTATCCCTGAACCAAACATCGTCGGGTTTGGCGGTAAAATTTTTCATTTTCTCGACCAATACAGGAGCTTCTGTTTCATTAAAAACCAAGTCTCTGTTAACCTGCTTCAAGAAACGGTGCTGCACCATAACGTCCATCTGCAAAAAGAGCGGATCATAAAAGCCATTTACGTTCAATACACCTATCGGTTTGGCATGCAAGCCGAGCTGCAACCAGGTTAAGACTTCAAAAAACTCTTCTAAAGTGCCAAAACCACCAGGCAGAATGATAAACCCATCGCACAGATCGGCCATTTTTTGCTTGCGTTGATGCATGTTTTCGGTAACAATCAATTGCGTCAATCCTTTATGGCCAACTTCCTTATCCATCAAAAACTGCGGGATAACGCCAATCACTTGGCCTTGCTGCTCGAGCACCTGATCGGCCAGCACACCCATTACCCCTACGCTTCCTCCACCATAAACCAAGGTAATCTGTTGGTTGGCTAAGGTAAGAGCCAAATCTTCTATCGCTTTTTGAAGGATAGGGTCGCCATTAAAGTTTGAGCCGCAATACACGCAGATGGATTTCATATTTTCAATTTTGATACAAAAGTATGAAAATAGTAGATAGTCCATAGCAAGTGACAATAGTCTGTGGTTTATCAACAATTGACCAGACCATCTGCTATGGACCATCACTCCCTACCTACTTCACCAACAAACCATCGAAAGTTACGGCTACATAATAAAGTCCGCCCAAAGTTGGTCCGCCTGCATATTGCACGTAGTTTTTGTTGAAGATATTGGTACCACCCAATTTAATGGTGGCTTTGTTTTGCGGGATGCGATAAGTAACCTGCGCATCGAAAGTATGGAATGCCGGCACTTGGCCATTAACCAAGGGACTTTCCCACAAAAAGGACTGTTGCCATTTCCACAATACGTTAAAGCCCAAATTCTTTACGATTTCCCGATTGCCAAAAGAAATATTGGTCGCCCAATTGGGCGTATTAAACCCAGTTACAAATACATCTTTGCTCTTGTTTTCCGAAATATCGTTATAGTTTACATTTCCGGCTATGGTAAATTGCCTATAGAAATTGTAGGTCAGCCCCAAAGACGAACCATAGTTGTTGTACTGGTTTTTGGCATTGGTATACACCCTATAGCGTGTTTGCTGGGTGTTCCTGTTCGATTGCACCATGGCGACCACCGCTTCGTCAGAACCCACCTTTACCTGCGAACTTAAGCCTGTAGCATAAGGCACGGCCACTTCTACCTGTCCCAGAAATCCGTTGTACTGGTTTACGTAAGCATCGATATCCAACACCAACTTATTGTCGAGCAATACGCTTTTATAGCCAAACTCGAACGAATTGATACGTTCTGGCCTTGTTGGCGAAAGATTGGTAACCTCGAGCAGGCTCCTGTTTTTTAGCGCGGCGGCATTGGTCGTTAATCCGCCCGCCACATCTTTGTTTACCGCCGCATTAAAGCTGTTGATCGAATTTAAGGTGTAGGAATTATCGAGGTAATTCAATCCTTCATTAATATACGACAAACCTCCTACACGCCTGATGTTACCATTATTGACAAAAGAAATAGCCTCGAACAGTGCCGGAAAACGGTAGCCGTTCTGGAAAGATACCCTGAAGTTATGCTTTTGGGCCAGCGTATAAACCGCTGCCACCCTCGGGTTGAGCTTGGCGGTAAACTCTGGATTGTAATCGAGGCGCAACGAGCCAAACAGCTTCAGCTTTTCTTCGAAAAAGGTTTTGGTTACTTGCGCAAAGGCACCGAATTTTTTATAGTAAACATTGTCGCCAAAACTGCCATCGGGCAAAGGCTTGTTTCTATCGGCAACAGGTCTTTTAAAATCGACAAAGTTGTTGCCATCGGGCACTACTTCGTAAATACGGGCATCGGCACCGACCAAAAGGTTAAACACCTTGGTTTTGTGCGACAGGTCTAATTGGCCGTCGGCATGGTAAGTATGGCTTTTTTGGCTCAACCAAGCGCCGCCTGTTGCGGGTGCATCGCCACCAACTACGGCCTTATGGTCCCAGTTATTGATGGCGATAATGGTATTTTTCAACTCTTCGAAAGCCGGTGTACCCGGCACTACCCTGCTGGCATCGGCAGCCGTACGCCCAATGCGCAAGGCATCTGCCAACGAAGCACTATTGTTCAGTGCATTTTGCAGCGCCGTTTTGTATTTGGCACCCCAAACGCTGTTGGTACCTCCGCTGGTGATGTCTAAATTATCAACCAAGGGTTTGATGTTGTAAGAATCGCCGGTATTTTCTAAAGAAACATAGGTTCTCACAAAATAATTGGATCCTTTGAGCTCCAATTTATGGTTCTGCACAACAACATTGTCTAACTGGATTTTGTTGCCACGCTGAAAGACCCCATCCATTTTGCCAATGCGGTAGCCGTAAGAAAGTTCTGCATTGTCGCCCAAACGGTAGTGCAGGGAGGCATCGAATTTAAGGTTATCAACAGTGGGTTTTACCACATCTTTTTCCCAATAGCCGGTACGTCTTACAATAATGCTCTGGCTTCCGCTATGGCCCGGAATGGTGAGGCCCGTTAAGGTTACGGCATTGCTCCCGCTATCGTCGCCATACTTGTTCCAGGCGTCGTAGGCCGGATTGTCTGCGTCGGCATTGAGCTCTGGGAACGATGGATTGGCGGTATTCAGGTTGTTCGGATTTTGGTTGGTCTTGGTATCGGCCAACCAATCGGTGCCCCTCAGGTAGCTAAAATTGACTTTAAAGGCAAACTTATTGTTGAAGGCCTTGGCATAGCGAAAGGCTGTTTCGGTGAGGTTGCTCAACTCTCTGCCTGTGCCGCCTACATGGTTGATCCCTGTTTTTTGGTAAAAACTTAGCCCTTGGTACAAAAACGGACTCTTTGTAAGCAAATTAGCCATACCATTAATGGCATTCATGCCATATAATGCAGAAGCTGCCCCTGGCGTAATTTCTACGCTGGCAATATCCAATTCTGTTGGTCCAATGGCATTGCCCAACGGTACGCCCAAGGTAGCGGCCTGCATATCGATGCCATCAACCAGCTGCACAAAACGAAAATTGTTAGGAATATTGAAACCACGGGTATTGGGTATTTTAAAGGTAATGCTCGAGGTAGTCATCTGTACGCCTTTTACATTTTCCAAAGCATCGTAGAAGCTGGGAGCAGGCGATTCGCGGATGGCCCTGATGTCGAGCTTTTCTATGGCAACCGGCGATTTAAGGATATTCTCTTCTACCCTTGATGCGGTAACAACGACTTCTTTGCCCAAGAGCGTTTGGGTAACCAGCTCAATGTTGAGTACCGAATTGGGACTTGAAACCTCAAATTCCTGGGTTTCGAAGCCGACAGCCGAAAAAACCAGGGTGAAGGGATATTTGGCTTTGGTTTTTAAGGTAAACTTTCCCTGCGAATCGGTGGCTACCCCGTTCACTGTGCCTTTGATCAATACGTTGATGCCTGTCAAAGATTGTTTGTTTTCCTTATCGATGATATGGCCGCTCACTTCGATAAAATTATTGCCTTGTGCCCAGGCCAGCACCGGCGCGACGAAGAGGAACAGCAAAAACGTAAGTTTAAAAAGGGAGTAATGATGTTTCATAAAGCATGATGATGTAAAGATGGTTTTAAAAATATATAATATCTATAGATTAAGTAGACAAATATATTTTAAAAAAGCCAACAACAAAATTTTATACTGAATTTTATTAAAAAAAATCGTTTCAACAGAACAAAATTCCACAGCAACCACCTTATTGTTTAGCATTATTTCAAAAAAAGAGCATCGATATGCGATGCTCCTTTCAATATAATGTAATGCCTACTATCTGCTGTAGTTTGGTGCTTCTTTGGTAATGGTAATATCGTGCGGGTGACTTTCCCTCATGCCGGCAGCCGTAATCTGTACAAACTGCGCTTCCTGCAAAGCTTCGATGGTTGCAGCCCCACAGTAACCCATACTGGCACGCAAGCCACCAACATATTGATACATCACTTCGGCCAAAGTGCCTTTAAAAGGAACGCGGCCAACAATGCCTTCTGGTACCAGTTTTTTGATATCATCTTCTACATCTTGGAAATAACGGTCTTTCGAGCCTTGCTCCATGGCTTCGATAGAGCCCATGCCACGATAAGACTTGAACTTACGGCCTTCGTAAATAATGGTTTCACCTGGCGATTCTTCCACTCCTGCAAACAGCGAGCCTGCCATTACAGTACTTGCACCAGCTGCTATGGCTTTAGAAATATCGCCGGTATGTTTAATTCCACCGTCGGCAATAACCGGAACGCCAGTCCCTTTGAGCGCTTTGGCGCACTCGAAAACCGCATATAGCTGTGGTACGCCTACACCGGCGATAATACGGGTAGTACAGATAGAACCTGGTCCAATTCCTACTTTTACGGCATCGGCACCTGCTTCGGCCAAGGCCTTGGCGGCTGCACCGGTGGCAATGTTACCGGCAATTACCTGCAGGTCTGGATATTTGGCTTTTACTTCCTTCAATTTATCGATTACGCCTTTTGAATGGCCGTGTGCCGTATCAATGGCAATAACATCAACCCCGGCTTTTACCAAAGCATCTACACGAAGCAAGGTATCAGCAGTAACGCCTACGGCTGCGCCTACTCTTAGCCGGCCTTTTTCGTCTTTACAGGCAGCCGGGTAATTTTTTACTTTTTGGATATCTTTAAAAGTGATCAATCCGCTTAGGTAGCCCTCGTTATTGACCACAGGCAACTTCTCGATTTTGTGGTTTTGCAGGATTTCTTCGGCTTGTAGCAAAGTTGTTCCCTCTGGCGCCACAATGAGGTTATGCTTGGTCATCACCTCGGCAATTGGCTTGTTCATGTCCTTTTGGAAACGGAGATCGCGATTGGTAATGATCCCTACCAATTTATTATCGCTGCTTACCACCGGAATGCCACCAATTTTATGCTCTTTCATGATCTTAAAGGCATCTGCTACAATCGAGTGCTCCAACAAAGTAACCGGATCTTGGATCATGCCGCTTTCCGAGCGCTTTACTTTGCGCACTTCTTCGGCTTGTCTTTCAATCGTCATATTTTTGTGCAACATGCCAAGTCCGCCATTTTGCGCAATGGCAATGGCCAATGCCGCCTCTGTAACGGTATCCATGGCGGCCGAAACCAAGGGAACGTTCAGCTTGATTTTCTTGGTCAAGAAAGTGGATGTATTCACTTCACGGGGCAAAATCTCCGAATAAGACGGCACCAAAAGCACGTCGTCGTAGGTTAAACCAGTTGCAATAAATTTTTGGGGATCGAGTTGCATAGCAAATAAATTAAGAATTATTATTTGCCGGGCAAAGATACAATATAATCTTTCAATATAAAAATATGATTGTGTTTTGTAAGGTTAAAAAGCTCCAGAATCTTTAATTAGACTTGCTAGTCGATGATGGTTCCTCCCTATCAATAGAGGCAAATACGACATTGCTTTAAAGTCCAATCAAATATTCATCAGTTTTTTTTAAAACTTATGAAAATGTTTCTATCATTGCAACAAGATAAATCAAACTATGAAAATTAAAGCTCTCCTATTTCTGTTAGGGATCACTTTGTCCCATCTGGTTGGCTATGCCCAAAAAAAAGAATTCAAGTTCGGAAAAATTGCTCCCGAAGATTTTAATGCCAAGGCTCCAGGCGCAGATACTGCTTCATCGGCCATCAAGCTGTTCGATGTAGGCAACTGTTATTTTGACATCGGTCCGGGAGGCTTTGTCTATATTTTCGAAAAGCATGTGCGCTACAAAGTGCTTAACAAAAATGGCTACGACCTGGCCAACTATAAAATTGGTCTCCGTGGCGCAGGAAGCAGCAAGGAAGTCTTGCTGAATATGGATGCCGCTACCTATAACATGGTTGACGGGAAAATGGTAACCAGCAAACTGACCAAGGATGCCAAGTTTACCGAAGAACTGACCAAAACCTTTACCTACAAGAAATTTACCTTGCCCAACGTAAAGGAAGGTTCAATCATCGAATATAAATACACCATCAGGTCGCCGTTTATTTTTAACCTGCGCGGCTGGAGCTTCCAAAGCAACATCCCTACCCTTTATACAGAGTACAATGTTAAAATACCAGAGTATTTTGTATACAAAAGCAATTTCTCAGGCAACCTGCAAGTAAAGCAGACCAAGCATGAAGATGTGAATGCTACCTACGGCACATTGAGTGCTACGGCCAAATACGACCAGTATGCCATGGAAAATGTACCGGCCTTAAGAAGCGAAGCCTACATTACCACTCTCGACGATTATATTCCTTCCGTAGATTTTGAGCTGCAGGCTACTCGCTTTCCAGGTGAAATGTACAAGGACTTTAGCAGCACCTGGCCGAAAATAATTGTCGAGCTGAAAGAAGACGAAAACATTGGCGGTTTCGTAAACAAGAATTCTTATGCCAAATCTGTGCTGCTAGGCATCTTAAAGGGCGAGCAGGATACGTTAACCATGGCTACACTGATTTTTAATTATGTGAAGAACAATTTAAAATGGAATGACGAATACAGCTTCTATGCTTCGGCAAGCAACCCAAAAGCGATTTTTGAAAAGAAATCGGGAACATCGGGCGACATTAACCTGAGCTTGCTCAGCCTGTTAAATGAAGCCAAGATACAGGCTTATGCTGTTTTATTGAGTACCAGAGACAATGGCATACATCCAGGCTATCCTATCATCTCTAAATTCAACAACGTCATTGTCTGCATCGTGGCAAACAACAAAAACGTACTCTTGGATGCTACTGACAAAGACATGCCCGTAGGCCTGATCAGCTACGAAAACCTGAACCACACCGGCTTTGCCATCGATATGAAAAACGGTGTGGGCGCATGGATTGCAACAGAGCCTACCATGGCGAGCGAAAAGGTGTTCAACTATACGCTGACCCTCGACAAGGAAAACAAGCTCAAGGGAAAACTGAGCCAGTATTCTAGGGGCTATTCGGCACTGAACCTGAGAGACAAGTACAGAACAACCAATAACGAAACTGAGTTCTTGAAGAACTTTAAGAAGGATAAAAACGGACTGGAGCTGAAAAACTACAAGATAGACAACCTCGACAACCTTGATGAACTCCTTACAGAATCGATGGATGTAGAGATTGAGGATAATGTGGAAGAAGCGGGCAACCTGGTTTATTTTACACCACTGCTGTTCGAGCGCACCAAGGAAAACCTGTTTAAACACGAACAACGCTTATTTCCGGTAGATTTTGCCTATCCATTCAAAGAAAACTACCGCATTACGGTAAGCTTTCCGGATGAATATGAAATAGACAAGCTTCCTAAAAGCATGATCTATAAATTGCCAGACAATAAAGGATCGTTCAGCATCAGCTTTGTAGCGGAAGGAAAAACCCTTTTGGTAAAGAGCATCATCGACCTTTCCAAGTCTATGTACGCACCAGATGAATACCTGTCTCTTATACACATCTAAAAGGGGGGGGGGGGGGGGGGGGGGGGGGGGGGGGGGGGGGGGGGGGGGGGGGGGG
>NZ_JAELUC010000189.1 GCF_016429155.1 Pedobacter sp. ASV12 | reverse complement strand
ACACACCCCCCCCCCCCCCCCCACCCCCCCCCCCCCCCCCCCCCCCCCCCCCCCCCCCCCCCCCCCCCCCCCCCCCCCCCCCCCCCCCCCCCCCCAAAACATTTTTTTGTCGTGGTTCGTCGGCAGCGTCAGATGTGTATAAGAGACAGAGCGTTAGGACAAAAGTTATGAGCAACATCACTACACCTATGCCCAGGCCTTGGAAAAAATCTCGCACCGATTTCCTGTCTTTTGGCCAAAAGCCAATAGAAGAAAGTGTCCGCTCATCAAGCTTAAGCAATGCCCAGCTCATGAACAGGGCAATGAGGAAGAAAAACAGAAAATCGTTGAGCATGGGAACTGTACCTGCAACTGCCGTGGCTACCCACAAAACAAGAAAATAAAATAAAACCTTCGCCCACGAAGGTGCTAACCAGAGTGTTTTCATTACATTAATTTTCTGCAAATAGGCCTTTTGGTTTCGGGCCTGCAACTTTAATCGGCACAGCGGCAGAAAAGCCATATAAAACCGTCTTTTGGGGCAACAAGGAAAATAATCAGCATGCCAGAGGTGTTAGTTGCTTAGTTACAGGCTTTCGTCGCCATATTTGGCCTGCCCGTCGTTATCATTTGCGGTACAGCACAGAAAAGCTGATATTTATAGCATGCAGACCGCCAAATTCATCGAAAAGATCTATTCAAAAATCGAAATCAGGATTAGCCTGCACCTGCTCTTTTGGGCGCTTCTTTTTGGGGCCAAGCTGTACCTTATTCATATTTCGTTTAATGTGTACAATTCGTTGCCAACAGCCACACACCTATTGCTGGCATTGGCCAGCACCATGGTTTTGGCCATGTTTTACTATTTGGCCGTTTATGTGGTCCTGCCCAAAACCTTGCTGAAAAAACGCTATTTACTGTGCTTTGTACTTATGGCAGTAGCAGTGTTCTGCTATACTGTTCTTGATGCCTTTCTAGAGCTATCTATCATAGGTGCTTGTAAGACCTGCGATAACCTGCTCAGTCGAGAATATGCGACTTATCTAGCCCGTGGACTGATCAATGTAGCATTAACAAGAATTTTGAGCCTGGGCACTCCTATCTTTCTGTTGTTTGCACTTTGCATTCCGTTTAGCATTAAGATGGGCATTATGGCCTTTAGAAACAACATCCGCGCACTAGAGCTGGCTAAAGAGAACCTACAACTCGAGTTCAGTTTTTTAAAGGCACAGTTAAACCCTCATTTTCTTTTTAACGCCATGAACAATATCTACGGCCTAATCCTCAGTGGCGAAAAGGAAAAATCGGCCGGATTGGTATCGAGGCTTTCCGAACTGCTGCGCTATACGTTATA
>NZ_JAELUC010000188.1 GCF_016429155.1 Pedobacter sp. ASV12 | reverse complement strand
CCCCCCCCCCCCCCCCCCCCCCCCCCCCCCCCCCCCCCCCCCCCCCCCCCCCCCCCCCCCCCCCCCCCCCCCTTTCTTACTCCCCCCCCCACCACCTCTAACTACACATGTCGTGGTTCGTCGGCAGCGTCAGATGTGTATAAGAGACAGCCCAAAGTGAACATAGAGAAGAACGGAACAAAGATATTGGCCATAATGACCAAAGGAAGTCCTGAAATCTTCGTCTGGCCCAAAGCCTACTATTCCGGTTTGTTTTCTTATGGCCAATATCTTTGTTCCGTTCTTCTCTATGTTCACTTTGACTTCTTTTGTATTACCGGCATTACATTTGTATAGCCGAGCTGTCGCCGGGTATTCAAGGATTGGAATAGCATTCAGCCTAAGCAGAGGATAGTTTCGTCCTGCTTCGGGCAGGGGCTGATTGCTTATCCTGTTATAATGTTGGTTCAGATTTTCAAAATCGTCTTTTGGGATGTTGTCGAAGCCCTTTATAAGATCGGCCCATGCAGTATCGAAAGTTTCAATTTCGACAATCTCTGCCTGTTTACCATTTGCCTTTGCAAGTTCTATAAGCTCGAGGACTTCAGGTAGTGGCGTACTACCACCTCTTGAAAACCAGAATAGCCCATTCGGAAATGAACTGGATTTCTTTACCGATTCTGCAAGTACATCCATAATCGACTTGTCTCTGCCGCTATATCCCATTACACAAAGCCCATTTGTATCTAAGGAGATTGATAATATATCCCTTAATTTCTTATCCTGATCCTGGAGTTCTTCTGTAGTGTTTTTGATATTGTCAGAGAAATAATCTCCATGTAGCTTTACTATGAGCGGCCGTTTTCCGGTCTGGAAAAATTTCATACCGTTATCCCCACTGTCAAGGTCGGCAGCATACCAGCTTTCCAGTTTTTGAAACTGGGAAGCAGCCACATTCTCGAATGCCTTGTCAAAATTGGTGGTGAATATCAGGTTGAGGTGTCCGTGCTTCATTAATATGGCCATTACCTTATGTCCATAAGTGAGCTGCATTCCAGAAGTTTGTTTTGCGATGTAATCGCTTCGGTCTCTTGCGGAAGAAAATGCGCGTTCAAAGTAATATGAATATTCTTCCGAACTGTCAAAAGGCGGGCAGTTTTTCTGGTTATCAAAATAGTTCTGTATCTGTTCCCTAATCCCGGAGTCGGTCAGGTTGCTAAATAAATGCAACGGGTAAGCCTGTTCTGCGCAGTATATTCTTCTTTTGAAGTCCCAAGTGAGGTCATATGCAGAGGGAACTCCAGCAGCCACCGAACTTCCTGCACCGAAAAGCCAGACTCTGTCTCTTATACACATCTCCGAGCCCACGAGACAGTACTCATGATCGCGTATGCCGTCTTCTGCTTGAAAAGGGGGGGGGGGGGGGGGGGGGGGGGGGGGGGGGGGGGGGGGGGGGGGGGGGGGGG
>NZ_JAELUC010000187.1 GCF_016429155.1 Pedobacter sp. ASV12 | reverse complement strand
AGATGTGTATAAGAGACAGACTATAGTAACTGCACAACAACACCTTACATTATCATCTTACAATGGCCAGAAGGAAATTAAAGCTACTGGAAGTATTACGCTCACTGATGGCTTTCATGTTCCAGAAGGCAACAATTTGCGAATTTTTACAACTTTACAGAATTGCACCATTTTAAGTTCTGCGCCAAGTAATAATCAAAATTACACGTTAACAAGGACATTTAAAATTGCAGGTGTAAATAGTTCAAACCTCAATAACCTTCGAACCAATTGTGAGGAAAATCAAATCGTTCAATATTTTGATGGATTGGGCCGACCAATACAGAATATTAATATTCAGGCAAGTCCGAACGGCCAAGACATTGTACAACAGATTGAATACGATGCTTTAGGTAGGGAAACAAAAAAATATCTTCCCTATGCAGAGTCAAACAGCAGTGATGGAAGTTTTAAACCAAACGCTGTTACGAACCAAGCAAACTACTATAGTTTAAGTACCTGGGACATCAACGCAACTCAAAACCCATACCCTTTCAGCCAAGCAATCATAGAAGCATCCCCATTAAACAGATTATTAGAACAAGGAGCGCCCGGTGCTCCATGGCAACCCTTTAGTAGCGCTATAGCCGGCTCTGGCCATACGGTGAAAAACGTTTATGACTTTAATAGCGCTAGCGAAGTCCAACTTTGGACAATTAATCCAACAGGAGGTGCATCTACTGTTGCTAGTTACCTGGAAAACACGCTATATAAAACCATTTCAAAAGATGAAAATTGGCTTTCTGGGAAAGCTGGAACGATAGAGGAATTTAAAGATTTGCAGAATAATATTGTACTTAAAAGAGTTTGGGAAACCGAGAGTACTTCACTCTCTACTTACTATGTTTACGATGATTTGAATAATTTGCGTTATGTATTGCCTCCTGCGATAACCATCACTAACTTCAATGAGTCTGACGATATATTTGAGAATCAAATCTATGCCTATCATTATGATAACAGAAAAAGGGTGATAGAGAAGAAAATCCCAGGCAAAGGTTGGGAACATTTGGTATATAATACTTTAGACCAATTGGTATTAACCCAGGATGCTGTCCAGCGAAATAACAATACCTGGAGTTTTATCAAATACGACATTCAAGGAAGAACGATTATCACTGGGTTAGTTAACAGTTCCTCAGATCGCAACTCTTGGCAATCAACCATAAATAGTCAAAATCATTTATGGGAAACAAGGGATGACACAAATTTTTACACAACTAATATTGGCTATAGTAACAATTCACTACCAACAACCTGTCTCTTATACACATCTGACGCTGCCGACGAACCACGACATGGGTGGTTGTGGGTGGGGGGGGGGGGGGGGTTATGGGGGGGGGGGGGGGGGGGGGGGGGG
>NZ_JAELUC010000186.1 GCF_016429155.1 Pedobacter sp. ASV12 | reverse complement strand
TTTACAATGGAGAGTTTGATCCTGGCTCAGGATGAACGCTAGCGGCAGGCCTAATACATGCAAGTCGAGGGGTATGGCGGTGCTTGCACTGCCAGAGACCGGCGCACGGGTGCGTAACGCGTATGCAACCTACCTTGATCAGGGGGATAGCCCGGAGAAATCCGGATTAACACCGCATGAAGACACAGTTCCGCATGGAGCAATGTCCAAACATTTATGGGATCAAGATGGGCATGCGTGCCATTAGCTAGTTGGCGGGGTAACGGCCCACCAAGGCGACGATGGCTAGGGGATCTGAGAGGATGGCCCCCCACACTGGTACTGAGACACGGACCAGACTCCTACGGGAGGCAGCAGTAAGGAATATTGGTCAATGGGCGCAAGCCTGAACCAGCCATGCCGCGTGCAGGAAGACGGCCCTCCGGGTTGTAAACTGCTTTTATACCGGAATAAACCTTCCTACGTGTAGGAAGCTGAATGTACGGTAGGAATAAGGATCGGCTAACTCCGTGCCAGCAGCCGCGGTAATACGGAGGATCCGAGCGTTATCCGGATTTATTGGGTTTAAAGGGTGCGTAGGCGGCCTGTTAAGTCAGGGGTGAAAGACGGTGGCTCAACCATCGCAGTGCCCTTGATACTGACGGGCTTGAATCAACTAGAGGCAGGCGGAATGTGACAAGTAGCGGTGAAATGCATAGATATGTCACAGAACACCGATTGCGAAGGCAGCTTGCTATGGTTGTATTGACGCTGAGGCACGAAAGCGTGGGGATCAAACAGGATTAGATACCCTGGTAGTCCACGCCCTAAACGATGAACACTCGCTGTTGGCGATACACGGTCAGCGGCTAAGCGAAAGCGTTAAGTGTTCCACCTGGGGAGTACGCCCGCAAGGGTGAAACTCAAAGGAATTGACGGGGGCCCGCACAAGCGGAGGAGCATGTGGTTTAATTCGATGATACGCGAGGAACCTTACCCGGGCTTGAAAGTTAGTGAATGTTCCAGAGATGGGACAGTGAGCAATCACACGAAACTAGGTGCTGCATGGCTGTCGTCAGCTCGTGCCGTGAGGTGTTGGGTTAAGTCCCGCAACGAGCGCAACCCCTATGTCTAGTTGCCAGCATGTAAAGGTGGGGACTCTAGACAGACTGCCTGTGCAAACAGAGAGGAAGGAGGGGACGACGTCAAGTCATCATGGCCCTTACGTCCGGGGCTACACACGTGCTACAATGGTCGGTACAGAGGGCAGCTATCCAGCAATGGAATGCCAATCTCAAAAAGCCGATCACAGTTCGGATAGAGGTCTGCAACTCGACCTCTTGAAGTTGGATTCGCTAGTAATCGCGTATCAGCAATGACGCGGTGAATACGTTCCCGGGCCTTGTACACACCGCCCGTCAAGCCATGGAAGCTGGGGGTACCTAAAGTACGTAGCCGCAAGGAGCGTCCTAGGGTAAAACCGGTAACTGGGGCTAAGTCGTAACAAGGTAGCCGTACCGGAAGGTGCGGCTGGAATACCTCCTTTCTGGAGTAGATTGGACTACTCGCTGCG
>NZ_JAELUC010000185.1 GCF_016429155.1 Pedobacter sp. ASV12 | reverse complement strand
CATTTTGCTTGGCATTGTGGCATTAATTGCAGCACAGGTAATGAGCAGCAACAAGATAGCAGGTAGCGGTATTGTACTGGGTGCATCGGGTTTGCTTTTGATTTTGGGTGCCTTCCTGTTTCTTTATGCCAATACAGGTCCATTTGATAAGGCTTTAGAGGTCTTTTTAGATGATGTAACCCCCAATACCGTTAGTGGCCGATCAAAACCTGGAGCTAGAATTGAATTGTTTTATTCAGACCCAGAGTGCACAAACTGTCAGCCTAAAAGATATTTTGCCACTGTTATCACAGACCCTTCAGGAAATTGGAAGTACACAGGCGCCGTAGAAACTGGCTATTCCATACTTGCCTCTGCAACCATCAACCAGATGACATCGGAGTTTTCAGACCCACGAATTTACATGCTCAATGCTTTTGGCAAAACATTTAAAATATCACATCAGACCTGCGACTATCCGAATGGAAAGGTAGAAGGCGCATTTACCGTAAATGCAAAAAGCATAGAATGGGTAAACGAAGCTGGCCAAGTAGTAGGCACCTCTCTCGACCTGGTCAATATCCCTGCAGGAAAATACAGGATTAAAGCCCATCAGTTTGGGTGTGTTGTTTATTCTGAATGGGTTATCGTTGAAGACCAAAGACCTGCTTTGGCTTTTACTGCCACTCCAAATATTATACACCCCTCTTGTGGCAATTTAGGGTCTATTTTGAACCTTTTCCCTAATTACTATAAAGATTTTAGCTGGCTAGATGCCAATGGCAAGATAGTAGGCAAAGATAGAGAATTGAAAAATGTACCGGCGGGAAGCTATACCCTACATCTTGTTGGCCTTACTGATTGCGAGAAAGACTTTGGTCCTTATGTTATCAACAATGTTTCTGGCCCTAACGCCGATCTGAGCAACATGACCCGCTCCAATACTACCTGTATCGCAAATACTGGAAGCATTAAAGGAATTTTGGCCACTGGCACAGGCAATTTAACTTATCAATGGACAGATCGTACAAACGCCGTTGTGGCAACAAGCTTAGCTTTGGAAAACATCGGAGCAGGTTCTTATCGGCTCGCAATAAAGGATGAAAGCGCATGCCCTCCATTAATATTAGGTCCTTATGATATTGCTGAAGATGGAGCCATTGTTTTGGATGAATCGCAAGCGGTTTTTAAAGCCTCAGCTTGCAGCTCGGCTACAGGCTATGTAAAGGGCATTCTGGTTTCGGGGGCAACAAGCTATGCATGGTTCGACAAAGCAGGCAATCAAGTTTCGTCTAGCAGGGAATTGGAAAACATCAAGCCTGGCGAATACAAGCTAGTGGCTTCAAACGAATTAGGCTGTTCTAAAGAAAGTAAATATTATACAATTTCCGAATCGCAACCCCGGGTATTCCCCGATTACAACATTACTGTAGTTAATGCCAGTTGCAATCTAAACAACGGCTCATTAGCAATAAACTTAGGTTCAGGAATAGTGCTGTCTCTTATACACATCTGTGAAAAGGGGGGGGGGGGGGGGGGGGGGGGGGGGGGGGGGGGGGGGGGGGGGGGGGGGGG
>NZ_JAELUC010000184.1 GCF_016429155.1 Pedobacter sp. ASV12 | reverse complement strand
CCCCCCCCCCCCCCCCCCCCCCCCCCCCCCCCCCCCCCCCCCCCCCCCCCCCCCCCCCCCCCCCCCCCCCCCCCCCCCCCCCCCCCCCCCTTTCCCCCCCCCCCCCCCCCCCTACCACCCCCCATGTCGTGGTTCGTCGGCAGCGTCAGATGTGTATAAGAGACAGGTGGATGAATTGGGCTCAACGATGAAAGATTTGGTAGACCTTATTATTGAAACAAAAAAAAGAGGATAACATGGTAAGTCCCAACAGAAAGGTGGCAATTGTGGGTATGGGAGGAGCTTTTCCCAATTGTAAAGACCTGCCAGATTTCAAGCAGCGTCTTTTTGCAGGAGAAAGCTTTATTCGAGAATGGGACGAAACAATGTTATATGGAAGTAGCATTCGATCGAAGGTGTCTGGTTTTATCGATCCTAATGACTTGAGCATCGAAACCATATACTGTTCAGTTGTAGAAGGATATCCAAGAGAATACGTCGATACCCTAGGTCGAATACCAGCAGCCAATAGTGTTACGGCTGATATGAGTGCTATGGGATCGATGTTGGGTGCTTTGGAGGCAATAGAAATGGCAGGATGGAATAAAAGCGAAATCCAGTCAGAACAAACTGCCGTGGCAATTGGAACCAATAGTGGTGGATATCAAATAGGGCGACCTGGATGGGTAAGTGTTTTTCAAAAACACCAGAAAACCAAATTGTTAGGTCCATATTATGCTATTCGAGGGATGGTTTATAGAGAGGCTGCGCATGTTTCGGGTCTGATCAAAAACCAAGGAATTAGCGAATCGCTTGGCTCGGCCTGTGCAACAGGTTTAGGTAACGTAGGTTATGCTTATCGCCTAATCAAATTCGGATTGCAAGATAGAGCACTTGCAGGTGGCTCTGAAGGAAATTCGATAGAAACCTTTGCAGGACTTGATGCTATGGGCGTGCTAAGCAGGGGTTTTAGTCCGGCAGAAAGTTCGCGTCCGTTTGATGTCAACCGAAAAGGGCTTGTTTGTTCTTTTGGGAGTGGTGTTGTAGCGCTTGAAGAATATGAAATGGCAAAAGCAAGAGGGGCAAACATTCTTGCGGTTATAGATAGTTATTTTAATAATGTTGATGGAGATGGAGATTTGTTTTTTCCATCCTATTATGCACAAAAACGGCTGTGGAAAGGGCTAATGGATCAACATCCTATCAAGCCCGATGTTGTAAAAGTTCATGGAACTTCTACCAGAGCAGGAGATCCTGTCGAATTGTTCAGCGTGGTAGATGTACTAGGAGAAGATGGTTATCAAATTTCTGCGCCGAAATCTCAATTGGGGCATACTCTAGGTGGTGCAGGTGCCATCGAACTAATAGCTGCTGTAATGATGCTGCAAGAGCAAAAAATACTTCCTTGCTTAAACGCAAATGATTTTAATGAGGAATTAGAACCATTGCAAAGAACTGAAGGATGGGACGGTCCCAGCCATCCGATAGCCTATTACAAACATCTTATTTCTAATAAGGTAGTTGAAAAGGAAATCAATCAGATTGTATGCTGTCTCTTATACACATCTGACGCTGCCGACGAACCACGACATGGGTAGGGGGGGGGGGGGGGGGGGGGGGGT
>NZ_JAELUC010000183.1 GCF_016429155.1 Pedobacter sp. ASV12 | reverse complement strand
CCCCCCCCCCCCCCCCCCCCCCCCCCCCCCCCCCCCCCCCCCCCCCCCCCCCCTTTTAGATGTGTATAAGAGACAGACTCTATTGCCCGTCGCTATAATGTTAACTACAAAGATATCATGTCTTTTAACGACAGCAAGTTCCTTCAGATTGGCGTAGTGGTCAAAGTACCTACCGAAATTCCTTTTGCAGCAGCGCCAACACCTGTCATCGGCAGTCATACCGACAATGGCGTCCTCATCACCTATACGATTAAAGCCAAAGACAACCTGAATATGCTGGCCGAAAAATACGGCACCACGGTAAACGAAATTAAAAGGATCAACGGACTAAGTTCGAACAACCTGCAAATCGGACAGCAATTGAAGATCCCTGCAAACGGTAGCGCTCCAATAGAAGAAACTCCGGCAGTTGTGGCCCAGCCTACAAAAACCGTGGCGAGCAATACTGCCAATACAGAAAGTGCAGGCAATATTTCGCATACCATCAAAGCCAAGGAAAACCTGAATATGCTGGCCGAGAAATACGGCACTACGGTTGACGAAATCAAAAAGCTAAACGGTTTGACTTCGAGTAACCTGCAAATCGGACAGGTGCTTAGAATCCCTTCAGCGAATGGCGCTGCTACGCCAGCAGCAGCACCCGTTGAGACTCCAAAAGTAGTGGAAGCGCCTCCGGTAAAAAGCAAACAGAAAAAAACAGAAGAGGTAGCAACCCCGCCAAGCCCTGCCAACACCGATGGTGGATTTGAGCATACGGTAGTTGCAGGCGAAACCATTTATACCATTGCCAAAAAGTACAGCCTAACCACTTTTCAGCTTAAAACCTGGAACAATTTGGCATCGAACGACCTAACTACGGGTCAGAAGCTGATAATTAGGGGAGCCAAACCAGTGGCTGCGCTTTCTGATGAAGACCAGGCCTCGGAAGCCAATCCGAATACGCTCAAAGACCCTTCTTTTAAAGGCTCGCCAAGCAAATTTGGCATCACTCAATACGAAGAGAAAGGTACGGCGCTATGGATTACCGACAATGATTTAGACCCTAGCAAAATGCTGGTATTGCACCGCACGGCCCCTATCGGCACCATCATCAAGGTAACCAACCCGATGAGCAACCGATCTGCCTTTGCCAAGGTTGTTGGTAAATTTACAGAGAATGAATCCACAAAAGATGTTATCATTGTAATGACAAAAGCAGTAGCAGATGCTGTTGGTGCTTTGGATAAAAGATTTTTTTGTAATATAAACTACGGCGCTCAAGATAATGAACAATAAAAGCCCATTGATCATCGGCATTGCAGGAGGTAGCGGCTCAGGCAAAACATTTTTTCTGAACAGTTTTCTTCACCATTTTAAAAACGATGAAGTAACGCTCCTCTCTCAAGACGATTATTATATTCCTGCCGGCGAAATGACCCAGGAAGAAAACAAGCTCTACAATTTCGACCTGCCTTCAACCATTGACGACGAACAGTTTCTGATCGACATCAAAAAACTGATCAAAGGCGAAGTAGTTTATAAAAAGGAATACAATTTCAACAATCCATTGGCTGTGGTCAAGATTTTGGAG
>NZ_JAELUC010000182.1 GCF_016429155.1 Pedobacter sp. ASV12 | reverse complement strand
CTTTCCAACAGCATTATTGAAGCAATCAAAATATGTTTCATGATTTATCGGTTTTTTTGAAAATTATTTAAAGATACCCGTACCATTAAATGAACTTGCACCGGTATTTAAGCTCATCCTTCCTTCCCTGCTAGCACTCGCACCAGCAGGCCCACACCTGCTGCTGCTTCTACGCCTCCCGCCATTACCACATCGGTAACACCTTTTCTGTCAATTTCAATATCTGCACTTACGCTTGCCTGTAATGGCCCCAGTTTACCGCCGGCACTTACTTTAGGCCCAATACTAACGGTGCAATTTTTAAAGGAATCACCAAAACCTGCATGGTACAGATCCTGGTTCAGTGTCCCGCTGATCACCAGCATTAAAAGTGGTAATTAAGCCACTGCAGGTAAGCGTCATGGTAATCAGCAACAAGGTCAGTTGCAATTATTTTCAATTTTCGGTGGCAATGGCTTGAAATATCCATCAAGATATATCCATAGCACACAGGTCTTTTTATTGAACAACACACTGCTACCCGGTATTTCTATATGCATGTTGCCATACTGTGGATGCCATTGGCCAACGTAATTGATAAAACGCAGGTCGAGCAAAACCTTGTCTAACTTCCACGCATCTGTAAGCGGGAAAGGTCCGCCATAACTACTGTAAAAAATTTCTAGGACGAGGCCATTTTTTTTATAGAGCGCCAATGTATTCCTGGCCTCGGTGTATTTTGGCGCCCTTGGCACATCAACTGTCCACCATTCCCATTTCTTGAGTTCATCGGTATAATTATCCAACCATAAACCTCCAAACTGGTAGGTTTGATCAATTCTTGGAAATATCTTGATGGTTAATGGTGCGCCTTTATCTTTATTATCATTGCCGGTACCTAATGACACCTTAGCTACCTGCAGGTAATATTTACTATCATCGGCAGTAATGTAAGATGTAGCTGTCGGTGCTGCTGTAGGAGGCGGGGCACTTTTTTGAGCAACCGTCCATTTACCCAGCCTCGTAGAGGTATCATATCCATAAGTGCAGATCAACTTTTTTGTGGTCGCATCAAATGTACCAGCAAATGTAATCGTACTGCTGGTACTGCCGTTTGTTTCCACATATTTGCCACTGACCGCATTGCCAGAAACGCTATAGGTGCCACGGTATTTAACCGTGTTTGTTGCCTTGTTTTTTAACAAAAATTCATTGCTGGCGGTTAGTTCAAACTGCATGTCGTTAGGATAATAACCCTGCATATTGGTTTGCACGCCTTCCCAAACCCCAACGAAAGGATTCTGTGCCTTTACAGCCAGGCAAGCTAGCCAAAAGGATATCGTAATTAATAGTTTTTTCATTTGTTCAGAACTTTGTTTTGTTAAACGCATTAAAGAAAATATGCTATGGTTTGACCTCCAGTTTTATAGCTCCGGTTACCGTTCCAGGGATATAACCCTGTCTCTTATACACATCTGACGCTGCCGACGAACCACGACAAAAAAAAATTTTTTGAAGCGGAGGGGGGGGGGGGGGGGGGGGGGGGGGGGGGGGGGGGGGGGGGGGTGGGGGGGTGTGGGGGGGGGGGGGGGGGGGGGGGGGGGGGGGGGGGGGGGGGGGGGGGGGGG
>NZ_JAELUC010000181.1 GCF_016429155.1 Pedobacter sp. ASV12 | reverse complement strand
CCCCCCCCCCCCCCCCCCCCCCCCCCCCCCCCCCCCCCCCCCCCCCCCCCCCCCCCCCCCCCCCCCCCCCCCCCCCCCCCCCCCCCCCCCCCCCCCCCCCCCCCCCCCCCCCCCCCCCCCCCAATTTAGATGTGTATAAGAGACAGGATGAGACATACGTAGGTGGAAAAAACAAGAACAGACATGCAGGCAAAAAAGTTGAGGGGTCGCAGGGGCGTAGCGCAATAGATAAAAAACCTGTATTGGGAATTTTGCAACGTGACGGTGAGGTAAGGACTTTCGTAGTTGATGAAACTTCTAGCGAAACGCTGACAAATATTATGGTAGAAAATATTGCCGTAGGAACCGATGTGATCACTGACAGCTATAATTCATACAATGGACTGCAACAAACATTTGAGCACACCAAGATAAAACATACAGAAGGAAACTATATTACTGTTGGCGATAGGCATACAAACTCGATAGAGGGTTTCTGGTCGCAGTTGAAAAGAGGCATCATAGGCATTTACCATAATGTAAGCCATAAGCACCTACACAGATATTGCCATGAATTTGGCTATAGATACAACACCAGAAAGACGGAAGACGTTTTGAGGTTCGACAGCGCCATAAAGCTTTGCGACAACAAGCGTTTAACCTATTCGCAATTAATTTCATAGATTTGAACAATATGTCTAAAGAAAAGAAAAATAAACCGCCAAAGACAAGAGCGGATAAATATGAGGAAAAGGTAAGCTTTGAAGGAACGCTTGAACAGATGATAGAAATAGCTGTCAAGACAAATCCGAAAAAAGAAACCAAATAATATTGCACTATAGTAGTATTGCTGCCCAAATTACGACAAAAGGCAAACAGACAATACAGAGCTTATGGTGCGCCAGCAATGGCGTGGCTGTATCTTTGTGTCTGTTGGGGCGTCGTAACCCTGGGTAGCGCGAAATACTTAGTCCACGCCATTTTTAATTTAAACCCTAAATACGACAAACATGAAAAAAACAATCTTAATGCTAATGCTTACCGTGTCAACATTTATGATTTCCTGTGAAAAGGACAATTATACGCCGGACACGTATTTCCCAAAAGAAGGAGACAAAATAGAAAAAGTAGAAAAATATTGGGGACAGCCATCGAGGCGGACAGTTTCAAGCGTTTCTGGCACGTCTTATATAACTTACTTCTATGATGGAAAAAGAGTTATGGTTACTTTTAGGAACTATAAAGTAGATAGCTATACATCATATTGATGTAGCTAACCAAGATAAAATGCCGGCCAAGTGTCGGCATTTTTGTTACAAAATGTTTTTAAATGTATTTGTATTTTAAGGCCATAATTTGACATCATGGCTAAAGATCATACAAATACACAAACTGTGGATAAACCTACACAGGGAACAAAAAGCGGGTCTAAGAAATAGTATATACAAATACACAAGGCCTGTCTCTTATACACATCTCCGAGCCCACGAGACAGTACTCATGATCGCGTATGCCGTCTTCTGCTTGAAAAGGGGGGGGGGGGGGGGGGGGGGGGGGGGGGGGGGGGGGGGGGGGGGGGGGGGGGGGGGGGGGGGGGGGGGGGGGGGGGGGGGGGGGGGGGGGGGGGGGGGGGGGGGGGGGGGGGGGGGGG
>NZ_JAELUC010000180.1 GCF_016429155.1 Pedobacter sp. ASV12 | reverse complement strand
CCCCCCCCCCCCCCCCCCCCCCCCCCCCCCCCCCCCCCCCCCCCCCCCCCCCCCCCCCCCCCCCCCCCCCCTTTTTATGTCGTGGTTCGTCGGCAGCGTCAGATGTGTATAAGAGACAGCGAAAGGCCTTAATCTGGGCGAATTGCAAGGCAACTATCAATCTTTTTATCAGGAATACCTACAGTTTATCAGCACCCAAAATGGGGGCTTTTATTTAACGCAAAAGGCTTACCTGCAAAAAGACCTTGAGGAAGTACGCAAGCTGCAGCAACAGATCTACAAGCAAAAGCAGATCCAGGAGAAGGAATATGCCAATGCCGAAGAAGAGTATGAAAACTACAAAAAGCTGAAAAGCAAAAACGTAATTTCCAATAGCGAGTTTAAGCAACAGGAAAATAAATACCTGGCTAGCAAATATCCTTTAGAGCAAACGGCCACTGCATTAATCAATAACAACGCCAGCTACTTGGCCAAGCAAAAAGAGCTGGCTACCTTAGAAAACACCATTAAGGAGCAACAGGCCAAGTTTGTACAGGCATTAAATAGCATGATTAACGAAACGGAAAGCTGGATGCTGAAATATGTAGTGTCGGCGCCTATGTCGGGCAGGGTAGGTTATGTAGGTATTTTGCAGGAAAACCAGAATGTATCGGCTAATCAGGAATTGTTTATCGTTAACCCAGGCAACACCAATTTTTTTGGTGAAGTACAGATACCTCAGTATAACATGGGCAAGGTAAGCGTAGGGCAAAGGGCATTGGTTAAGCTGCGGAGTTATCCGTTCGAAGAATTTGGCGCCATTAATGGCAAAGTAAGCTATATTACCGACGTAGCCTTAAAAGACAGCGTATTTGTAGCCAAAATAGATTTTCAGCAATTTGAACAAAAGGATCCCGAACATCCCATTGTGTTGAAACAGGGCATGGTGGCCGATGCGGAGATCATTACCAGGGAAAGCTCGTTGTTGCAGCGCTTTTTGCGAAACATGACCAAAATGTTTAACAGCCAAGGCGGCTGAGCCGATACATTTTTAAACAACCGGGTGCTCTTTTTGAGCTATGGGTTTGGTTATTGGGATGATAATTATTAATTTATAGTTAATTCTAACAACAACCAGCATGCGGTTGTAAAACAAATGCCGTGGTGTATAGCCCTGCGTAGAAGGCTAAAATCTATAACCCTTTTAAATCCAAATCATGAAAAAATCGAATTTATTAAGCAAAAACGAGATGAAAAAAGTAAAAGGCGGTGTTCCTGCTTGGAGTGCAACCTGTACAGACCCCATTTCAGGTTCCTCAGTTTGTTATGACAGGATGACGTTGTGCCAGCAATATTGTTGGGATGGATGGGTGTGTACACAAAACACCGGCTCGATAGGTTGTAATTATTAGCATCTGATCGACTTATTCGGTGAAATGACTTAGCATTTTCCAACGCCAATTGGAAATATACCGAAACGTTTATCATTCAAATTTCAGCCATTCAGGGGTATGCCATAACCAAATCATTTAGTTTTTTAGGCTCAGTACTTGCTCTGTCTCTTATACACATCTAAAAGGGGGGGGGGGGGGGGGGGGGGGGGGGGGGGGGGGGGGGGGGGGGGGGGGGGGG
>NZ_JAELUC010000017.1 GCF_016429155.1 Pedobacter sp. ASV12 | reverse complement strand
CCCCCCCCCCCCCCCCCCCCCCCCCCCCCCCCCCCCCCCCCCCCCCCCCCCTTTTTAGATGTGTATAAGAGACAGGTTCCTGCCATGTACGAAGGCAAAGGTGTAGCCTCAGAATTTAAAGTGGCTACCGAGATTTCCTTCTCAAATAACGACGGCCATAAACGTTTCAACTGGAACTAAGCATTAAAGCCCACCATAGCCAGGCAATCTCAAAAAGGTTGCCTTTTTTTATTGGTTGCAATCCCTCGCAAAGTGCAAAAGCCTAGGTATAAGCAAAAAAAATACGTACCTTTGCAGCTTATTTTTCAGCAACATGATTTCAGTTTCTAACTTATCCCTGCGCTACGGCAAACGCACTCTTTTTGAAGAAGTTAACCTTAAGTTTACACACGGCAACTGCTATGGTGTAATTGGGGCCAATGGCGCAGGTAAATCTACTTTCCTAAAGATCCTTTCTGGCGATGTAAGTGCCACGACCGGTAATGTAGCCTTTACGCCCGGCGAGCGCATGGCCGTATTGAAGCAGAACCACTACGAGTTTGACGAATTTTCGGTCATCGAAACCGTAATGATGGGTCACAAAGAGCTGTACGACATCATGAAGGAAAAAGACGCCATTTACCTGAAAGAAGATTTCACGGAGAAAGATGGCGAGCGTGCCGGCGAGCTGGAAAATCTGTTTGCCGAAAAAGACGGCTGGAACATGGAAAGCAATGCCGCTACCCTGTTGAGCAACTTGGGCATAAAAGAAGAACACCATTACAAATTGCTGAAGGAATTGGATGGTAACCAAAAAGTACGCGTGCTTTTGGCCCAGGCTCTGTTCGGAAATCCGGATATCCTGTTGCTCGATGAGCCTACCAACGATTTGGACATCGATACTATTGCCTGGCTAGAGAACTTCTTGGCCGACTACCAGAACATTGTTTTGGTGGTTTCCCACGATAGGCACTTTTTGGATGCCGTTTGTACGCACATCGTTGATATTGACTTTGGCAAGATGAGCATTTATACAGGAAACTATACTTTCTGGTACGAATCGAGCCAATTGGCCCTGAAACAACGCAGCGACCAGAACAAAAAACTGGAAGAGAAAGTAAAAGAGCTACAGGAATTTATCCAGCGCTTTAGTGCCAATGCCTCTAAATCTAAACAGGCTACCTCACGTAAAAAAGCATTGGATAAGATCGATATCTCGGAAATCAAGGCTTCGAGCCGAAAATATCCGGCCATCATGTTCAACAATGCAGGCCGCGAGGCTGGCGATCAGATTTTGCAGGTAGAGAACCTGGGCAAAACGGCCAATGGCGAAGTGATGTTCAAAAACATCAGCTTTATGGTAAACAAAGGTGATAAAATTGCCGTTTTATCGCAAAACAGTTTGGCCACCACTGCTTTTTACGATATTTTGGCTGGCCATGATAAAGATTTTACCGGCGAATTCAAGTTTGGCGTAACCATCAGCACCGCTGATATCCCGAATGACAATTCAACCTATTTTGAAGGCAAGAACGAAAACCTGGTGGATTGGCTGCGCGAATATTCGGGTACCGATGCCGACGAACAGTTTGTGAGAAGCTTCCTTGGCCGTATGCTGTTCTCGGGCGAAGAAGTGCTTAAAAACGTAAAAGTACTTTCTGGAGGCGAAAAAATGCGTTGCATGTTCTCGAGGATGATGTTGCAACAAGCCAATTTCCTGATGTTCGACGAGCCAACCAACCACTTGGACCTCGAGTCGATTACGGCCTTAAATAATGGCATGAACGATTTTAAGGGCACTATGCTGTTCACTTCGCGCGACCACGCCCTGACCGAATCGGTTGCCAATCGCATCATCGAAATTACGCCTAAGGGCATCATCGATAAACTGATGACTTACGACGAATACATCAACAACAGCGATGTAACCAAACAGCGCGAAGAAATGTACAAATAAGCAATTAGGCTTAAAAGCCATACCTCCCATCGGATTAAAACCCGGTGGGATTTTTTTTATGCAGGCGGTAGCAAATCCTTTACACAATTTTTAATGCAATTTAATTGCATATACTATTTTTGTAAACAGAAGGCTCAATGGCTTTTTTGCTTATTCAATGATTTCAATCCAAGCTGTAGCACATAGCTACAATAGCAACCAGCAGCTCCGTTTTAAGGACTGGCAGATCAACAATGGCGAACAATGGCTGTTGCTGGGCCAATCTGGCAGTGGAAAAACCACGCTTTTGCATATTTTAACAGGTATTTTAAAACCTACTGCCGGCGAAGTACGCATCGGCGATACTTCCATTTACCAGCTTTCGCCAAAGGCACTCGACCGTTTTAGGGGCAGGCAGATCGGTATTATTTTTCAAAGGCCACACCTCATCAAAAGCTTAACCATTGCCGAAAACCTATTGTTGGCCCAAAGTTTTGCCAAACTGCCCGAAAACCACGAACGCTTAGACGAGGTGCTGAAATCGTTGGATATGCTGCACAAAAAAAATGCTTACCCCAACGAGCTGAGCCAAGGACAGCTGCAACGTATTTCTATTGCCAGGGCCGTTATCAATAAACCTGCCCTGTTAATTGCCGACGAGCCTACTTCGAGCCTCGACGACAAGAATGCCGAAGCGGTGCTTGAATTGCTGCTGCAACAATCGGGCTTAAACCAAGCCACCCTGGTTGTAGCTACCCACGATAAACGAGTAAAAGATGCCTTTACACACACTTACGACCTGACATGAGCCCTTTTAGAATAAGTTGGAAGAGTTTAGCAGCTAAACCGCTTTCATCGGCCTTAAATATTTTGCTCATTGCCTTTGGTACAGGCATCTTAACCATTTTGCTGTTGGCTTCGACCCAAATTGAAGAAAAGCTGAACAACAACTCGAAAGATATAGACCTTGTGGTTGGAGCCAAAGGCAGTCCTTTGCAGCTCATTTTAAGCAGCATCTACTACATCGACTTCCCAACCGGAAACATTCCGCTCAAAGAGGCCAACGAGCTGGCGCATAATCCTTTTGTTAAGCGCGCTACGCCCCTGGCCCTAGGCGACAACTATAATGGGGTGCGCATCGTGGGAACCGATACCAATTTTATCAGTCTGTATCAATTAAAGGTACAGGACGGAAAATTCTGGAAAGCCGATTTAGAAGCGACCATTGGAGCCACGGTGGCCAAAAACCAAAACTTAAAGGTAGGCGATACTTTTTTCGGTGCGCATGGCTTAACCGGCAACTCCGATGTGCACAAAGACCACGCCTATAAGGTAGTGGGTATTTTGGCTCCGCAAGGCAACGTAACCGACAACTTGATTTTGACCAATATTGCCAGTGTTTGGAAAATGCACGAAGAACCCGAAAAAGCGGGGGCACACGAACACCACGATGCGCCAACCCCTAACCCAACAAGCGAAATCCAGGGTCAGGAAATCACTTCGTTGCTGATCCAATACCGCTCGCCAATGTCGGTGGTCATGTTTCCGCGAATGGTAAACCAGGCCACCAATTTGCAATCGGCCTCACCGGCTATGGAAAGTACGCGCCTTTTCTCTCTGATTGGTGTGGGCGTTGATACCCTGCAGTGGTTTGCGATCCTCATTATGCTCATTGCCGCCATCAGCGTATTTGTGAATCTTTACAACTCGCTTAAAGAAAGAAGCTACGACCTGGCCATTATGCGTACTTTGGGGGCTTCACGAACCAAACTGTTTGTTATTGTTATCCTCGAAGGACTTATCTTGACCATTATAGGAACCATCGTTGGCATGGGTTTGGGGCACCTGGCACTGGAATTGATTGCACATTATCAAGAAAGCAGCCAGGCCAAGCTCAGCGGACTGGTTTTTATCCCATCCGAGGCTTACCTCTTGCTTGCTGGGCTGGCTATCGGTATATTTGCATCTATCATACCGGCTTTACAAGCTTACCGTTCTAATATTTCTAAAATACTTGCCAAAAACTAAAACCACAGATGAAAAAACTAAGCATCATTCTTTTATTATTAACAGGCTTCGGATTTGCAGCCAAGGCGCAACACGACCCTAGCGATCAGATCATGTCAGAAAACTGGGATATTATAGGCAGCGTTGACTTTAAAACCGTTAAAGACACCGAGATGTATGCCATTTTTGGCAATGAAATTAAAAAACATGCCAACAAGCCTTTCGAATTGGAGGGCTATATTGTGCCGATCAAAGACGGCATGAAACAAACTAAGTTCATGCTCTCTACGCTACCCATTAACCAATGTTTCTTTTGCGGCAAAAACGGCGTGCCAATTATGGTGATGGTTGAACTGACCGAACCCATCAAATTTACCTACCAGACGGTAAAAATTAAAGGAACCTTGAAATTAAGCACGGCCAATGCCATGGACAGTCCGCCGATAAGTTTAATGGCAGGCAAAGCACTATAATCATGCAAAAGAGAAATCCTGTAGATATTTTAAGGGAAAACCAGCTCAAAAACACGCGTCAGCGGGTACGTGTACTCGAAGAGATCGCGGCCGACAAAGCGGCTATTTCGCAACCTGATTTGGAAAAGAAGTTGGGCAAGGAAATAGACCGGGTAACCTTATATCGTATTCTCAACACTTACGAAGACAAAGGCATCCTGCACCGCATTATCGATTTTAACGGTACGGCCAATTATGCCATCTGCTCGTCGGCCTGCACCGCACACCATCACCACGACGAACATTTGCATTTCAATTGTACCCATTGCCACAAAATCTATTGCCTAGAAACCAAAGTGCCCGCCATCAACATTCCTGATGGTTTTACAGCCAATACCATCAGCTTAATTGCTTATGGCATTTGCGACAAATGTGGCAAGGCCGATAAGCGCAACTGAAAAAACCCCATAAAAAAGGCGCTGAAATGATTTCAGCGCCTTTTTTGTTAATTAGGCCAAACCCCTAGTGGCCTGAGTGGCCATCGGCACCGTGTGCATGACCGTGGCTCAATTCTTCGGCGGTTGCCTCGCGAACGGTTAAAATCTTTCCTGAAAAAATAAGGTTTTTGCCAGCCATTGGGTGGTTCAAATCAACCGAAATATATTCTTCGTGTACACCGGTTACACCTGCACGGAAATGGTTGCCTTGGTTGTCTTGCAACGGAATTACATCGCCAACATTTGGCAAATCGCCTCCGGCTTCCTTAAACATATCGATAGGCAGGTCAACGTGGGCCGCTGGATCGATTTCGCCATAACCTTCTGCCGGAGAAAGCTCGAAGCCGTATTCATCGCCAGCTTTTAAGCCCTGCAAATGCTCTTCAAATTTTGGCAGCATCATGCCTACGCCAAACAAGAACACTAAAGGGTTCTCTTCGTTTGCTTTTTCAACAAAAACTTGCTGACCTTCTGGTGTAGTAGTGTGCAACTCATAAGTGATAGACACTACGGTGTTTGAATTGATATTCATTCTGTTCTGTTTTAATTTATAAATTCTACTGCCGGCAACCGAAATACAGGCAGTTGGCAAGTTTTATTTCGGCAAATATAGGTTAATTATTAGGGTAACAAAAAACCATCCTTAATTGTTGCCGCAAAAGCAACAAGAATGGGAACAACAAGAAAAACAACACCAAAATCTATTTATCTTAGCCGATCATCCTGATTCGATAACGCTTAACCGAAGAAAAAACCAAGCCAAAAGATGAACGCATTTAGAAACCTGCTGTATTCGTTGATGATGTTTATATTCGTCACCATAGAGTTTTACCTCCTCATCAAGCTTACTTTTTGGCTATTTGATAAAATAGAAGCCTATCAACCGGCTATTGGCGAATCGCTGTACTGGACATTATTTGTACTTGTAGGCTTTATCGCAATTTTTGTAGCCAACTATCCACTGGTTTTTATATCGGTAGCCCTGATCCGCAAAATAGCCATAACGCCCGACTGGAAGTATGCCATTTGGTTTACCAGGATCTATTCGATCATGTTTTGTGCATTTGCCATCATCCAAACATTTAGCGCTACGAGCAGCGGTAAAATGTTATTTGTCTTTGTGATAATGGCAATTATCATGATGAGGGCCGTTTATATCAATATAGTGGCTACCAGCGAAAGCGTTTTTGTGAGGAAATTTGTCGCTGAAACAGAGGGCCTCACCGCAAAGCAATTCAGGGCAGAAATGAAAGCGATTATGAAACCCAAGAACACCGGAAAGGATGAAATCATAACCAGCATTAAAGCACGGATCAACGAGCTCAACCAAACAGAGAACAAGAGCGATGGCTTCTAGCTTTGGCTTAAAAATTATTCTGGCCTCTCTAAAACACCTATTTTCACGATCTTGGCAACTCTTTCCCTATCTCAAAAATTAATTGATCAATTTTAAGGCTTCGGCAACCGTACCTACTGGCAACTGGCAGGTTTTGTTTCGGCAAACGTATATTTTCGTTTCTTCGCTAAGCTTACCTTCCAACAGAGGGAGGCTACTTTTTGTCCCCCCCAGCATCATTTTATTGGGAATATACCGCTCGTTGAATTCTTTTTTCACGTTTTCGGTAGCTGTACCCGCCAAGGCGATTTCGTTGATACCATAAACCTCATTGAGCAGTTGGATGCACCAGTTGGAGTATGCCGAACCATAAGCCTTGATCCTCGGCAACACCGCAGCTAACATAGCCGATGCTTTTTCGCTGTAGCTTTGCTCATCATAAAGCAGTCCCAGTTTTTGCAGGTTTTGGGCCATGACCGAATTAGAAGATGCAATCACGTTGTCCATAACCTCATGCTTGCGCGCAATCAGTGCTTCGCCATTGCCTGCTGTATAAAAGAACATATCGTTTGTGGGGTCTGCAAAATTGGCCAATACATAATCGGTTAATGCTTTGGCTTTGCTTAGCCAATCTTCGTTAAAATCAGCTTCGTAAAGGGCAATTAATGCTTCGATCATCAAGGCATAATCATCTAAAAAGCCCGAAATGCTGGACTTTCCGTTCTTGTAGTTGCGGTATAGGCCGCCATCTGGCGCCACCATTTCGCTCAGGATAAAAGTTGCGGCCTTTTTGGCGCGTTCATAATACAATTCATAAGCTAATATTTGGGAAGTTTCGGCCAAAGCCTTGATCATCATGGCGTTCCAAGCTGTTAAACACTTATCGTCTAAGCCTGGTCTTACGCGTTTGCCTCTTTCATCAAGTAATTTGGCTTTGGCCAAAGCAACTTTATCATAAAGCGTTGCTGCATCTATTTCGTATTTGGCGAGGATCTCCTCGTCGTTAATTGTTCTTCTTAGAATATTCGTTTCTTCCTCTTCCCAGTTTCCTTCGGCGGTAACATTGAAATATTCGGCCAATAACACCGCATCTTCTTCGCCAACTACCTTATCAAAGGTTTCTTTGTCCCAGACATAAAATTTGCCTTCTACCCCTTCGCTATCCGCATCTAAGGCCGAATAAAACAGGCCGTTTGGCGCGCTCATCTCGCTAAAGACCCAATCAATCGTATCAACAACCACTTGTGCAAAGGGCTGAAACTTGAGGCATTGATAGGCTTCTGCATATAACCCAATGAGCTGGGCATTATCGTAAAGCATTTTTTCGAAATGGGGCACATGCCATTTGTCGTCAACCGAATAACGGGCAAAACCGCCACCTATCTGATCGTAAATGCCACCCATCGCCATCGCTTCCAGGGTAGTGCAAACTGCCGTAAAAACCGCTTCGTCGGGCGCCAAAAAGGCATAGCGCAACAGAAAACTCCAATTGTTGGGCAAAGGAAATTTGGGTGCACGGTTGTAGCCGCCTTCGGTAATATCGAAATGGCGCTTCCAGGGTTCTATAATTTCGGCAAGTTGGATTGGCGAGAAATCGGTTTCGCCCTGGAAAGGAATAATCTGTTCGGCTTGTTGAATACCATCGGTCAATCGCTGGGCATAGTTGGTGGCCTTTTGGGGTTCGTCTTTCCACAAAGCGGCTAAATTGAGCAGGATATTGATCCAATCTGGCTTTCTAAAATACGTACCTCCGTAAATGGGGCGCTGATCGGGCAGGCAAATGGCATTTAAGGGCCAGCCCCCGTTGCCGTTCATCAATTGTACGGCCAGCATGTAAATTTGGTCTATATCGGGTCTTTCCTCGCGATCTACCTTAATGCACACAAAATGCTGGTTCATCACCTCGGCCACCTCATGGCTTTCAAAACTTTCGTGTTCCATAACATGGCACCAATGGCAGGCCGAGTAGCCAATGCTTACCAAAATGAGCTTGTTTTCTGCCTGGGCTTTGGCCAAGGCTGCTGGCCCCCACTCGTACCATTGTACCGGATTGTAGGCATGCTGCAACAAATAAGGCGAAGAAGCGTTGATGAGGCTATTGGGTTCTTTGTTCATAGCTGTGAGGCAATAGATTTGAGATATGAGACGATAGATTTGAGATATGAGATGATAGATTGGAGACCTGACACAATGGTCGATTGTCACAATTAAGGTGTAAATCTATCAATTATCTACAAACCTGTTTCTATTTAATTTTTGTTTTTTACATTAGTTCCCAAATCGTAAAGCTATTGTCCAGTATCTAAAAAAATGAAAATCACCCACACCGAAATCTACCGTTTCAGCATACCGATGGAGCCTTTTGTCATTGCTACAGGCACCATGCACTTTGCACAGAATGTATTGGTTAAAATCTACACCGATTCGGGCATCTATGGCATTGGCGAATGTTCGGCTTTTCCGATGATTGTGGGCGAAACCCAGGATACCTGCATCGCCATGGCCAAAGATTTTGCGCTGATTTGGAAAGACAAGAATCCGCTCGAAATACCGGAACGCATGCAAGACCTGTTGGCTTATGCCGACCATAATGCAACTATTAAAAGTGCATTCGATATGGCTTTGTTTGATATTGCGGCCAAAAATGCAGGTTTGCCCCTATACAAATTTTTGGGCGGGCACAAACGTGCGATAGAAACCGACATGACGATTGGGATCGATACGCCCGAAAAAATGTCGCTGATGGCGTTGAAGCACCAAAAAAATGGCTGTCAGATCCTCAAAATCAAATTGGGGAAAAAAGTGCATGACGATATTGAACGTGTTAAACAGATCAGGGCTGCGGTTGGCCCAGAAATGGTACTGCGCCTGGACGCCAACCAGGGCTGGAGCTTTGATGATGCCTTGCTGGCCTTGGGCGAACTCGAGACGCAAAACATAGAATTTTGCGAACAGCCCATGCGCACCTGGTACGACGACCGACTGCCCGAGCTGAACCTTAACTCGCCGATTAAAATCATGGCCGACGAAAGCTGCTATAACCATCACGACGCACGCAAACTGATCAACGCGCAGGCCTGCGAATACCTGAATATTAAATTTGCCAAATCTGGCGGTATTTTAGAAGCTCAAAAAATACATGAAGAAGCCCTGCAAAAAGGGGTAAAATGTATGATTGGCAGCATGCTCGAAAGCCGTATTGCACTTACGGCCAACCTACATTTTGCCTTGGCTAGTCCTAACGTAGTCTTTTTCGACCTCGATACCTGCCTATTGGGACATTTGGTAGACCCGGTAACTGGCGGGCTCACCTACGACGGCTTTATGCTCGATGTGCCAGAAAGCATAGGTATCGGCGCTGATGCCGACCAGCAATTTCTAGATACCTGCGAAAAATGGACGATTTAGTTGTTATTGCCCATCCCTAACAAGCTATCGCTATTTTTTCAGCAATCGGTCAAAAGCCAAACTATCACCGTTAAAGGCATTGAAATCAACTACATGGTTAATCCCGTTGATTCGCGCTTGATCTGAGTGTTGCCAAAACTTCCAGTCCTTTTCATTGAGCTTAAGCTTAGGCTGGTGGTAATGCGCTACCCAAAACGGATAGTCTTTATAATAGCCCTGCAAATGCTCTTGATAGAATTTCAAGCCCGTATAAATAATGGGTTTTACCTTGGTACGGTCTTCTATTTGAATGATAAATGCGTTCAGTTCCTTGCGCATCTGTGCAGGAGATACGCCATCGAGGCTTTCGATATCGACAACCGGGGGCAGATCGCCTTTTTCGATGCTTACCGTCTGCAAAAAGAAATTAGCCTGCCATAAACCCGATTTTTTGGGCCTGAAAAAATGGTAGGCGCCTACTTTTAGGCCAGCTTTGGGAGCTTCTCGCCAGTTGCGCTGAAAACAGGGGTCTACACCTAACAAACCCTCGGTAGCTTTGATAAAGGCAAAGGAAACCCTTACGCCGTCTTCTTCCATGTTTTTTACCTTTTGCCAATCGATACGTCCTTGGTAATACGACACATCAATGCCGTGGATCCTATATTTTTTAGGGATTTTGATATTGAAACTTTCGTAGGTACGGTAGTTTTTGTCCTCGCCTGGATGGCGCAATCCATACCAAGTGGCACTGGCAAATTTGAGGATGTAGCCATAATAAAACGGCGACAAAAGAATAAGCAATAAGCCCACAACGGCAAATTTAAGGTAGATCGACCATCCTTTTTGCTTCTTCCGTTGCGGTTTCCTTAGGGTTTTTCTTTTGACTGGAGGCATGGACTAAAAATACGAAACCTCACTTAAATCGTATACCATTTAAATGAGGTTTCTGGTTAATTTGAACCGTTTTACAGAAGCTGTTAGCCCCATCACGGTTTGCCGATTATTTGCTTAATTCGGCGTAGTACTTATGAAACAAAGGCAGGGTTTCTATGCCTTTATAATAGTTGAAAATATCGTATTTTTCGTTTGGCGAGTGCAAGGCATCGCTGTCCAGGCCAAAGCCGAACAATACCGATTTAATGCCCAAAACATCTTCAAACAAAGCCACAATTGGAATACTGCCACCGCCACGGGTCGGAATTGGCTTTTTGCCAAAGCTGTCTTCAATGGCTTTCTCGGCCGCACGGTAAGCCACGCTATCGGTTGGGGTAACCACCGGCTCGCCGCCATGGTGCGCAGTAACCCTAACCTTTACATAATCTGGCGCAATGCTTTCGAAATGCTTGGTAAAGATCTCGCTGATTTCGTCGGAGTTTTGGTTAGGCACCAAGCGCATTGAAATTTTAGCATTGGCCTTGCTTGGCAATACGGTTTTGGCACCTTCGCCAATATAGCCGCTCCAAATGCCGTTTACTTCTAAGGTTGGGCGGGTTCCGGTACGTTCCAATGCCGAATAGCCTTTTTCGCCCCAGTCGGCCTTGATATCCAGGTCTTTTTTGTATTCGTCTAAATCAAATGGTGCCGAATTGAGGGCTTTCTTTTCCTCATCGCTCAGTTCAACTACTTTATCGTAAAATGCAGGAATGGTGATATGGTTGTTCTCATCGTGCAACGAAGCAATCATTTTGCATAAAATGGTAGCCGGATTGGCCACTGCGCCACCATAAACACCAGAGTGCAGGTCGCGGTTCGGCCCAATTACTTCTACTTCCATGTAAGCCAAGCCGCGCAGGCCGGTTTCGATCGATGGATTTTCCATGCTGATCATCGAGGTATCAGAAATCAGCACCACATCGGCCTTTAGGCGCTCTGCATTTGCTTTTACAAAAATACCCAGGTTGGCCGACCCTACTTCTTCTTCGCCTTCAATCATGAATTTAACGTTGCAGGCCAAAGTATTGGTTTGCATCATCAGTTCAAATGCTTTGACGTGCATGTAGAATTGTCCTTTATCGTCGCAGGCACCGCGGGCATAGATTTTGCCATCGCGAACCGTAGGCTCAAAAGGAGGCGTATGCCACAGCTCGAGCGGATCAGGTGGCTGCACGTCGTAGTGGCCATAAATCAGTACCGTTGGCAAGCTGGCGTCGATTATTTTTTCGCCATACACGATCGGATAGCCGGCAGTTTCGCAGATTTCTACTTTATCGGCACCGGCATCTCTTAGCTTCTGCGCCACAAAATCGGCCGTTTTTAAAACATCGCCTTTATATTTTGGATCAGCACTTACCGATGGAAAACGCAATAATTCGAAAAGCTCGTCTAAAAAGCGTTGCTTATTCGCCTCAACATAATTCTTGATTTCTTGCATATCATTTATATTTTTAAACAAATATATGCTTTTTGCCAAAGCCTGCTAAAAAACAATTGCCATCGGGCTTAATTGCCAACTTTAACTAAAAGTAAATCAAGCTTATAAATCGCATTTGTAATAATTATATATTTGTGGCCGAATAGCTTTATTTTTGCGCTATAATAATTTAAAAGGGATGAGATTTCGGGCATTAGCGCTATGCTTTGCAATTTTATTAGGTTTTTGTTTCCGTTCAACTGCCCAGATTACTGGAGCCAGCTGTCCGGAATCTGCCAAATATTATGCTAAAGACAGCGTAAATGTGGTGACCTTTGGCGCAAGCACGGTAGCAGGCGTAAACGGCCTGGACTTTCAATCGTACCTTACCACTAATTTTTTAAACTGCTATACCGGCAAAACCATCAACGTACAGAAATACGGTGTTGCGGGCGAAACCACTGGCAAAGGCCTGTTGAGAATAGACAATGCCATTTTTGGCAAAACAGGCTTTATCGTTATTTTAATGGGGGCCAACGATGCCTTGGACATTGAGGCAGGCAAACAAAAAATAGCCGAAACCGAGGCTAACATGCGTACTTTTATCGTCAAGTCGCTGAACCAGAACCTGGTGCCCATTGTTTGTACATTGCAAAACTTCGACGATCGCCAAGATGCTCGTTTGAGAAGGGCAAACGTACAGGTAAGGCTCATCAACGACATTTACAAAAAGCTGGTTAAGGAGTATAACATCTATCTGGCCGACATCAATGCCGTGATACGCCGCGATTTTACCTTGTACCAGGATGCCATCCACCCTAACGCCAGGGGCAACAGGCTGATCAGCTTTGTACTTTTTGACACCATCAACAAAATTATTGCCGAACGCTTTTTGCAGTTCGTGGTTACGCAAAACTATCCCAACCCTGGCAGGGACCTGACTTCGGTTGACATTGTAATGCCGGCTTCAGACAAAATAGAATTCAAGATTTACAACCTGCAAGGCAAAGTAGTGCAAACTGTATTGAATGAATATCTCAACACGGGCAAGCATACCGTACAGCTAGACCTGCACTATCTTTCTCCCGGCATTTACATCTACAAAATCGTATCCTCATCGGGCCAGTATTCGGCTACCAAAAAGATGATCGTTGTGCGTTAGGCATTTTATTCTTCATTTTCATTGCTATATTAGCCAAACAAACATCATTAAGCTGTTGCAATGCTCCATTTCGCAAACGAAACGATCGACTTAGATCAACTGCCCAAATACGAAGAAACCAAGTTGAATGCACCACATGCCAGCTATTGGCGGGTGATCCTGATTAACCTGCTGATTTGTTTGCTGCTGCTAAGCGGTGCCTTGGCCATGCTTTTCTTCCTTAACCAAGAAATACGCCCCTACCTTGTACCTATGGGTATTGCCTATCTTTTAGTTTGGATTTTGCTGTTTGTGCTTTACCGCGCCAGCTTTAAAAAGAGAGGCTTTGCCCTGCGCGAAAAAGACATCATGTATAAAAGTGGCATCATTGCCGAAACCACTACGATTATCCCCTTAAACCGCATACAACATGTGGCTTTGGAAGAAGGCCTTTTTTCGAGAATGTACGGATTGGCCACCTTGCAGCTGTTTACCGCCGGTGGACAAAGTGGCCACATGCACATTGCAGGCATACCCATAGCAAAAGCCAGGGTGATTAAAGAAGCGTTGGTTAAACGCCTCGATTTAATAGAAAACCCCGCAATCGAAGCGCAATGAACCAGGATTTTAGCCAGCCACAGCGACAATCGGTAACGGGCATCATCATCATGACCGGCAATATGCTGCAAGAGCTCATCAGGGCTTTTATCATACCAATTTTGCTGATGATCTATAAAACCGATTACAAGCAAATGATGGTTTTTGTAATTATAGTTGGTGCCATATTGCTGGTTTCGCTCTTGCTTGGCTACCTCAACTATCGAAGATTTACCTTTTTTTTAGATGAAGCCAAGCAGGAATTCGTGATTAACAAGGGTATTTTTAAGCGAATCCAACTGACTATACAGCTTGACAAAATACAGCAGGTTAACATTAACCAGTCTTTGTTGCAAAAAGTAATCGGCATTTACAGCCTGCACATTGATACGGCAGGAACAGATGGCAAAGAGGTAAGCCTGAAGGCTATTGACGAACAGAGTGCTTATCGTTTAAAGGAAAAGTTGCTTAACCACAAGCCCAATCTCCAAGCTCATGAAACAGAAAACCCTGTAGCTCCTGCACCTGTATTGCCCCTGCTTAAAATAAGTGCCGGCACGCTATTCAAAGTTGGCCTAACTTCTAATTATGGCCGTAGCCTGGCCTTGCTGATTGGTTTTGCCTTTGCGGCTTTCCATAATATCAAAGAATTGCTCAAGGCTTTCGATACCGACAACGGGCAGGTTGAGAGCGTGCTAGAAAAAGGCATTACAGCTTTTTCGGTAAGCTTGCTGATTGTTTTGGTACTCTTTATCCTGTTGGCCACCAACATTATCCGCACTTTTGTAAAGTATTTCGATTTTCAGATCAGCAAACAAAACGGTTCCTTGCTTATGGCTTCTGGCCTTTTTTCGCGCAACCATACTTTACTTAGTCCCAAAAAGGTGCAGATTACCGCCTATAGCCAAAACTACTTTCAACAAAAGCTCAATTTCATGAACCTGACCCTCAGGCAGGCGCATGCCGGCAAGGAACAAAGCGAAAAGGAGCTACACAAATCCAACTTGGAAGTTCCGGGCTGCAACGTTGCCGAAAAAGATGCATTGTTGCAGCTTATCCTTGGAAAAACGCCGCCTCAAGGACAGGTATTTATTCCAAATTTCAGGTTTTTAAACCTGCCCATTTTCTTTAACCTCGTCATACCTGTGGGCATTTACCTGTTATTGGCTTCGCATATTCGGCAACTTTGGTCTTTTTATCCGCTAGCCATTGCCTATTTTGTACTGGGAATTTTAATGATCTATATCAGTTACACCAAGCACCGTTTAAGCGTTAGCGAAGATTTCATCGTCAAACAAAAGGGGATCTGGGACATTTCGAATGAAATCATTTTTTCGCACAAAATACAGTCTATCACCACATTTCAGTTTCCATGGCATAAAAGCGTTGATGTTGGCCACTTGCACCTGCATACCGCAGCCGGTATGATCCGTTTTAAATACGGCAACTACACCGAAATCAAACAGCTGGTTAATTACTGGCTTTACCAGTTGGAAAGTGGCAGCGAAGAATGGATGTAAAGCTAAGCCTGCTTTGCTTTTAACCAACTGCAATCGTTTGCGTAAAATTAAAAAAAACGATTTAGCCAATAAAAACAACTAAAAATATAGTCACGCTAATAAAAATTTTATTTCTGCTAATATTCGTTCACTAAGCTGTTCTTAATTAAAAATTAGGACTATTGGCTTTAGGCTTACTCAATCGTTTGCGTAGGCTTGGCTCGTTTCAATCCAAAATTTAGGTTATACCTTAATCCTCCAAGGGCTTTTGCGCTCAAGCAGCCTTACTAACCTAAACTTATTCCAATGAAAAAAAATCTATCAAAAAAGATGATTTTAACGGGCCTGCTCGTTATTTTCTCGCTCCTAACCTACGCACAGGTTAAGGTAAGCGGTACAGTAAAAGACAAGGATGGATTGCCGATACCCGGCGCAAGTGTCCAGATCAAAGGAAGCTTGACCGGTGTAAGCACCGATCCAAACGGCAAGTATTTCATCAGCGTGCCCACCAATTCTACCCTGACGTTCTCGTTTATCGGCTTTATTACCCAAGATATTGCCATAGGCGACAAAACCGAAATCAATGTTGTATTACAAGGCTCAACCAACGACTTAAACGAAGTGGTAGTAGTGGGCTACGGTGCACAAAAGAAGGTGAGTTTGGCAGGATCGGTTGCCACCGTAAACACCAAAAACATCATCAACAGGCCAGTTACTTCCCTAACCAATGCTTTGCAGGGCGCTGTACCTGGGGTAGCCATCAAATCGGCACCTGGCGACGTAGGCAGCGACCTGGGCTCTGTCAACATCAGGGGGCGCGGCAACCTGGGCACTTCCGAGCCGCTTTATGTAGTGGATGGCGTAATTGTTTCGGCTGGCGATTTTGCCCGCATCAACACCAATGACGTAGAGAACATTTCCCTGCTTAAGGATGCCGCCGCCGCTATCTATGGCTCAAGGGCAGCCTATGGCGTAATCTTGGTAACCACCAAAAAAGGCAATGGCGCCATGAGGATCAACTACAATGCCTATTATGGCACCCAATCGGCCACCTACTTGCCCGATTTTGTAGGTTCTTACGATTATGCCATTTTGCGCAACGAGGCCGCCGCCAATGCAGGCAAAACCCCGGTTTTCTCGCAAACGGCCTTAACGCAGATCCAAAATCATGCTAACCCCGACCTCTATCCAGACAACGACTGGTATGCCTTAACCTTAAGAAAAACCGCCCCGATGATGGAACATGCCATCAATATTTCGGGGGGCGACAAAATCAGGTATTACCTGGGGGGCGCCTATTTCGATCAAAATTCGTTGATTCCGGGCAAAGACTTGAAACGTTATTCGCTAAGGACCAACATCGATGCACAGGTGAGCGAAAAATTCAAAGTAGGAACCAATATTTCCTACATCAGGGATGGATTTAATAACGATAAAGGCAACATCGACTTCGTGTCGCTATCAAGACAAGTGCCTTTACTGGTAAACAAACAAAGCAATGGCAATTGGGGCAGCGTAAATGGCGGCCTGATCGACGCTACCTTGGCTACCGGAAATACCGTACGTAAATTAGCAGAAGGTGGCAGAAGTTCTTATTATACCAATCGCTTTATCGGCAACTTAACAGGAACTTATACTCCAATCAAAGGCCTCGACATTTCGGGCCTATTCTCTTACAACTTTTACAATTCGTTAAACAGTAGCTTTACCAGCACCATGAACCCTATCCCTAACTATTTTACAGGGGTTCCGATTGCAAGTACAGCGGTTACCACCAACCAGCTCGATGAATCGTGGCAAAACATTGGCCGTTTATTGGCACAGGCTACGGTAACCTACGAGAAAACGATAGACAAGCATTATTTCAAGATTTTGGCTGGTAGTTCGTACGAAAACACCAACAACCGAACCATCAGAACCATCCGCAAGAATTTTGTAAACAACGATTTGAACGCCATTAACGGCGGTTCGTCTGATCCGTTGAACACGACAGCTTCTGGCGGCATAGACCAGCGTGCCTTCGAATCTTATTTTGGCAGGTTAAACTATACCTACAATAACAAATACATCTTCGAATCAACCATTAGGGCCGATGCTTCTTCGCAGTTTGCACCAGGTCATCGTTGGGGTACCTATCCTTCATTTCTGGGCGCTTGGCGTATCTCGCAGGAAGATTTCATGAAGGACATCAAATCCATTACCGAATTGAAGCTGCGTGCATCGTGGGGCAAGTCGGGTAACGTAAACAACGTAGGTTCTTACGATTTTTACGACGGCTTAACGACCGGAACGGGCTCAATTTTAGACGAAAGCAAGCAAGATGGCGTCTTTCCGGCCAAATTGTACAATCCTTTGTTGAGCTGGGAAAAAGTAAATACCACCAACATCGGTGTAGACCTAACGCTTTTCAACTCGCTATCGCTTCAGGCCGATGTATTTGACCGCCTAACCAAGGATATCCTGTTGCAAAACCCAAGCATTCCTGACGAAGCGGGTTTAAGTAGCGGCCAGGCCCCTTCCATCAACCTGGGCAAGGTTAGAAACAGAGGCTTCGAACTCTCGCTTAATTACAATGGAAAAATCAATGATTTCAGCTATACTGTTGGTGGCAATGTGAGCAAAATCTGGAACAAGATTGTGGATTTGGGTGGTGTAAACGAAACTCCTCCAAGTGGCTACTACATTAACCGCGTGGGTTATGGCATTGGTTCGTTTTACATGTGGAAATCGGATGGCTTGTTTGCCAGCGACGCCGAAGTAGCACAACATGCTTTCCAATCGACCGGCACCAAGGCTGGCGACATCAAATATGTGGATCAAAACGGCGATGGCAAGATAGATGGCGACGACCGCGTAATCGTAGGCAACGATGTTCCTTACTTCATTTACGGCATCAACTTATCGGCTAACTACAAAGGCTTCGATTTTTCATTGCTTGGCCAAGGCGTAAACGACGTCAAAGTTTACCTAGAAGCCGAAGCTTCGCAGGCGTTTTTCAACAGCGCTGGCGTAAAATCTTATGTATTAGACCGTTGGACCAAGGAAAATCCAAATCCTAACGCAGCTTATCCAAGAGTACTCATCTCTGCCGATAATACCCAAAACCTGAAGCAATCTGATTTTTGGCTGTTCAATGCCGATTATTTCAGGATCAAGAGCATTACCCTGGGCTACAGCCTGCCAAAAAGCATAACCGGCAAGCTTAAAATCGGTGGCTTAAGGGTTTACGCTTCAAGCAACAATCCGTTCACCATCCGCGGCGATAAAAGGCTGAAGGATTTTGACCCAGAGGCACCATCGTCTCGCGCGTCGTACCCTTCACTAAAAACTTATTCGTTTGGTATCAATCTAACTCTGTAATAGCCATGAAAAAAATATTTTATATATCAATGATTACGCTTGCCACCTACTCGTTGAGCGGGTGCAAGAAGTCGGCCATCGATTTTGTGCCACAAGATCAGTTGTCGAGCAGTTCTTTCTGGAAATCCCAAAAAGATGCACAATTAGCCCTAAACGGATGCTACGGCTACTTAAGCAATGCCTACAATTATGCCTATGACGACGGCGCTTCAGATAAT
The DNA here is from genome assembly GCF_016429155.1 of Pedobacter sp. ASV12. Taxonomy (GTDB): domain Bacteria; phylum Bacteroidota; class Bacteroidia; order Sphingobacteriales; family Sphingobacteriaceae; genus Pedobacter. The sequence goes on along the minus strand of NZ_JAELUC010000017.1, from coordinate 39,513 downwards.
GCCTATGCCCAATACCCTTGGGAAAGCAATGCCACCCCTATTGCAGCAGGTAATATCGATGCTACCCTCGACCAAGGCTATAACAGCCGTTACACCTATATCCGCAGGTACAACTACTTTTTAGACAACATCAACAAGGCGCCCATGAGCGACGCCCTGAAAAAACGCTTCATTGCCGAAGCCAGGGTGTTAAGGGCTTTTACCTATTTTGAATTGGCCAAAACATTCGGCCCTGTACCCTTGCTAAAGACTTCGTATACCGATCCACAGGAAACTGCAATAGCACCAACTCCAGAAGCCGATGTTATTAATTTTGCCATTGCCGAAATCCAAAGCGCATTGGTTGATCTACCGGCAAGCTATGCAGGCAGCGCGACCACCGAAACCGGCAGGATTACCAGTGGCGCAGCCTGGGCGCTGTTAACAAGAATCCAATTGCATTATCAAAAATGGGCCGATGCAGTAGTCAGCGCCCAAAAAGTAATGGGTGCAGGTTATGCCTTGTACAGAAAAACCACGCTCACTACGGATGACTTGAAAGACGATTTCAGTCCTTATGTAACTTTTGCCAACGATGCCGAGAAAGACAAATTCTACAAAGGCTTGGCCAGTTACGAACAGCAGTTTTGGGCAGCCAACGAGCTAACCAGCAAAGAAGTCATCCTGGTTTCGCAAAACATTACCAATTCTTCCTACGACTATGGCAATGGCCTAAGAACCCTTTTCCCTCCAAGCGACTTGGGTGGCTGGAGCTCTATCACGCCTACCCAAGAACTGATCAATGCCTATTGGGACAAAACAGGAAATACCTTTACCCCGCCAAGCGCTGCTGCCAGGGCTACCAACTACAACAATGGTACACCTAATGCGGCCTATGCCGACGAATTCAAAAACAGGGATACCCGCTTATATGCCAGCGTATTGTTTCCAGGTGCACCTTGGGGGCGCTTCAACAATGGCTATAAGTTTGCTTGGGGCAAAGGGGGCGGCAACAACAGCGTAACCGGCTATAATTTCAAAAAACTGGTAGATCCGGCTTACATTGCCAACGATTGGGATGGCGAACAAGATTTTGCCATCATCAGGTATGCCGAAATCCTGCTTTCTTATGCCGAGGCAAAGAACGAATTAAGCGGACCAGATGCTACTATTTATGCGGCCTTAGACGATATCCGCGACCGTGCCGGCATGCCTGCAGTGAACCAGGCTGTGTATAACGACAAGGATAAGCTCAGAACATTGATCCGCAACGAACGCAGGATCGAACTGGCCGCCGAAGGTCAGCGCTTTTGGGATATCAGACGCTGGAACATTGCCCAAAACGTAATGAAAACCACTTACGATATTACCAATAGTCCGGTACAAACCCGTGTTTGGCAAGCCAAATTTGTATGGATGCCTTATCCACAACGCGCATTGGATAAAAACCCTAACCTGAAGGCCGCACAAAGTGCCAAAGGTTATTAATATTTCTTCCATATTTTTAAAGGCCGGGCAAATGCTCGGCCTTTTTTGTTTTTAGGCCTAAAATTTGCTATAATTGGTTACACACAACACACAACCAAATGAAACCAAAATTGATCTTCATGGCTTTGCTATGTACCCTTGCATGTGGTACGCGAGCCCAAACAGACAGAGGTCAGGGCCTAGCCGGAGGCAGCCTGAGCTTTGGCACATCAAAAACAAAAGGCGAAAGCAGCGCCTTGAACAATTTTACCGTTACCCCCAGAATCGGCTATTTCCTTTACAAAAACTTTGCCCTGGGTGTCGAATTTCCGTTGAGTCTCTCTAAGCTGCATGGCGTAGACTACACCCGATGGGATGAAGAAGGAGGTTACTACGAAGATGCATCTGGCCCCCAGGAATTCAACTTCGGCATCGCCGCCTTTGCCCGAAAGTATTTCGATATCAAAGAGCATTGGAAGATTTTCGGACAGGCCAACCTCACTTTTCAGGTCATCAGCACCAAATTAATCGACGACGATGGCTACCTGATCAGGAACAGTGGCCGTTTGAAAGGAATTGGCGCAAGTCTAAGCCCAGGTGTAGCCTATTTTTTCAACAACAAACTGGGCATCGAGTTTTCTTTTCCGGTAGTAAGCTTCTTCCATCAAAATTATTACGATGCCAATTCGAGCTATAATTACCCCAAAACCAACAACCTCCGCCTGGCTTTAGAAAATTTTACGCCAACCTTTGGCATACACGCCCATTTTTAGTCGATATACTTGTGAAATTTAGCGCAGTAACACTTGCGAAGTTTTAAAAACTTCGCAAGTGTTATCAAAAGCAAGTGTTTACGTTTAACTTACCAACACCTTTTCATAAGCGCTCATAATTTGCTATTTTTGGGCTTTAAAAACAGGAGCCGATTTGGATTACTTAGCAGGATTAAACCCACAGCAAAGAGCAGCAGTAGAAAACACCCAGGGACCAGTGATGATTGTGGCGGGCGCAGGCTCGGGCAAAACCCGTGTGATTACCTATAGGGTAGCCCATCTTATTCAACAAGGTACCGATGCCTTCAATATTCTGGTGCTTACCTTTACCAACAAAGCCAGCAAGGACATGCGTGAGCGGATCAGCAAGGTAGTAGGCAGCGAGGCCAAAAACATTTGGATGGGTACTTTCCACTCGGTATTTGCCAAGATTTTGCGCGTGGAAGCCGAAAAAATAGGCTATCCTTCTAATTTTACCATTTACGATACCGACGACAGCAAAAGCCTGATCCGAACCATTTTGAAAGAAATGCAGCTCGATGATAAGCTTTATGCTGCCAATATCGTGTACAACCGCATTTCATCGGCCAAAAACAACCTGGTTTCGTATACCGAATATCAGGAAAATAGCCAGATCCAGGCTGAAGATAGTGGCAACAAACGCCCCTTGCTCGGTCAGATCTACGAAACCTATGCCAAACGCTGCTACAAGGCTGGTGCCATGGATTTCGACGATTTGTTGTTCAAAACCAACATTCTGCTCAAAGATCATCCCGATGTTTTAAACAAATACCAGCACAAATTCAAATATTTGATGGTAGACGAGTATCAGGATACCAACTTTTCGCAATATACCATTGTGAGGAAACTGGCCGCTGCCCACCAGAATATTTGCGTAGTGGGCGACGATGCGCAAAGTATCTATGCTTTCCGTGGCGCCAACATCCAGAATATCCTCAATTTTGAGCGCGATTATCCCGATTTAAAGGTTTATAAACTGGAGCAGAACTACCGCTCTACCCAAAATATCGTGGAAGCCGCCAACAGCATCATCGCCAACAACAAAAACCAGTTGGAGAAAAACGTTTTCTCCGACAATGAAAAAGGCGACAGGATTAAGGTATCGAGGGCTTTTACCGACAATGAGGAAGGCAAGCTCGTAGCCGAATCCATTGTGCAAGACCGCACTTCTAAAGGATTGGAGTATAAGGACTTCGCCATTTTATACCGTACCAATGCCCAAAGCAGGGCTATGGAGGAAGCCTTGCGCAAACTCAATGTGCCTTATAAAATATATGGTGGCCTTTCTTTCTACCAACGCAAAGAGGTTAAGGATTTGATTGCCTATTTTCGCCTTACCTTTAACCCGGCCGACGAAGAAGCCATCAAAAGGGTCATTAATTACCCTCGCCGTGGCTTGGGCGATACCACTTTAGAGAAAATCTCTGCAGCCGCCGGTCAGCACGACATCAGCATGTGGCAGGTGATTTGCAACCCTCATCAGTATTTAGACGGTCGCGTACCTGGCCAGCTGAGCGATTTTGCAACCATGATCCAAAGTTTCGCCGCCGAGTCGAAAAAACTCGATGCCTACGAAACCGCGCTTTACATTGCCCAACATTCGGGCATTTTAAAAGAATTGCATAACGACGACAGCGTGGAGGGCCGTAGCCGCTACGAAAACATCCAGGAATTACTGAACGGTATCAAGGAGTTTGCCGAGCGCGAAGACATCGAAGACAGAAGCCTGGCCATTTTTATGCAGGATATCGCCTTACTAACCAACGACGACCGCCAAGACGACAAAGACAAGGATACCGTTTCGTTAATGACCATCCACTCGGCCAAGGGTTTAGAGTTTAAAAACGTATATATTGTGGGCTTGGAAGAAAACCTCTTCCCTTCGCAAATGTCGCTAACCTCAAGAACTGACCTGGAAGAAGAACGCAGGCTATTTTATGTGGCCATTACGCGTGCCGAAAAGAAACTGACCATTACCTACGCCACTTCGCGTTACCGTTGGGGTACGCTAACCTCTTGCGAGCCGAGCCGTTTCATCAACGAAATCAATCCTTCATATTTGGAGCTGGAAATTGTGAAACCGGCTAAGAGTAGCTTCGGCGAAAACAGTTTCGACAACGAACGCAAAGCCTGGACCCAACAACGCGAATTTACACCAAAACCAAGCCAAAGCACTACGGTAATCAGGCCAAAAACCACGGCTATGTTGCCAAAGGCACACGTGCCAACGGCAGGTTTTACGCCAAACGCTGCCAACGAATTCCAAAACGGCATGGACGTAGAACACGAAAAGTTCGGCTTTGGCAAAATCGTGAACCTAGAAGGCACTTTACCCGACGTAAAGGCAACCGTATTTTTTCAAGGTTTGGGCAACAAACAATTATTGCTAAAATTTGCTAAATTGCGAATTGTGAAATAAGAACTATCTTTGTCCATCATTTACATCAATAAAGTGCCAAATAGCTCATACTAAAGAGCCAGCGCTAAAAAAACAACAATGAATTTCGATTATAACACCACCCGTAGCGACCTCATTTTAGCAGAATATGGCCGTAATGTACAAAACATGGTTAAGTACATTATCGATTTGCCTACCAAAGAGGAGCGCAATAAATATGCACAGGCCGTCATCGACCTGATGGGCTTTTTAAATCCGCACTTGCGTGATGTGGCCGACTTTAAGCATAAACTATGGGATCATTTGCACATCATTTCTGATTATAAAATCGATGTGGACAGCCCATATCCTAAACCCACGCCAGAAGATACGCAGTTTAAGCCCGCACATATCGGCTATCCGCAACAAAAAATTGCCTATAAACACTACGGTAAAACAGTGGAAAAACTGATTGCCAAAGCAATGGAAGAGGAAAATCCAGAGCGCAAATCAGCCATGGTACAAGGCATCGCTAATTTCATGAAAATGGCCTATGTACAATGGAATAAAGACAATGTGGCCGACGAAACCATCCTGAAAAACCTGAAAGACCTTTCGGGCGGGGCTTTGGCTTTAGAAGAAAACGTAAACCTGAATAAGGTAGAATTTAAGCCACAGGCCAACCGATCGAACAACAACAACAACAATAACCGCAACCGCAACAACAAAAACCGTAACAACAAAGGTCGCAACAACAACGCTAAACAAAGACACTAACGTTAAAGGCAGAATTGGGCAGGCAATACAAATGCCAAACCTGTTTTCTGAAATCCAGATAAGAAAAACTAGAAAGATGAATGCATTCGAAATTATAGGTGGTAAGAAATTAAAAGGCGAAATCACTCCGCAGGGAGCTAAGAACGAGGCGCTTCAGATTTTATCTGCCGTTTTGTTAACCGACCAAAAGGTAACTATCAGTAATATTCCCGACATCAAGGATGTAAACAAACTGATTGAACTTTTGGGCGATCTAGGCGTAATTGTAGAACGTTTAAACAAAGATACTTATACCTTCGAGGCCAAAAACATCAACCTGGATTTCTTCCAGTCTGACGTTTTCAAGGCAAAGGGCGGGGGCTTGCGTGGCTCAATCATGATTGTTGGCCCGCTTTTGGCCCGTTTTGGCAAAGCGGCCATCCCTAAGCCAGGCGGCGATAAAATCGGCCGTCGCCGATTGGACACCCACTTTTTAGGCTTCGAGAAATTGGGAGCCAAATTTGTGTACGACTCTAAAAAAGCATTCTTCAATGTAGATGCCACCAATTTAAAAGGAGCTTATATCCTCTTAGACGAGGCTTCGGTAACCGGAACGGCCAACATTGTAATGGCAGCGGTATTGGCTAAAGGCACTACTACCATTTATAACGCAGCTTGCGAACCCTATTTGCAGCAGCTCTGCAAAATGCTGAACCGCATGGGCGCCAAAATTTCGGGCATCGGCTCTAATTTGCTCACCATTGAAGGGGTAACGAAATTAGGTGGCACCGAACACCGCATGTTGCCCGATATGATCGAAATCGGTTCTTTTATTGGTTTAGCGGCCATGACCGAGTCTGAAATCACCATCAAAAACGTGTGCTACGACGAACTGGGCGTTATTCCTGAAGTTTTCAAAAAACTGGGCATCAAATTAGAGCGCCATGGCGACGATATTTACATCCCTTCGCAGAAACATTACGAAATCGATACTTTTATCGATGGGTCGATTTTAACCATTGCCGATGCACCTTGGCCAGGTTTTACACCTGATTTACTGAGCATTGTGCTCGTTGTGGCTACCCAGGCACGCGGTTCGGTATTGATTCACCAAAAAATGTTCGAAAGCCGGCTGTTCTTCGTTGATAAACTAATTGACATGGGCGCGCAGATCATTCTTTGCGACCCGCACCGCGCCACAGTAAACGGTATCGACAAAAAATACAAACTAAGGGGCATCAGCATGACCTCTCCCGATATCCGGGCCGGCGTTTCCCTGCTTATTGCCGCCTTGTCTGCCGAAGGAACTTCGACCATCTACAATATCGAGCAAATTGAGCGTGGCTACCAAGACATTGATATCCGCTTGCGTGCCCTTGGCGCACAAATCAAGCGTGTTGAGGGCTCGGGCCCAAGCCATTGATCATAAAAAATCCATAAAGAAAAGAAAGCCCCGAATTTACATCCGGGGCTTTTTTATTTCATAAGTAAACTATTTACGGGATAATTAACCTGAAATAGCTTCGATGATATCGTATTGGGTAATGATTTCGAATTTGCCTTGCTCGTCTTCAACCAAAACAGCGCTGTTGTCTTTATTGATCATAGCCGAAATTTTGTCTATCGACGTATTCAGGTCTACAAAAGGCAAAGAAGCCGTCATGATTTCCTTCACCGGGCTCGACCTTAGCGATGGATTTTCCAGTAGCGATTCCAGCACATTACTCTCCGTTACCTTGCCAATTACCATGCCTTGCTGCGTAACCGGAAGTTGCGAAATACTCAAAGTCTTCATGATGTTGATGGCTTCGATAATCGTTTTCTCGCAATCTAGTGTAACGACCTCTTGGTTAGAGCGCTTAGCCAAAATAGAGCGGGCCGTAAGTTTTTCGTCTTTCAGGAAACCACGTTCGCGCAACCAGTCTTCGTTGTACATTTTGCCCATATAGCGGCTGCCATGATCGTGGAAAATAACCACGACCACATCTTCTGGTTTCAGCGAATCTTTAAGCTGCAGCAGTCCGGCAATGGCTGCACCTGCAGAGTTGCCTGCAAAAATACCCTCCCGACGTGCGATTTCGCGGGTCATTAGCGCAGCATCTTTGTCAGTAACCTTTTCAAAGGCATCAATTACATCAAAATTTACATTCTGTGGCAAAAAATCTTCGCCAATGCCTTCGGTAATGTAAGGATAGATTTCGTTTTTGTCTAAAATGCCGGTTTCCTTATATTTTTTGAACACCGAACCATAAGTATCTATGCCCCAAACCTTTATTTTAGGGTTTTTCTCTTTCAGGTATTTTCCGGTACCCGAAATGGTGCCCCCGGTACCCACACCAACCACCAAATGGGTGATCTTGCCTTCGGTTTGTGCCCAAATTTCAGGACCGGTTTGCTCGTAATGCGCTTGGCTATTAGAAAGATTGTCGTATTGGTTGGGTTTCCACGAATTAGGCACTTCACGTTCTAAGCGTGATGAAACCGAATAGTAAGAACGTGGATCTTCGGGATCAACATTGGTTGGACAAACAATGACTTCGGCCCCAAAGGCACGCAAAGCGTCAACCTTTTCCTTTGATTGCTTGTCGGTAGTAGTAAAAATACATTTATAGCCTTTGATAATGGCTGCCATAGCCAGGCCCATGCCTGTATTGCCCGAAGTACCTTCGATAATGGTACCTCCAGGTTTCAGTTTGCCCGATTTTTCTGCATCTTCTATCATTTTTACCGCCATACGGTCTTTAATCGAATTGCCAGGATTGGTCGTCTCGATTTTAGCCAATACAGTTGCCGGTATTTCTTTTGTAATGCTGTTCAATTTAACCAAAGGCGTATTGCCGATGGTCTCTAAAATATTGTTATACCACATGTCGCAAAATTACGCATTGACGATTAGTATTTTATAAACTAATATTTATTTGGAACATTATTTTTCAATCAGCCTTTTTAAGAAATTTTATTCCATAATCTACAAAATTAGTAGACAATTATACTATAAAATTAGGCCAACTTGTAAATTTTGCCTGGTAGCGAAATCAGGATTCCTTGCATTTCGAGTGTAAGCAGCGTCATGGCCAGCTTACTTTGGGGCGTATCCGATTGGATAGCAAGCTCGTCGGTGCTCATTGGCTCTTCGCGCAACAAGTCTACAATGACCTGCTCTTCCTTATTCAGTTGGATGGGCATTTGCGTTTGGATTTCTTTCTTGGCCACTGGCTCATCATCCCAGCCCAAGTAATAAATCAAGTCGCGCGGGTGGTTGATCAGCCCTGCCCGATTGGTTTTGATCAAAAAATTGCAGCCTTCTGAAAATTCGTCGCTTGTTCTTCCCGGAAAGGCATAAACATCCCTGTTGTACGAATTGGCCAATTCGGCCGTAATCAGGGCGCCTCCTTTAATTGAGGCCTCCACCACAATGGTTACATCGCTCATCCCGGCAATGATGCGGTTCCGTTTCGGAAAATTCTCCCGGTCGGGATTGGTACCCGGCAAAAACTCTGTCAATAAACCACCCTGTCGAGCCATTTTTTGGGTCAGTTCCCTATGAACAGCCGGATAGATACGGTCGAGGCCATGCGCCAGCACCCCCACCGTTGGCAGGCCTTGCGCAAGGCTTTCTTGATGCGCCACTGCGTCGATGCCCAAAGCCAAGCCGCTTACTACGATTACATCATAAGGCAATAAAGCGCCAATTAGCTGCTTGCACAGCTGTTTGCCGTAGGCAGTAGCATTGCGCGTACCCACCACGCTTACGATGCGATGATGATTTAAATCGGCATGGCCTTTATAATAAAGCAACAAGGGCGCATCATAACATTGCCGCAAGCGTTTAGGATAAGCCTTATCGCCATAAAACAATACTTTGATACCGTGCTTTTGGATAAAACCGAGCTGTTTCTCGGCAACAGCCAAGGCATTGGTAGCCAAAATTGCATTAGCCGTCTTCTCTCCTATGCCTTCTACCTTTTTCATTTCCTGCTTCGAGGCAACAAATACGGCTTCGGCACTGCCAAAATGAAACAGCAGATTTTTGGCCAGCATAGGGCCTACACCTTTAATCAGGCTTAGTGCAATTTGATGCGTTAAACTCATTAAAACTAAAATAATCAATAAATTTAGATTTAAGAATTAATTTTATTAAACTGAAAATCAATTGTTTACAACTAAACTATAAAAATAGTTTGTCAACTATAAAAATAGTGGTAAATTTAAATTAAGTAATAAGCAAACAATAGAATGAGAGAGTTAACAAAAGCCGAAGAACAGGTGATGCTGATTTTGTGGGAAATGAAAGAAGGCATTGTAAAAGATGTAATCGACAAGATGGATCCGCCAAAACCAGCTTACAATACGGTATCAACGGTAATCAGGGTTTTAGAAACCAAGGGCTTTATTTCGCACAAGGCCATAGGCAATACACACATCTACTTTCCGCTCATCAGCGAGGCGCAATACAAGCATTTCGCCTTCGACAAAGTGATGAACAACTATTTCGAAAACAACTACCAGAGCCTCGTTTCTTTTTTGGTGAAGGAAAAGAACATGGACATGAACGAACTAGACGAGCTGATTGCATTGGCCGAAAAACTTAAAAACGACAAATAATGGATTGGTTGTACTATTTGCTAGAGGCAAACCTCTACTTGCTCATCTTCTACGGTTTTTATCGTTTGTTGCTACAGAACCAGACATTTTATAATAGCAACCGCTATTACCTGTTGCTGAGCAGCCTTGCGGCATTTGCTTTGCCCGTTCTGCAAATAGGCTACCTTAAGCCTAGGCCAGAAATAGTTGAACAGGCTGTTTATTCAGGTTTGCCTGTTGCACATCAAGCCCCCGGTCTTAGCGATTACCTGTACCTCGTCTACGTGGTGGTTGCGCTGGCATTTGCAATTAAGCTCTTCCTCTCCATTGCAAAAATCATTAGCCTTTGGCAAGGCGCCAAAAAATACCAGAACGAAGATTTCACCTTGGTAGAACTGCAACAAGAAACAGAAGCTTTTTCCTTCTTCAACTTACTTTTTATCCACCCCCACTTGGCCGAAAAACAGGTTGTATTAAAACATGAGCTTGTGCACATTAAGCAAAAACACAGTATCGATGTATTATTTTTTGAACTCATGCAGGTCGTTTGCTGGTTTAATCCTATTATCTATTTCATCAAAAAAGACATCAAGCTGCTGCACGAATATATCGCAGACGAACGCAGTGCCTCTACCAGTGAGCAGAAACACGATTATGTGATGTTCCTGATCGAGAATTCCTTTGGCATTGTGCCCCAAAAACTTACACACCAAATTTTCAATCAATCAATATTAAAAAGGAGAATTAACATGTTAAACAAAAAAAGAACAGCCCATTGGGCCAGGCTCAAGCTGTTGTTGGCCCTACCCTTGGGCGGCGCAATGCTTTGCACCTCGACGATGGCATTTACCAAAGACTATGGCTACGTAGATTTATTTCCGGAGAAAAATAAAACTATCGAAGCTTTAGTACAACAGGAACCCAAAGTGGAGAATGTCAAAAAACAGCCTGTGAAAGCAGAAAACATCAAAGTACAGGAAGTTAAGCCAGACAACATTAAAAAAACCAAAAAAGGTCAGGCCAAATTTCCGCCACCTTCCGGTAAGACCTACAAAACCCGACTTGATGCTCCTGCTGTGGAGCCGCCACCGCCAGGTGTAAAAACGGTTAAGTTTCCGCCACCCATAGTAAGGCGCGACAAAAATGCACCCGCCATTGAACCGCCACCACCGGGTGCAAAAAAAACCAAGAAAGACCAAGTAAAATTTCCGCCGCCCATAATAAGAAAGGATAAAAAAGGAAACAATGACGAAGCAGATTTAAAGGCCAAAGTGGCTGCCTTACCAAGTGTAAGCATTGCCAGTGCAGAGCCCAACAATGCCAAAGAACAGCTATATATCAAATCGGCAAAAGAAAACCAAATCGCAGCAGTGGGCACTGAGCAGCCATCAACCAGCCTGAGATCAGATTCGAAAGTCCGTTATTCAATCGCGGTAACAAAACCTCAAGAAAGTTTAAAGAACAACAAAGACCTCTATCCGGGAACAGAACAACAAAAGCTGAAACTTAAGCTGAAGCCTAGTATAAAAGAATCCAAAAAAGAAGCAAGGCAAACCATTGCCTTAGAATTGCTTCCAACCAACAAACAGCCTTAACCAAACAAACATAGTTTTAGTACAATTCCATCTTGTGCGTAGCGCAAGATGGATTGTTGGCCTACGAGCCATGCTTTTTAAGCAAGCCTGCAAAAAGCAAGCCTGCAAAAAGCAATCCAGGAAATAGAAAAGCCAACGGAGAACAATCGCCAACAGAAATTCGGTTTCAAGAACCTTATTGGGGGATATAAACTACATACTTGGTTTCAAAAAAATCCTCTTCAAAATAAGCAGAAAGCGGATGCAATTCTGCCTTCAGCTTAGATTCCTTGATTTCTTCGGTCAAATCGCCACCTTTGAGGTAAAGAATGCCATTTTGGATGGCATTGATATTTTCTTTGGCAAATTTGCCACGTATCCAGGGGTAAAAATCGATCAAACGCGTTACTGCTCTCGATACCACAAAATTATATTGATCAGTTACCTGCTCGGCCCTTAAATGGCTAGCCTTCACATTGCTGAGCCCCAATGCGGCCGCTACTTCGCTCACAACCTTGATTTTTTTTCCAATCGAATCAACCAAATGGAACTGTGTTTCTGGAAACAAAATGGCTAAGGGAATACCTGGAAAACCACCTCCCGTACCTACGTCTAATACTTTCTCGCCTGCTTTAAAGGTACAGAACTTGGCAATGCCCAGCGAATGCAGGATATGGCGCTCGTACAACTCGTCGATGTCTTTCCTCGAAATGACATTGATTTGCGCATTCCAGAAACTGTATAAATCGTACAGCTGCTCAAACTGGGCACGCTGCTTTTCGGTAAGCTCCTTAAAATACTTAAAAACGATGGTTGGTTTAATATCAGACATGATCAGCGATTTATTTCCACTTTACTTTTTTCACAAATATAGACAGAAAGGCATTAAGCACCAGAAAAACAAACAAGATGAGGTCTAGCAGCGGGAACCACCAGCTCAATTCGCCATAATTGAGGCGTTTTAGCAGGCGTGGGTAAACAAAGCTTCTGATCAGGATGCTCAAGGCAAAAATACCGATGCCCAAATAAAGCGTAGCCGGAAGGCAAAGCAACACAATACCTAATATATAGAACAAAAACTGTACGGCAATCTGCAGCGATAAAACGAACTTATGTTTTGGCTTATAAAACTTGCCAGCACCTACATGTCTCTTTTTTTGACGCAGGTAATCGAAAAAAGAAGTTTTAGGTTCGCTCCAAACCTGTGTCTCTTTATGAATTTGGATAGCCGTATTATGCGCATGGGCATGGGCATTTACGAACAGGTCATCATCGCCAGAGGGGATGTGCATGTGCGCTGCAAAGCCTTTGTTTTTAAAGAAAAGCGATTTTTTGTAGGCCATATTTCGGCCAACCCCCATATAAGGCATACCTTTGAGGGCAAAGGCAAGATAGTTAACCGCCGTAAAAAAAGTTTCAAACCTGATCAGACAGTTCAACAGGCTTCGTTTCTTAAAATAAGGCGAATAGCCCAGCAAAATATCGATGTTATGATCGGCAGGTTGTTGCATGCCCATTAGCCAATGGGCCGAAGCAGGTTCGCAATCGGCATCGGTAAATACCAACCACTCATAGCTGGCAGCCTTGATGCCCATGGTAACGGCAAACTTTTTTCCGGCAATAAATTTCTCGCCTTCGGCCACGGTTACCACCTTTAAATGGCTATGTTGCTTGGCTAATCGCTCTAAAAAATCGCCGGTCCCATCCCACGAGCGGTCGTTGACTACAACCACCTCAAATTGCGGATAGTCCTGATTTAGAATGCTGGTAAGATATTTTTCCAGGTTCTGGATTTCGTTACGGGCACATATAATAACGCTGATGGGATTAACTGCGTGCTCAGGTATCTCTGCTATTTTATAACTGGCCAGTTTGGCATGCACAAACAAGCTAAAATAGAGCTGGACCAAAAAACAAAAAACAAAAGAGCCGAGCAGGCTAATCTCTAATATATCTAATTCCACGATGGTATTTCTGAAAGCTAGCAAATCTCTCATTTTTAATCTGTAAAACCAGCTTGATGTTGATAAAAAATAAAGCCATGTTCAAAAAACGCATAATTATTAAAGGTTTTGAACGTTGTTTCTAGCTCAGCCTCAAAACACCACGGCGCAATGACCATAAAAAGGAATATTCTTGCTATTTTTGTCGGATTTTTGAAGCGGAATACCATGCCATGAAAACCATCGTGGCCAACAAAACACAGAACAGCATGAAATTTGATTTACAGGCCAAAGACCCGTCATCCAAAGCCAGGGCAGGCGTAATTACCACTGCCCACGGCGAAATACAAACCCCTATTTTTATGCCTGTAGGCACTGCCGGAACAGTAAAAGCAGTGCACCAAAAAGAACTCAAAGAAGAGATCAAAGCCCAAATCATCTTGGGCAATACCTATCATTTGTACCTAAGACCCGGACTGGAAGTTTTAGAACCTGCCGGTGGACTGCACAAGTTCATTGGCTGGGACAAGCCTATTTTAACCGACAGCGGCGGCTACCAGGTGTATTCGCTGAGCAAAGTGCGCAAAATCAAGGAGGAAGGCGTTACTTTCCGTTCGCACATTGACGGCTCTAAGCACTTGTTTACACCAGAATACGCCATGGACATCCAAAGAACCATAGGCGCCGACATCATTATGGCTTTTGACGAATGCACCCCTTATCCCTGCGATTACAAGTACGCGGCCAATTCGCTCAACATGACCCACAGGTGGCTTAAACGCTGTTGCGAGCGTGTAGACACTACCGAACCCAAATATGGCTACGAGCAAACGCTTTTCCCTATCGTTCAGGGTTCGGTTTATAAGGATCTAAGGGTGAAATCGGCCGAATTTATTGCCTCAATGGGTCGCGAGGGCAATGCCATTGGCGGTTTATCGGTAGGCGAACCTGCCGAAGAAATGTATGCCATGACCGAGGTGGTTTGCGACATCCTGCCCACAGACAAACCACGCTACCTGATGGGCGTGGGTACTCCTATTAATATATTGGAAAACATTGCGCTTGGCGTTGACATGTTCGACTGCGTTATGCCCACCAGAAATGCCCGAAACGGCATGTTGTTTACCCGAAACGGCATCATCAACATCGGCAACAAGAAATGGGAAAGCGATTTTTCTCCAATCGATGCCGAAAGCGATTTACTGGCCGACCAAGTCTATACCAAAGCCTATTTAAGGCACTTGATGCACTCGAAAGAGATGTTGGGTGCACAGATTGCCACTTTGCATAACCTGCATTTCTACCTCTGGCTGGTTAAAGAAGCCAGAGAAAAAATCATTTCGGGCGAGTTTTACGCTTGGAAGAATAAAATGGTGAGTATATTAGGGAATAAATTGTAATGAACTTCATCAGGCAGCGCATTAAAATTATCGACGGCTATATCATTGGCAAGTACCTGGGTACCTTTGTTTACACCCTGGTTATCTTTGTGGTGATCATTGTCATCTTTGATCTTTCGGAAAAACTCGACGATTTTTTGGAGAACAACATGAGCATCTGGCAAACCATTTCGCAATACTATGCCGGTTCTATACCGTTTTATGTGAACATGCTCTCGCCATTGATCAATTTTATTGCAGTCATTTTCTTTACGGCTAAAATGGCCGACCAGACCGAAATCGTGCCTATTCTAAGTGGCGGCGTAAGCTTTAACCGTTTTTTAAGACCTTACTTTATCTCGGCCTTCATTATTTTCTCGCTCAACCTGTTGTCTAATCTCTATGTATTGCCCTATACCAACAGGATCAAAAACAAGTTCGAAAATGAGGTGGTAAACAAAAACGACCCCTATATCAAAACCAATATCCACATGAAAGTGGATAGCAATACCTATATCTTCATCGATAATTTCGACAATAAAACCAATATTGGCTACCGTTTCTCGCTAGATAAATTCAAAGGCGACGTCTTGAAGAAAAAACTGATGGCTGAGCAGATTACCTGGGATTCGGTAAAAAGAACCTGGAAACTGAGCAGCTACACCATCAGGAACATTGACGGCCTTAAAGAAACGATGGTTTATGCCTTCAACAAGCAGAAAGATACGGTTCTGGATATGAGGCCTAACGATTTTTCGGCTTACCAGAATGTATTCGAAAGCATGAGCAACAAAGAGCTTTCAGACAAGATCAAAAAAGAAAGAATAAGGGGCTCTGGCATTATGAGCGACCTGCTCTTTGAACAGTACAAGCGTTGGCTGCAACCCCTGTCGGCCTTTGTACTCACATTAATCGGCGTAGCTTTATCTTCCAGAAAAGTACGTGGTGGCGTGGGGTTGCCACTCGGAATCGGCATTATCCTGAGCTTTGCCTATATCGTTTTGACGCAGTTTGCTAAGATGTTTTCGACTAAGGGTGGCTTGCCTCCTTTGGCTGCAACGATTTTGCCTACGCTCTTTTTTGGCTTACTAGGCTTATATTTGCTGCGAAAAGCACCAAAATAAGATGAAACCCAGCCTTAAAACACTTAATCACGACAACCGAAACCTCTTAATTTTACACCTTACCGTTTTTGTTTGGGGCTTTACAGGTATTCTGGGCGCATTAATTTCCATCAGTGCCGTGCAAATGGTATGGTACAGGGTATTGATTGCCTCAATTACGCTATTTGCCTATTTTAAATTCAGCAAAACCAATATCAGGGTAACGCGTACCCAGTTTCTCAAATTCTTTTTCACGGGCAGTATTGTAGCTACGCACTGGATATTCTTCTTCCATTCCATTAAGGTAGCCAACGTTTCGGTAAGCCTTATTTGCCTCTCATCCGTTACGCTTTTCATCGCCATTTTAGAGCCTCTGATAAAAAAACATGCCATTTCCAAAGGCGATATTCTGGTGGGATTACTCATTATTTTGGGCATTTATCTCATCTTTAAATTCGAAACCAAGTACACCACAGGCATTATTTTCGGCTTGCTATCGGCAGTTGCCGCCAGCTTTTTTTCTACCATTAACTCTACTTTGGTACAGAAAAACAACCCCAGCATTATTGGATTTTATGAGCTTGCCGGCGCCTTTTTCTGGATCAGTATTTACCGTTTATTCGACAAAAGCCTGCTTACAGAGACCTTCAATCTAAGCTTAAGCGACTGGTTTTATTTGCTAATTCTTGGCACGGTTTGCACAGCTTTGGCCTACGTTGCAGGGGTCTCGGTGATGCGAACTTTATCGGCATTCAGGGTGGCTTTGATTACCAATTTGGAACCCGTTTATGGCATCGTTTTAGCCTTTATTTTGTTCGGTCAGAAAGAGCAGATGACCGGCGGTTTTTACCTCGGTTCGTTACTTATTTTAGCCGCGGTTTTTATCTATCCCATCTATAAAAACCGTCGCAACAAGGCCTGATTTCCCTCCATTTTCTCCCCGAAAAACCAAAGTTCTAGGCAGAAAAGCCATAAGATTTCGTGGCATTTCTACTTTAATCCGGCTTAAAAAGCCCTTTTAAAGCCTCGATTCCGCCCCAGCTTTATTCGAAAAAAGAATTATTTCCGTCAGAATATCGGCAGGAAAAGCCGATATAAGGCCAATTTTTACTCAAAATCACCACTTTACAAGCCATTTTTTATCATTTTCTCATCAAAACAACTGCTTTTTTCCATAGAAATTCGCGGTTTTTGACCCGTAAAACAGCCTTTATTTCGATCAAAAAACGTTGCAGAGAGCGCTTATATTTGCCCTATTTTCCGTCCGCCCAAAGCCACTGCTTGCCCAAAAATCAATCGTTATACCGACGTTTTATTCGCTAAACCCCACTCCCTAAAGAGCATCTAAAAGACTATTTTCTGCCCGACTTTTACCCAGCCAAGACACCAATTTTTGAAGCGCAAACGACAACAACTCTGTATCAGGTCATGCTAATTTTTGACCTTAACAAGTCAAAGTGCAAACCCCAATTTCCGTTCCATTTTTGCCTTTGCAAAGCGACTAACTTGCCACGAAAAACCAACATGCCTAACAAAGCCAACCCGACCTTTGCTCCTCAAAACGCACTTGAAAAAATCGAGTTAAAGAACCCAAAACGCATTTAATTTTCGACACCTAAAAACAAGTTTAAAGCATTCTATTTTTGTCAGTGAAAAGCCCATTTAACCATCCAAAAAAAGCTAAGAACGGAAGTGTTCGGACAAGGTGTTTTCAACTTAAAAACCACCCTAAAAACTCTGCGTTTACTGACAAAAATAGGCTTCATTTTTAAGCCATTTTCAATCTGTTTCAGCAACTCAGCCCTAGGGTAGGAGTGTGAAGAAACGTATACATGTTTAAAAAATTAACAAAAAAAATCGCTTAAAATCCGAAGGAATAAGTGTACCTTAATAGCAAGTTTAAAAACGTTATCTGATTTCCTTAAGGCTGTTAAAAAACATCCCAAACAGCACAAAATAATATAAAATTCACCACAAATACTTGATTTAAATATTTATCATAAAAATTTATAAATCAATAATTTAAGAAATTTAAGTTGAATTAAAATTTAAGATAAAAGACCTCAGCAAAACCTCAGAAAACTAAAAATTTTAGCACAAAATCATAATGAAGCTTAATAAACAATTAAACAAACTTAAAATCAGCACATTAACAATAATTACATTAAGCTTTATTTCACTTCATGCTTTTTCACAGATTTTCGACAGCGAACAAAATCCACTTAGTGTAAAATGGCGCCAAATTAACAGCAATGGTTTCCGGCTCATCTATCCGAGCGAACTCGAAAAAGAAGCCCAAAGAATGGCCAATACCATCACCTACATCTACCCTTATGTTGGTCGTGATTTAGACCGACAAAAAATGAGTATCCCCATCGTGCTTCAGAACCGGGGAACCATCGCAAATGGCTTTGTTCAACTGGCTCCAAAAAAGTCGCAATTCAACACCACTCCACCTCAGCAATTTGACAGTCAGGATTGGCTTAATAATTTGGCCGTTCACGAGCTTAGGCATGTGGCCCAATTCGACAAAATAACCGGAGGCCAGGCCCACCCCTTTCCGGAAGAAATCTACTTCGCCTATTTGGGTGCAAGCATCCCCACCTGGTTCTTCGAAGGCGACGCGGTGAGCACCGAAACTTCGCTTACCCATGCGGGTCGCGGCAGGCAGCCTTCATGGGTCATGCCTTTCAGAACTTCGCTGCTCAGCGGGCAAAATTTTTCTTACTCGAAAGCCTACTTCGGATCGAACAAAGACCAGACCCCAGGCTACTACCAATTGGGCTACCTGCTCACTTCGCAGCTGCGCAAAGAATTTGGAAAAGGAATAGTAGACAGCTTGCTTGCCGACATCCACCACCGACCACTTCGCCTCTACCCTTTTTCGCAGAGCCTTAAAAAATACACGGGCTATAACACCCAAAAATTTTATGCGCATGTTTTGGAGCAGCTGAAAAAAGATTGGCAAAGACAAGACGAGCAAACCCTGCACAGCGATTATAAAAGCCTGAACCGGCCAGCGAAAATCGCCACCAATTATTACATGCCAACCGCCTTGCCCAATGGACAACTTTTAACCCTCAAACAAAGTAAGGACGAGGTTCCTGGTTTTGTGGTTTTGAACCCCGACCAGAGCGAGGAAAAACTTTTCAAAATTGGTTATCAGGAACAACCCTGGTTCAGCTATGCCAACCAGCTGCTGGTTTGGGATGAGATCAGGTACGACCCCCGCTACAAGCAGCGCAACTACAGCGTGATTTGCCTTTACGACTTTTCGACCAAGACCAGGCGCCAGCTTACTTTCAGGACGAGGCTGTTTTCGCCAACGCTTTCGGGCGATGGAAAAAAATTGCTGGCTGTGCAGGCCGACCTGAGCAACAACTTCAACCTGGTGACCATCGACCTGATCAATGGCCAAATAACGAAGACCTACAGCAACCCCGAAAACCTGATCTTGCAAACGCCGGCCCTCAATGCCGATGGGTCGCAATGGACCTGGGTTGGCGTAAGCGAAAAAGGAAAGTCGCTTTGGCTGGCCAACGAAAAGGGCGAAACCGTGCAATTGGTTAAAGAAATGAATCAGCAGCTGAGCAGGCCGATATTTATTGGCGATAAAATCGCATTTAACGCCCATTTAAGCGGACTTGACAATATTTACGAGGTTACGCCTGCCGACAAAAAAATCGTGGCGCTAACGTCAGCAAAATACGGCGCTTTTAATCCGAGCCCGAGCAACGATGGCCAATCGATTTTTTTCAACAACTACCAACTGACGGGTTACGAGGTTGCAACGGCTCCAATCGAACCCAAAGAGGTGCAGCCCAACCATTTTGTATATTTTGGCGAAGCTGCCGAAAAACAGGAAAATATTGGCGATGTGTTCAGGCAAATTCCAGACAGCGCTTATACCTCTGCCAGCTACAGCCCGCTGGCTCATGCTTTTTCATTCCACAGCATCAGTCCAACGGTTGATGATGACGACAGGGTGGGCATTGCACTCAAATCGAACGACCTGCTCAATACCGTTGATTTTTTTGGTGGCGTGAGCTACCACAGCGACCTGAGGAAACTGGAATACAACGCCGGGCTGACCTACAAAAGCCTTTACCCGGTACTGAGCGCCACTTTCAGGAACCGTCCACGCTTGGCCTATTATCGCCTTGCCGGACAGCTACGGGAAGCCAATTGGCGGGAAAACAGGCTCGAACTGAAGGCCAGTGTACCGTTAAGCATAAACGCCTACAATCACAATTACAGTTTTTTGGGAGAGGTAGGAACAAGCTATACACAAAGGAATTTTGCGCCACAGGAAGCTGCCATTTTCAGCAAAACGCTTGATTTTCCGATGAGCTACCGCTTCGGATTCGTCCACAGCATACGGACTGCCGAGCGCAACGTAGCGCCTAAATGGGCCCAATCGGTTACAATCAGTTACTACAACCAACCTTTCGACCCGCACCTTAACGGCGACCTGATTGCTTTTGAAAGTGCGCTTTACTTTCCTGGGATTATGAAAAACCATTCTTTGGTAGCCAGCTTCAATTACCAGCAAAGCAGCGGCATATTGAAGGGCAATAACGAAATTGCAACGGTTTATGGCTACGGACAGATCAGTGCCAGGAGCGAACTGAAAAATACTTTGTTGCTTAGCTACCGTTTTCCGATTGCTTTTCCAGATGCCGAAATTGGGCCTTTTGCCTATATCCGCAATCTGAGGGGCGGTTTCTTTAGCCATTACGAAAACATCGGTACCGAAACTAATCTGACACAGCCCAAGACTTTTGGGCTCGAATTGCGCAGCAGCCTAAACCTTTTGCGCTACCAGCCTGTTATAGATTTGGGGGTAAGGGCCGTATTTGTGAACAAAGTTTACCACCAAAACCCTATCTTAGAACTAATATTCAACTACAGTTTTTAAACTTATGAAAGCAAAAACCATCTTCATCATCGTTGTTACCGCCTTGCTAACCACATTTTTGCTCATCAACAGGGATGCTGTTCCATTCGATTTCATCATCGGAAAAGAGGTGTACATCTCCAAGCTCATCGTGATTGGCGTTTGCATCCTGATTGGCTTTATTTTGGGCTTTATTGCCGGAAGGCCGAAGAAAACCCTCACCAGCTACGATACGGAAATAGAAAAGCACCAACCTGTGGAGCACAAATCAACCCTGAGCGACGAGGACAGGGATTATATTTCCTGATTCTTTTGGCCAATGGTTGATGTTTAAGGATGGGCTTACCTATTTGAAATTTAAAGGCGATGCCCCCCTTTAACCCCCAACTCACCACTTTAAACTTTCAACTTTAAACTTTAAAACTCCAAACCTCCCTTAGGCCCCTTACTTCTTAACTCTCTCAGGGCATCAAGCGCAACCCAGTTAGCTTTTTTGTTTTGTTGGGCAAGGATATTTTCGGCGGTAACGATGGCCTGCTCACACAACAAAGCATTGCGCTTGCCGATTTGCCTCAGCGCCCAGTTGATGGCTTTTTTCACAAAATTTCGGTTGTCCCAGGCCTCCCGTTCAATGACTGGAAAAAACTCCAGAAAAGTTTCGTCAGGTTCTTTTTTGAGGCGTACGGCCGCCGCCGCCATGAGCACAAAGCCCGTGCGTTTCACAAATTCCTTTTCAGCCCTGCTGTACTCGAAAATCTTCGGCTTGAAATAAGGGGTTTTAACGAACAGATTGCCACAGGCCTGGTCACATACATCCCAAGAGGCAAAATCGTTTGCCCAGCAGTCTATCTGTTGCTCAGTTACCAATTTGGGTTCGCCAATGATGGTCGCTAAAATTCTTGCTTCATGAATTCCGGTTCCCCAAAGCTCGAGCGACAAGGCCTGGTTTTTGCCGATTTGCTTGGCCAATGCCCTCACCTTGGGCACGCTTACGCCCAAAGCTTTGGAATTATCGATACCAAAACGCAACATTTTTTGACGATATGCCGGCTCTGACAGCGATTGGAGTGCTGAAATGATAAATTCGCAGTCGTTCATACGAGCAAAGCTAAAAGTCTAAAGGCAAAACACCAAAGTTGACCGTAATCGACAATCCAAAATATGGCCGAAGGCAAATCATGAAATAAAAAATGCCGGATCGAAACCCGGCACAACGTTTTTGTCGAAATCGTTAACCCGAACTAAGCCAAAGCCTGTTCAATATCGGCCAGGATATCGTCAATATGCTCCAATCCTATCGAAAGGCGGATAGAGCCTTGCTCAATGCCCACGATGTTACGCTCTTCTTCGGTAAGCTTGCTATGTGTGCTGGTAGCCGGATGCGTAGCGATAGACCGGGTGTCGGCCAAGTTGGCCGAAATCGAAAACATTTTCAAGCCGTCCATAAATTTGCGCGCGCCCGCTACGCCACCCTTTACCACGATGGTTACAATGCCCCCACCCTGTTTCATCTGTTTTTTGGCAATTCCGTATTGCGGATGCGATGGCAGGAACGGATATTTTACCAATTTGATTTGCGGGTGCTTTTCTAAATATTCGGCCACTTTCAAGGCATTTTCGCAATGGCGATCCATACGAACCGCAAGTGTTTCTAAACTTTTTGACAAGATCCAGGCGTTAAAAGGCGACAACGATGGGCCACTGTGACGGGCAAAGGCAACAATTTCTGCCACAAGCGCTTTGCTGCCCAAGATAATGCCACCCAACACGCGACCCTGTCCGTCGATGTATTTGGTAGCCGAATGGATGGAAATATGTGCACCCCATTTGATAGGCTGCTGCAAGTAAGGTGTTGCAAAACAGTTATCAACCACCAATAATACATTGTGTTTTTTGGCTAGTGCACCCAAAAACTCCAAGTCGATGATGTCGATGCCCGGATTGGATGGGGTCTCCACAAAAATCATCTTGGTATTGGGCTTGATCAGGGCTTCCCAATCTTCAGGCTTGTCCAAATCGGCATAATCGAAGGTAACGCCCCATTTAGAGAAAACATTGGTTAGCAACTGATGCGTCGACCCAAAAACCGAGCGGCTCGAAACAATGTGGTCGCCATTTTTCAAAAAGGCACCAAAAGTTGTAAAAATGGCTGCCATGCCTGTGGCGGTGGCAAAACCGTCTTCGGCACCTTCCAAAAGGCACATCTTTTCGATAAACTCTGAAGTATTCGGGTTCGAATAGCGGCTGTAAACGTTGCCTTCTTTTTCGTTGGCAAAAAGCGCGCGCATTTCTTCGGCGTCGTCAAATTTATAGCTCGATGTGAGGTAAATGGGCGCCGAATGCTCTTTGTGGCTGCTTCTTTCGGTTTGGGTACGGATGGCTATGGTTTCAAAATTTTCGTTTTTCATCATGGGGTAGTGAGTATTGGGTAATGAGTATTGCGGATAGCGATGCCGCGGCTTTATTTAATGGCGTAGGTAAAATTAATGGTTGCCGAACGGCCCAGGATATTGGAAACCGAACAGTATTTATCAAAAGTCATTTGGATGGCTCTTTCTACCTTGGCCACGCTTAAATGGCCATAAAGGTCGAAATGAATATTGATGACATCAAAAATCGGGGGCATTTCTTCGTCTTTACGCGTGGCCTTGATATTGATTTTAATGTCGTTTAAAGGCTCTTTTTGTTTGGTCAGCACATTGACGATGTCGATACCGCTGCAACCACCCAATCCAACCAAAAGGGTTTCCATGGGTCTAAAACCCTTGCCTTCGCCACCTATGGCTGGCTTGGCATCTAATTGCACTGTAAATCCGCTTTCGTTGACGGCTTCAAAATTGAATTTCCCGCTTTTGCGGCTGAGATTAATTTCCATATTGTTTATTTAGTTGCCGGTGTTAGTTTTCAGTTACCAGTTGGCAGTTTTCATCACTTCTCTCACTTTCAACTTTCAACTTTCTACCTTCCACTTCTATCAAATGTCATAAAACACCAGATTCTCTTTTTCAAGTTCGGGCAGGGAAACCGGTTGTTTAAAAATTGCGAAAACCGATGAACCGCTGCCGCTCATCAGCGCAAATGTAGCACCTGCGGCGTAAAGCTTTGTTTTTATTTCGTCAATTTGCGGATACTGCGCAAAAACAGTGGCCTCAAAACCGTTAAATATCTTCTCTTTCCACTGGCTTATAGGCAAATTTATCAATTCTTTGAGCGAAACCGCAGGCTGCTTTACGCTTGCGTTGCGGTAGGCTTCGGCGGTAGAAACATGTACCGGCGGTTTAACCAGCACTATAAAATACTTGGAAAGATCCATTTCGAGCGCCTCGAAGCAATCGCCCTTTTCAGTGGCATAAACCGGCTTATTCGCAATAAAGAAAGCACAATCGGCGCCCAAGGCGCGCGCATAACCCTCCATTTTTGCAGTACTTAAGCCCAGTTTAAACTTTTCGTTCGCCAGCTTGATCAGGAAAGCCGCATCGGCCGAACCACCACCGAGGCCTGCACCAACAGGTATGTGCTTCAGCAACACGATTTGTTGGTTAGGCAAGCCGAAATCGGCCTGTAGTTGCTTAAAAGCCTTCACACAAAGGTTATCTTGTGCGTCACCGGGTATGTCAATTCCCTTAACCGTACAAAAAGTTGTTGCGGCATCCACCAGTTCTACCGAATCATACAGCTTAACCGGATAAAAAACGGTTTGCAGGTTATGGTAGCCATCGCTTCTCTTTTCGGCAAGCAACAGTCCTAAATTGATTTTGGCATTGGCAAAAGCGAGCATTTAAATTGACGATTTGAGATTAATGGTTGCCTGGCAAAAATAACGATTCTTATCCACCTAGATTTTATACCGGTAATGACCAATGATTTTCCAAGAAAACAAGCAGTCGGAGAGCTCCTGTCCGTTGCCAATATTGTGTACAACGAGGTATCTTTTGTTATCGGCCGATTTTTTATTGACCACCAATCCGATATGCGAAATATTGCCACTCAGGTTCCAGCATACCAGGTCGCCAGGCTTGTAGTCTTCCGTTTTTTTGCTCAAATCCAGTTTTGTGCCTTTTCTGGCAAAAAACACCATCAGGTTGTATACCCTGCGATGATCGATATTCGGATCGGGTTGCTTACGGCCCCAATTTTTGGGATAAAGCTTAAAATTGCGCTTCATATCCTCGTGTACCTCCTTTTGCAGGTCGGTGCCCAAAGTACGGTAAGCCCTAATAACCACATCCGTGCATACGCCTTTTCCGGCAGGCACATCGCCATTGGGATAAGGAATTTTAAAATAAGCCGGATCGTAAACCACTTTTTGCTTGGTGAGCGCCAAGGCGGCATCAGATAGCTGCAATGCTTTTGGCGATTGTGCAAAAACACCCGAAGCCAACAACAAGCCCACAAAAGAAAGCACTACATTTTTAAGCATAATCATGGTTATTTAACAGCCAAAGCTAATTTATTTTTTCGCGAATTGGAAAAACGGCCCAATGTTTAAAAAAACCTCAGGCACAAAGGCTCTTAAATTGCTTAACTTTGTAGCTTATGAAACAGTATTTAGATTTGATGCAGCACGTGCTCGACCACGGCACGCAAAAGCACGACCGTACAGGCACGGGCACCATTAGCGTTTTCGGCTATCAGATGCGCTTTAACCTTCAAGAGGGCTTTCCGATGGTAACCACCAAAAAGCTGCACCTCAAATCTATCATTCACGAACTCATCTGGTTTTTGAGTGGCGATACCAACATCAAATACCTTAAAGACAACGGTGTAAGGATATGGGACGAATGGGCCGATGAGGCAGGCAATTTGGGTCCGGTTTATGGCTCGCAATGGCGCTCGTGGCCTAAGCCCAACGGCGAAAAGACCGACCAAATCAGCCAGATCGTGAACATGATTAAAAACAACCCCGATTCGCGCAGGATCATTGTATCGGCGTGGAACGTGGCTGAAGTAGAAAACATGGCTTTGCCGCCTTGCCATGCCTTTTTTCAGTTTTATGTGGCCGAAGGCAAGCTGAGTTGCCAACTGTACCAGCGCAGCGCCGATATTTTCTTGGGCGTGCCTTTCAACATTGCTTCCTATGCCCTATTAACCATGATGGTGGCTCAGGTATGTGGCCTGCAGTACGGCGATTTTATCCATACCCTCGGCGATGCCCACTTATACAACAATCATATTGAGCAGGCCAAGTTGCAACTAAGCAGAGATCCTAGACCACTGCCAACCATGGAAATCAACCCAGCCGTTAAAAACATTTTCGATTTCAAATACGAAGACTTTACCTTAAAAGACTACGATCCGCATCCACATATTAAAGGCGTTGTGGCGGTCTAGGTAACTTTTAGCAAGAGTTATTCTAAGTTTTAACCACCCCGCCTTTCAGGCACCCCTCCAAAAGGGAGGGGAATGGCTAATGTTATTTGGCCTACAAAACTTTGGAAGCGAGAGCAAACCGAAGCATTGCACTCACTTTCATCTTGCAATAACAAGCAAGGGCGCAAAAGTGGTGTATGGCCAACATATAAGCACCACCATAAACACGGCTTGGCCTTGCATCATCAGGCGTAGGTTTAGCTATTGCAACAAAGATTTGAAGCCTTGATTCTTTGGTCCTTTCTCATCTAAGGAGAAAGGACTGGCCCTTTGACAAAGGTAAATCTCAGACTATCGATTAAAGTTAAATTGGCATGTTGGGAAATAAGTTTTTGCCAACTCATTTGTAGCCCTACCTTTGTGTGTATAACTAAATTATACCAATCAGTCAACCTCTAAATAAACTAATGATTATATCAATCGTTGTAGCCATTGCCGAAAACCATGCCATCGGCAAAAACAACCAGTTGCTGTGGCATTTGCCGGCCGACCTCAAACATTTTAAACAAATTACTTCGGGGCATACCGTTATTATGGGCCGCAAAACCTACGATTCGATCGGCAAGCCCTTGCCCAACAGGCGCAACATTGTAATTACCCGCCAAAAGGGCTTGTCGCTGGAGGGTGTAGAAGTGGTAAACAGCCTGACCGAAGCCATTGCCCTGTGCAAAGCCGAAAACGAAGTATTTCTAATTGGCGGTGCCGAAATCTATAAAACGGCTTTGCCTTTGACACAAAAAATTTACCTGACTACGGTGCACCAATCTTTTGAGGCCGATGCCTTTTTCCCCGAAATCAATACCAACGAATGGGTTGAAACCGAGAAAGAAAGCTACGCGCCCGACGAAAAAAACGCCTTAGGCTATACTTTTTCAACGTTGCAACGCCTATAGCCAAGCTTCCTTAATAAAATTACAATAAGAAGTCCTATTATTTAAAAAAATAATTAGATTTGCCGACTTGTTTAAAAACAGCATACTATAGAAAAAATTATATACAAAAGTCAAACAAATGCAAGGTAAAGGTTTTATTAAATTTATGGCAATACTATTGGGTATTGTCTGTCTGTATTCACTTTCGTTTAATCTAGTTACTTATAATGTAGAGAAAAAAGCCAAAGAGTATGCCAAAGGCGATGCCGTTAAGGAGAAAGCCTATTTAGATTCGATGGCTACCGTTCCGGTTTATCCCGGTTTAGGCCTAACCTATCAACAAGTAAAAAGCAAGGAAATCAACCTTGGCCTCGACTTGAAAGGTGGTATGAACGTGACCATGGAGATTTCGTTGGCAGAGCTGACCAAATCTTTAGCGGGCAATCCTACCGATGCCAACTTTAACGAGGCATTGAAAAATGCACAGCAACAAATGAACACTGGTGGAAAAGATTTCATCTCTTTGTTTGTTAACGAATACGAAAAACTTGTACCTAACGGAAAATTGGCCGATTTCTTTGCCAACCAAGATAATTCGACCGTTTTAAAAAGCAACTCGAGCAATTCTGAAGTAAAAAACTACTTGTCTAAAGAAGCCAACAGTGCCATCGACCGTTCGTTCATTATCTTGCGTAGCCGTATTGATGGTTTTGGCGTGGTAAGTCCGAACATGCAGAAGCAGGAAGGCTCAAACCGTATCTTCATCGAGATGCCGGGCATCCAAGACAAAGAGCGTGTACGCAAGCTATTGCAAGGCTCGGCCGAATTGCAGTTCTGGCAAGTTTACCAAAACGATGAAACTTATGGCGTTTTGGACAACATCAACAAAACCTTGGCTGCTGGCGTTAAAGATACCGTAGCCACTACGCCTGCAGTTGCTGGCGATACCACCAAAAAAGGCGGTAAATTGGCTGGTTTAACCACTAAAGGCAACACTGCTGATACTTCTAAAGCAACCAAAGTCCTTAACGAAGCCAAAAAGAACCCTTTGTTTGCCCTATTGCAACCTGCAATTGCGCCTAACGAAGCTGGTCAGATGTCGTTGATTCCTGGAGCCGTAGTAGGTATTGCCATGCAAAAAGACACGGCCAAAGTAAATGCCTTCTTTGCCAAAGCCGAAGTAAAGCCGATTATTCCTGGCAATATGAAGTTCATGTGGAGTGCCAAGCCTAGAACTGGCACCAAACTATTCGAACTTTATGCCATCAAAGTAACTTCTTTAGACGGAAAACCTGATTTGGGTGGCGATGCGATTGCCAACGCCCGTGCCGATTTCGATCAGCAAAACAGACCAGAGGTAACCATGTTCATGACTTCTGAAGGTGCTACCAAATGGAAAAAGATCACTGCCGATGCCGCAGCCGATCCAAACAACAAAAAAGCCATTGCCATTGTATTAGACAATACCGTATATTCAGCGCCTACCGTACAGAACGAAATCCCTAACGGCGTTTCTTCTATCTCTGGAAGCTTTACGCAAGAAGACACCAAAGACTTGGCCAACATTTTAAAGGCCGGTAAATTGCCTGCTCCTGCCAAAATCGTTTCAGATTTCGTGGTAGGTCCATCATTGGGTCAACAAGCAATCAACAGTGGTCTGGCTTCATTCATCATTGCCTTTATTGTAATCTTAGCCTTTATGGCCATGTACTACAACAAAGCAGGTTGGGTAGCCAACTTGGCCTTGGTCATCAACTTGTTCTTTATCATGGGTATATTGGCCGCCTTCCATGCGGTATTAACCCTTCCAGGTATTGCTGGTATCGTATTAACCATCGGTTTATCGGTAGATGCGAACATCTTGATCTTCGAGCGTGTACGTGAAGAGCTGGCGCATGGCAAGAGCACTGCCGTAGCCATTAGAGAAGGCTTTAAGCACGCCATGTCGTCTATCATCGACTCGAACGTTACCTTGTTTATCCTTGGATTTATCCTGGCCATTTTCGGTACTGGACCGGTTCGTGGTTTTGCCGTAACCTTAATGGTGGGTATCGTAACTTCATTATTCGCTGCAGTAGCAATCTCCCGCGTAATTTTTGAAGGTTTGCTGAACAAAAAATCGTCAATTTCTTTCGATAACAGCGTAACCAGAAACGCATTCAAAAACATTGCCTTCAACTTTGTTGGCCGTAGAAAGCTTTATTATGTGATTTCGTCGCTTATCATTTTGGCCGGTATCGGTTTCTATGTAAAAAATGGCGGCCTGCACCTGGGTGTTGATTTTAAAGGCGGCAGAACCTACATGGTGAAGTTCGACAAAGCCATGAACACCGAAGATGTAGCCAAAAAGCTTTCGGCTAATTTCGATGGCGAAGAAGCCTTGGTAAAGACAGCCGGAACGGATAACTCGTTAAAAATTACTACGCCTTTCCATATCAACGACCAAGACCAGAATGCCGATAAAGTAGTTGAAACCGCTTTGAGAAAAGGGTTAGACGAACTAGGCGCGAAATATAGCATCGAAAGCTCGCAAAAAGTAACCCCTACTATTGCCAGCGACATCATTTATGGTGCATACGGTGCAATCTTGTTCTCTTGTATCGTGATGTTTATCTACATCTTGGTACGTTTCAAAAAATGGCAATATGGTTTGGGTGCGGTTATCGCCTTGTTCCACGACGTATTGTTGGTACTTTCGTTCTACACCATTTTAGATGGCGTGTTGCCTTTCCCATTAGAAATTGGACAGGATTTCATTGCCGCCATTTTAACGGTAATGGGTTATACCATGACAGAAACCGTGGTCGTATTCGACCGTATCCGCGAGAAATTGGGCGAAACCGGCAAAGCCGATGTATATGGCGAAGAACGCAATAACTTGATCAACTTTGCATTGAACAGCACCTTGAGCCGTACCATCCTAACCTCATTAACGGTATTCTTCGTATTGATGGTGATCTTCATCTTTGGTGGCGATAGCATCCGTGGCTTTATCTTTGCCTTGTTAATCGGACGTATCATCGGTACTTACTCTTCATTGTGTATCTCAACCCCTATCGTAATCGACTTGTCGAAAGACGAAAAGAAAAAATAGGTTGAAAAATATATTCAAGAGGCCCCGAAAATTTCGGGGCCTTTTTTGTTACAATCAAATTACCATAAACGCCCTGTTCTTAAACTGGTTTAAGCAACAATGCTAAAGTATCTTCTATATTTGCTAAACTAAATGCGAAGCTCATGGGTTTATCAGATATGAACAACGAAAAGCAGAAAATAGTTATTGTTGGCGGCGGTTTTGGCGGCATAGAGCTGGCCAAGAAACTCCGTAAAAAAAACGTAGAAGTGACTATACTCGATAGGCACAACTACCACACTTTTCAGCCCCTGCTCTATCAGGTTGCTACCGGTGGCCTGGAGGCCGATTCGATTGCCTTCCCGATCCGAAAAATATTCAAGGGACAAAAAAACCTCACTTTTAGGGTAACCGAAGTAGAAAAGGTCATTCCCGAAAGCAATACCCTCTTAACTACGATTGGCGAAATCAAATACGACCATTTGGTAATTGCCACAGGTTCTACCAGCAATTTCTTTGGCCAGGCCGAAATAGAGCACAATGCCATGCCAATGAAGTCTATTCCCGAAGCCTTAAACCTGCGCAGCCTGATTTTGCAGAACCTCGAGGCTTCGCTCATTGCCAAAACGCCCGAACAAGAAGCCGAGCTTTTAAACTTTGTGGTGGTTGGCGGCGGCCCAACCGGTGTTGAAACCGCTGGTGCCATTGCCGAGCTTAAAAAGCATGTCTTAAAAAACGATTATCCCGAGCTGGATATCCACAAGGTGAACATTTACCTGGTCGAAGGCTCGCCAGAACTTTTAGGCGCCATGTCTGTACAGGCCCAGCAAAAAGCCAAGGCTTTTCTCGAAGAGCTGGGTGTAACCGTATACACCGAAACCCGCGTACAGGCCTACGATGGCAAGGTGCTTTCTTTTGTTGATGGCCGCACCATTGCCTCCTCTACCGTAATTTGGAGCGCCGGTGTAAAGGGTGTGGTGCTCGATGGCCTCAATACCGAGAAAATTGTACGTGGCAATCGGTTAAAAGTCGACAAGATTAACCGCGTAGAGGGCTACCAGAACATTTATGCCATTGGCGATGTAGCGGCCATGATTACCGATGAAACCCCTAACGGACACCCAGGAGTTGCGCCTGCAGCCATTCAGCAAGGCAAACAATTGGCCAAAAACCTGATCCACCTCATCAACAACGAACCTACCGAAGACTTTAAGTACTTTGACAAAGGTGCGATGGCTACCGTGGGCCGTAACCGTGCCGTGGTCGACATCAACAAAATTCGTTTTCAGGGCGTTTTTGCCTGGTTTACCTGGATGTTTGTCCACCTGATGACCCTCGTTGGCTTCAGAAACAAACTGGTGGTTTTTGTAAACTGGGTTTGGAGCTACTTTAGCTACGACAGAGGCACGCGATTAATTATCAGGCCATTTGTAAAAGCCGACAAACTTGAAGCAGAAGACAAGAAAAATTAGCTTATTGCTTAACCGTCAACTGAAAAAGCAGCATTAATTGCAACCCGAATCCCAACTTGATAACCTTTCAACTTGATAACCCTTAACCCATGAAACTCGTAGAATGTCCACGCGATGCCATGCAAGGCCTGCACGATTTTATTCCCACCGCAATTAAAGCCCAATACATCAATCTTTTGTTGCAGGTAGGCTTTGATACCATCGATTTTGGCAGCTTTGTTTCGCCAAAGGCCATTCCACAATTGCGCGATACCCAAGAAGTGCTCGGTTTGCTGGATATGGCTCGTACCAAATCTAAACTGCTGGCCATTGTAGCCAATTTAAGGGGCGTAGCAGAGGCCGTTCAACATCAGGCCATTACCTACCTCGGTTTTCCCTTTTCGGTGTCTGAGACCTTCCAGCAGCGCAATACGAACTCGAGCATTGCCCAGTCGTTGCATACGGTTGAAGAAATGCTCAATTTATGCGACCAACACAACAAAACGGCAGTGGTTTACCTTTCTATGGGATTTGGCAATCCTTATGGCGACGAGTGGAATACCGAAATTGTACAGCATTGGGCCTATGAGCTGGTGAACCGGGGCGTAAAAATCCTGGCACTGGCAGACACCACCGGGGTTTCTTCACCTGAAAAGATCAGAGCCCTTTTGCCGGCATTGATAAACAGTTTTCCGCAAACCGAAATCGGCATCCATTTGCACAGTACGCCACAAACCCGATTAGAAAAGATCGAAGCGGCTTACGAAGTTGGCTGCAAGCGTTTTGACAGTGCCCTAAAAGGCTTTGGAGGCTGCCCCATGGCTACCGACGATCTGACGGGCAACATGGCCACCGAAGACTTGATTGCTTATCTGCAATCGAAAGGCGAATATCTGGCTCTCGATCTAGAAAAATGGGTAGAAGCTATGGCTTATTCGGGCAAAATATTCCATTAATTGCTTGTTATTTTCCTGATGCATTTAATTATATTTATGCATAGCTTAACCCATTGAAAACACTGATTTACCTCGCCTCTTTTTTGGTTCTATTGAGTTGCAATAACGGCCAGAAAACCACAAGTAATCAAAACGGGCCACATCCTGTTAAAAACTCAAAACCTAGTAAATCAACTCAAAAAGATATCCAATACAGCGGACAGCAACTTGAAGCCTATTTAGACAGCATAGGCCATTTGGCTACGCAACCGCTTGCCGATAAAATCGCTTTTGGTGCCGATTCGGTTTTTAGAAATCAGCCACAGCTAGATCTTGTTATTACTGCACAGGACTTAAAAACACTTCGACATACCCTTAAAAAAGGCTTCATTAACGTCGACCAAGCAAAGGCCATCTTTAAAGACCCTCAAATCGATACCTCTTGCCGAACGGCAAGCGTAATGCTTACCTATAAGAAAGGCAATACGCCAATTTTGTACTTCCCCTTCGGAAAAAATAAAAAAGGAGTGGATGAGTTCGCGATTTGTATTGGCGATCCGGGGCATTGCGAGCATGCTTATTTATATTTTTTTGAAGGAAACAAGGTCATTTCCAAACACAACGGCTATAATCGATACGGGCTTGAACTGAAGCACTACAAAGATACCGATGGAAAGACGGTGGTATATTATGTAAAAGGTTTTGTATCGGGCTCGGGTATATGGTGGAATAATTTTTTCTTTTACAAATATGACGATGGAAAGCTCATTCCGGTTTTAAACGAACTTGAAAATGGAAATATGCAGGGCTATTGGGGATTCCGTGTATTATGGCTGGAATCGACCATCCAAAAAACAAAGCCTTTGACCATTAAAATGGCTTATTACAACCAGTTTGCTGATATTTCGCAAATAGACTATAGTCCAAAAATTACCGACGATTCAACCATGGTGCAGTATAATTGGAACGAAAAATCAAGGATGCTAGAAGGTCAATACGATCAATCCAAAATCAGCAAGGCACAAGTCCTATCCTACTATGTTGCCAACAACGATCTTCTTTATATCAACGCCTATTACAAGACATTAAAGGCTTCGTTGGCCGACAAAACCAAAAGAAAGTGGGCATTAACCTACCTTAACAAGGTAAAAAATGATGAAACACGTGATGCTTCAAACTA
The DNA here is from genome assembly GCF_016429155.1 of Pedobacter sp. ASV12. Taxonomy (GTDB): domain Bacteria; phylum Bacteroidota; class Bacteroidia; order Sphingobacteriales; family Sphingobacteriaceae; genus Pedobacter. The sequence continues at coordinate 5,779 of NZ_JAELUC010000017.1, read as the reverse complement.
AACCTTCTTCACCATCCTGAAATGCTGTATCCCAGCTTCCTCAAACTGTTCGCCTTCAGCTACAAAGCCAAACTTGGCATAAAGGCTCATGGCATCCAGTTGCGAGTTGAGGTAAATGTAATTGGCATCGGGTGGCAAATCGTCGAGCGCAGTGGCAATCAGGGCCCGGCCAACGCCTTGGCCCCTAAACTCTTTCAGCACCGCAAAACGCTCCAGCTTATAGCCTTTATCGGTTTTGCGCCAGCGACAAGCTCCACAAGGCCGATGGTCTGATAAAGCCAAAAAATGGGTCGATACATCTTCGTTTTCCCATTCCAGTTCTGGCGGACAGCCCTGTTCGTGTACAAAAACGATCTTACGGATGGCGAAAACTTTTTCCAGTTCTTCTTTGGTGGTAGCCTTGTGTACTTGAAGTGTGTCCATTTTATTGTTTCTTTGCGGTTTTTAAAATGTGCTTTGCTTTTTGCTCGTTGATCTCTTCAGCCCGATCTATGGAGTGCGAACAATGGATATCGCTTTCCTTTTTGGCCAGTTTAGACAAGGTTACATAGAACTTATGCAACTGGTCGAGTTCCTTTTCGGTCAGGTCTTCGATATCAACCATGCGGTTACTGGCCTGCTCGTGTGCCGCAATCAGCTCGTTCAGCTTCAGCTGGATGGCCTTGCTGTCTTTGTTCTGCGATTTCTGGATCAGGAATACCATCAAGAAAGTAATGATCGTGGTTCCGGTATTGATGACGAGTTGCCAGGTTTCGGAATAATCGAAAATTGGTCCCGATACCGCCCATAAAACCACAATGGCCGTGGCGGCCAAAAAAGCATAAGAGCTGCCGGTAAAACGGGTAGCGGCATTGGCAAAATCTTCGAACAGATTACCTTTCTTTTTTCTACTTTTCATAACGGGTGTTTTATTATACTAATTTGCGAATAAATACGGGCATAAAAAAAGCGCAACGAGTAATTCTACTGTTACGCTTTCTTTAAACATTTTTAGCTTGCGAAATGTTTGCCGCTTACAACTTTTCGTGTACGTTGATACAGTTCAAATCTTCGAAGGCAACGGTGAGTCGTTTTACAAACTCTTCTTCGCCTTTGCGCAACCAAACGCGTGGATCGTAGTATTTTTTATTCGGCTTATCTTCGCCCTCTGGGTTGCCGATCTGGCCTTGCAGATAGGCTTCGTTCTTTTTGTAATAAGCTAAAATGCCCTCCCAAAATGCCCATTGCATATCGGTATCGATGTTCATTTTGATGGCACCGTACGAAATAGCTTCCCTGATTTCTTCCTGAGAAGAACCAGAACCACCATGGAATACGAAGTTAACAGGTTTTTCGGCAGTCAAACCGAATTTTTCTCTTACATAATCCTGCGAATTCTTCAGGATAATCGGTTGCAGCTTTACGTTTCCTGGTTTATAAACGCCGTGTACGTTTCCAAAAGCGGCCGCAATGGTAAACCTGTCGCTTACTTTGCTCAGTTCTTCGTAGGCATAAGCCACTTCAGACGGCTGGGTATATAGTTTAGAACTGTCTACATCACTGTTGTCTACGCCATCTTCCTCGCCACCGGTAACGCCCAGCTCGATTTCGATGGTCATGCCCATTTTGCTCATGCGCTCCAGGTACTTGGTGCAGATTTCCATGTTTTCTTCAATCGGCTCTTCAGAAAGGTCCAACATGTGCGACGAGAACAAAGGCTTGCCGGTTTCGGCAAAGAATTTCTCTCCATGGTCTAAAAGGCCGTCAATCCAAGGCAACAATTTTTTAGCCGCATGGTCGGTATGCAAAATAACCGCTACGCCATAGTGCTCGGCCAATAAATGCACGTGTTTGGCCGCAGAAACCGCACCCAGCACGCAAGCATTCAAGTTATCGTTGTTTAGGGTTTTGCCCGCATAAAATTGCGCGCCACCATTAGAAAGCTGGATCATTACCGGCGAATTTACCGCTTTTGCCGTTTCCATTACCGCATTGATGGTATTGGTACCCGTAACGTTTACCGCTGGCAATGCAAATTGATGTTTTTTAGCCTGTTCAAACAACTCCTGAACGGCTGCTCCGTAAATTACGCCTTTATAGCCTTTTAAACTCATTTTATATTTGTTTTGTTGATTTTCGAATTTAGCAAAAATTTTAAAAAATACCGCTTAAAGCTGAACTGTATTCAACAATCAACTTAGTGTACTTTTTACAATATCATCGGCTAATATACAATTATATTTGAAAGCACTATTTTAATTTGAAAACAAAAATCTTGGCTCCGCCTTTTTAAAATCGATTTAGCCTTAAGCGTTTGGGGCTGTCTGCGCAAATTATATTTAGGCGAAATTAAAACTACCGCTTAAAATATTTTTTTGTTTCTTTGTACTCGCATTTTTTAAAAGTAACATGGCTTGGTTTAAGAGAGAAAAAAAGGGGATCAGTACCTCAACAGAAGAAAAAAAAGAAGCGCCAGACGGCTTGTGGAACAAGTGTCCGAACTGTAAAAAAGCACTCCACAGCGCAGACTTGATAGAAAACAAGTACGTTTGCCACTACTGCGACTACCACCTCAGAATAGGTTCTAAAGAATATTTCCAGGTTCTTTTTGACAATAACGAGTTTACCGAACTTTTCGGCAACTTAACTTCGGGCGATCCGCTTCACTTTGTCGATAGCAAGCCGTATACAGAAAGAATTGTCGAAACTACGGCCAAAACAGGCTTAAAAGATGCCATCAGGGCTGCACACGGCAAAATTGATGGCGAAGAAATCATGATTGCCTGTATGGACTTCGCTTTTATCGGCGGTTCGATGGGATCGGTAGTAGGTGAAAAAATTGCGCGCTCTATCGACTACAGCCTTAAACACAAGGTGCCTTTCCTGATGATTTCGAAGTCGGGCGGTGCACGAATGATGGAAGCCGCCTTTTCTTTGATGCAGATGGCTAAAACTTCGGCTAAACTGGCTTTGTTGAGCCAAGCTAAAATTCCATACATTTCTTTGCTTACCGATCCGACTACCGGTGGTGTGACGGCGTCTTATGCCATGCTGGGCGACATTAACATTGCCGAACCTGGCGCTTTGATCGGCTTTGCCGGACCGCGCGTTATCAAAGAAACCATTAAAAAAGACCTGCCTAAAGGTTTCCAAACCTCCGAATTTGTATTAGAGCACGGATTTTTGGATTTTATTGTAGACAGAAGGCAAATGAAAGCCAAACTGGCTACTTTCTTGAAGATGATGAAAAACTAACCGAGGTTAGCTGTTCGATTGCGTGATTGTAAACTGCTAACCACTAAAGAAAACCATAAAAAAGCCCAGTCAAAACGATTGGGCTTTTTCTTTGCCAGCCTATCTGAAGATTTGCTATCTTTAGTTTTCACCAAATCGCCCTTTTATGAACAAGTTATTGCTAGCCACTTTGGGCTTAGCCCTTTGCACCAGTGTTGGCCACGTACCGCTTAAGCCCAAAACGGTTGTGGTGTGGCAACCCTCGCACCAAACCGACACCGGAACCGATTTTAGCGAAGCCGCCACCTGTAACGGCATCATAGAGGGCGCCATGGCCAGCAAGCCAACCTTAAACGAACACAAGGTTTGGAGCCTGCACCAGGAAGGCCTGCACCATCCCGATGTAGGCAGCAATACCGTAATTGAACATACTTCGGCTATTATCGATGGCAAAATATCGGGCTATGCCTACGAATTGCAGGAATCGAATAAATTGAAGCCCACCGTATTTATCGCTGTACACAATAACGGTGGCACCAAGCGCCATGCTATTTGGGGCTATATACATGAAGGCGATGCCCAGGAAGCTGAAAACAAGGAATTGGCTGCACGATTGATCGCCGCCATCAGCAAGGCCACCGACCTGGAAAACCGAGGCGTTCTTTTCGATAGCTCGACCGGAAGAAACGATTACACCTGCAAAGCTACAGGCAAAAAAGCATTTTATAGTCTCGACGAAAACATCAATACCGCCAAATACCGGGTTTTACTGGAAATTGGCGACAATGGGGTGAGCAAGGCTTTTTTGCAGGATCCGGCCAATCAGAAAAAAATGGGCGAAGCACTAAAAGCCGAGCTGGTCAAGTGGATGCGGGAAAAGGATCTAGACTAGCTCCATTAATCATTTCAGCTTAAAATTTAAATTATCATGAAAAAATTACTGTTGTCTACCCTGCTGCTTTGCGCTTGCATCTACGTGGGTGCCCAGGAAAAAAAGGCCAATCCGAAATACGATGAAAAACTTGCCAAAGAATATGGTGCCGACGATTATGGCATGAAGATGTACGTATTGGTGATCCTTAAAACAGGGAGCAATACTACCGAAACCAAAGCCAAAACCGATAGCCTCTTTGCCGGACACATGGCCAATATGGGCAAGCTGGTGCAACAGAACAAGCTCATTGTTGCCGGACCTTTGGGCAAGAACGACAAGAGCTATAGGGGCATTTTTATCCTCAACACCAAATCGCTCGACGAAGCCAAGGAAATGCTGGCTACAGACCCGGCAGTAAAAGCCAAGCTACTGGATGCCGAACTGTTCAACTGGTATGGCTCGGCTGCATTGCCGGCATATTTAACGATAGACGGAAAAATGGGCAAGTATAAATTCTAATTTGCTGCGATTGGGTGCAACGTTTCCACAAAAGCCTTGTCTTTTGGAAAACCTAAACATGAAAAGAACAATACTCCCTATCCTATTTTTCGCCTTGTGCAGCTTTGGCAGCTGGGCGCAATCGCTTAGCAAAGAAGATTTTGTACAAGACCTCGAATTCCTAAAAAAAACACTTCCAGAAAAGCATACCAACCTATTTGCCAAAATAGACCGCGCCCAGTTCGAAAACAAAGTCGACCAGATTTTAATGAGGTCTAACTCGCTTGACTGGGACCGCTTTATAGCCGAGCTTTTTAAACTGACCGTATCCATAGGCGATGAACATACTTTTATAGAGGTTGATTTTACCAAGACCCTGCCTATCCAATTCGAAGTTTTTAAGGAAGGCCTTTTTGTAACCGGCATCGATTCGGCCCATTCCTCCTTGTTAAACAGCAAGTTGGAGAGCATAAACGGTCATCCGGTAAGCGAAGTGGTTACCCGCTTTAAGGAAATCATCCTCCACGAAAATCCTTCTTATTTCAATGATCATTTGGTACATCACCTTAATAACCCCGTATTGTTGAAAGGCTTGGGCCTTATTGACGACGTTTCTAAAGCCATCTTCGTTTTTAGCACAAACAAAGAGCAAACAACAAAGATAAGCCTTGCTTCGGTAGCCGGCAACAATGCTGCAAAACTGCCTTTGGTAAGGTCTGGCCAAAGCCTGCTTTCCAAAAAGAAAGCCGGCAACTACTGGTTTGAGTATAGCGCCGATAAAAAAATCCTGTATTTCAACTACAGCCAGTGCAGGGAAATGCCGAACTATCCTTTTGCCAAGTTCAACGACGAGCTGTTTGCCAGCATCAATGAGCACAAGCCCGAGAAAATTGTACTCGATCTACGCTATAACAGTGGCGGCAATTCGGGCATTCTAGAGCCGTTTACCGAGCAAATCAAGCAGAGCTATCTTAACCAAAAGAACAAGTTTTTTGTACTGATTGGCAAAACGACTTTCTCATCGGCCGTGATGAACGCTGTCGACCTCAAAAGAAACCTGAACATTACCCTAATTGGTCAACCTAGTGCGGGTTTGATTAACGGTTATGGCGAGGTTCTGTCTCTTATACACATCTAAAAGAGGGGGGGGGGGGGGGGGGGGGGGGGGGGGGGGGGGGGGGGGGGGGGGGGGGG